>NZ_VMNX01000088.1 GCF_009377235.1 Streptomyces acidicola
CCTCCCCTCCGCTCCCCTCCGCCGACGCAGCTCGCGTTCACGACGGGCCGGCCGCAGGACCGCGGAAGCCCGGGCATCCGCCCGATGCGGGGCCGACGCAAGAAAAACCGGCCTGGTCGTCCGATGACGACCAGGCCGGTCATGTGGTGTGGAGCCTAGGGGAGTCGAACCCCTGACATCTGCCATGCAAAGACAGCGCTCTACCAACTGAGCTAAGGCCCCGGAAGGGCAGCATCCACCCGGAGGATTTCGCCACCGGGAGGCGCCGCAGACCAGAGTACCGGGTCACCCCCGGGATCTCGCAAAAAGATTGGGGGTCCCCGTGAACGACCACTCTCCGTAAGATGCACGTCGTGGTTCGCTGGAGCGAACCGCGGTATTTGGGGAAGCGATGGGGAGACGCAATGGACGCCGCACAACAGGAAGCGACCGCAAGAGCCCGGGAGCTGCAGCGGAACTGGTACGGAGAGCCGTTGGGGGCGCTCTTCCGTAGGCTCATCGACGACCTGGGGCTCAACCAGGCTCGTCTGGCGGGGGTTCTGGGGCTGTCCGCGCCGATGCTGTCGCAGCTGATGAGCGGTCAGCGCGCCAAGATCGGCAACCCTGCGGTGGTCCAGCGCGTTCAGTTGCTGCAGGACCTTGCGGGGCAGGTCGCTGACGGCAGCGTGAGCGCCGCCGAGGCGACCGAGCGCATGGACGAGATCAAGAAGTCGCAGGGGGGCTCCGTGCTCAATAACACCACGCAGTCGACGACGAGTTCGGGGGCGCCCACGGTCAAGCGGGTGGTCCGCGAGATCCAGTCGCTGCTGCGCTCGGTGGCGGCCGCGGGAGACATCATCGAGGCGGCGGACACCCTCGCCCCGACCCACCCGGAACTGGCAGAGTTCCTCCGGGTGTACGGCGCCGGCCGCACCTCCGACGCGGTCACCCACTATCAGACCCACCAGAACTGAGCCCAAGTCCCGGTCGCCGCCGGGGAGGGTTCGGCGACCGGGAGTACGACCGGCGGGAAAGTCGAGGGCGGAAGCAGTGGACAACGTCGCCGGAGCACGGGAACCGGCACTGGAGCAAGCAGCAGTGAGCGGAAGCAGGTAGAGGTAGCAAGGAGCTGACAGCGGGTTCCCGTGCGGCCCGGAATCCGGGAGGCCGAATATGCGCGTCACGGCAGGGAAGCCGAATATGCGCGAACACCCGAGCGGGCCGAAGGGAGCCAAAGCGCTCGCCTGGGAACCAGCCGAGGGGGGAGCCGAAGGGGGAGCGACGCACAACCATGGGTGAGGTCTTCGCCGGCCGGTACGAACTGGTCGACCCGATCGGGCGCGGAGGGGTCGGCGCCGTGTGGCGCGCCTGGGACCACCGCCGGCGCCGCTATGTGGCGGCCAAGGTTCTGCAGCAGCGCGACGCACACTCCCTGCTGCGCTTCGTACGGGAACAGGCCCTGCGGATCGATCACCCCCATGTGCTCGCGCCCACCAGCTGGGCCGCCGACGACGACCAGGTTCTGTTCACCATGGAACTGGTCACCGGAGGCTCACTGGTCAACCTCGTCAACGACTACGGCCCACTGCCGCCCGCCTTCGTCTGCGCCCTCCTCGATCAGCTCCTCTCCGGGCTCGCCGCGGTGCACGCGGAGGACGTCGTGCACCGCGACATCAAGCCCGCCAACGTTCTGCTGGAGGCCACCGGCACAGCCCGGCCGCACCTCCGCCTCTCCGACTTCGGCATCGCGATGCGCCTGGGCGAACCCCGGCTGACCGAGACCGACTACGTGGTGGGGACACCCGGTTACTTCGCGCCCGAGCAGATGCTGGGCGCTGAGCCCGACTTCCCCGCCGACCTGTTCGCCGTGGGCCTGGTGGCCCTTTACCTCCTTGAGGGCGCCAAACCGGACGCCAAGGCACTCATCGAGTACTTCGCCGACAGGGGCACGCCCGGGCCTCCGAAGGGTGTTCCGGAGCCTCTCTGGCAGGTCGTGGCCACGCTTCTGCAGCCCGACCCGAACGCCCGCTTCCGCTCGGCCACGGGTGCCCGCAAGGCTCTCGTCTCCGCCGCCGAACTCCTTCCCGAGCCCGGCCCCGACGACGAGCTGGTGGAGGTCTTCGACCAGCTCGGTCCACTTCCCACGGGGTTCGGACCGAACGGCCCCCTGAGGAGGGCCTCGGGGCTGGACACGGGCGTCCGCCCGGGTACGAGCACGGGTGCGGGCTCGAACACGAACAGTGGCACCGGTACGCCTTCCTGGCCCGCGGCCGGGTCCGGCAGCAGTAACCCGTTCTCGCCAACTCCCGAGCCGGGCAGAGGCGCTGACGCGCCACCTCCGCGGTCGGGCCCCGGTGGCATACCGTCGGCCGGCTCGGATGTCACGCCGATGCCGCCGCCCGAGCCACCGCCGCTGACGTCGGGCAATGGCATGGGAGCCGCGCCGCCGTCTCCCTCGCCGGGCTCCATACCCCGGCGTCCGTCCACACCACCGCCCATGCCCCGGAACGCACCGTCTCCGATCGGCTCAGACGGTGGGCAGTGGGAGTACGCGGTGGACACCGGAGCCCATGAGCGCCCGGTCGGACCCGAGTATGCGGAGAGTGCCCCGGGTGCCGTACAGCCAGAGTCCGGCCCCATCGCCGTACCGCCGCGCCCCGAGCGCGACCCCGAGCCCGTGCAGCCGTCCACGATGTCGGACACCGGCAGCTTTCATCTCCCGCCGCCGCAGGGCCAGGTGACCGATGCTTCCGCCCAGGCGCCGACGCGTGACGAGGAGCATCAGGCACCGCACCACCCACATCAGCAGCCCGAGCAGCCGCCCACTCCTCCCACGCCGACCGCGCTGCCGCCCCAAGACCCTCAGGCCCCCTTCTACGCACCGCACCATTCCGAACCCCCGCATGTGCTCTCCCCCCAGCCGCACCCGCCCTTGAGTCACCTGTCCCCCGAGAACCCCTCTCAGGCGCCGACGACCGCGGTGCAGCAGCACGCTTACGTCTCTACTGGTTCATACACCGCTCAACCCCCGCAGGTTCCACGTCGGTCGAGAAGAATCTCGCGACGTCGCCCGGGCCCGCCCGCCAAGGTGGCCGTGCCGGTCCTCCTGCTCGCGCTGGCCTGCTTCGCGGTGGGTTTCTGGGCCCTGGCTCAGCTCTGACCAGCGCGGCCCCACCTCCGGCTCGCCCCTGGACCCGGCTCTGCCCTTCCTCGCCGAGCCGGTACCTCAGCCCGTCGGTGCCTCAGCCCGGCGCCCGGCACGCCCGCCTGCAAGCTCGATCTGAGCTCTACCTGTGAGCTCGACCCGAGCTCTACCCGTTAGCTCAACCTGAGCTCGACCTGCGAGCTCGCCGCTTCCGTCTATCTCCGTGGCGCCCCGTGCCCCGGCCCCCTCACCGCCACCCCGTGCTCGGCGGCCACCACTCCCGTCCGCCGCCGCGCCACGACCGTCCAGACCCCGAGTCCCAGGACGAGCAGGCTCCCGGTACCGATTCCGGTCACGGCGACCAGCTTCATCGCGGTGTCGTCGTCTCCGATGCCCTGAGCGCCGTCCGAGGCCCCCGTGGTCCCGGATTCCTCGCCGCCCCCGGAGCCTCCGGTACCCCCGGCGCCCGTCGCACCACCCACCGACCCGCTCTCGGCAGTCTCCTGGTCCTCGGCTGTGACCTCGAACACCCCCACCGGATCGGAGGTCCCCAGATACCCCGGCCCTTCGGCCGCAGAACCGGTCACTCGTACCCGCAGCGTCAGCCCGAACGGCCCGTCGCCGAACCGGTCGGCGACCGGCGCCCCGAGGTGCACGGCGAGGTAGTACCAGCCCGCGAACCGCATGCCGCTCATCTGGTCGTCGCGGGCGAAGCGGTTGTCATAGCGGACGGGAGGCAGCGGGTCCAGGTCCGCGGACCTCTGACGGCCGTCGTAGCCGGCCGTCGCGTCATCCACGAATCCACGTACGGGGTTGTAGAGGGACATGACCAGCGCGTTGCCCACATAGCCGTCGTCGCCGCTGCTGGAACTGCCCAGCTCGGCCGTGGCGTACAACTGCTGTCCCCAGTCGACGGGCACCCGGTAATAGAGCGTCTGCCCGGCCCGGATGCCGTCCGTGTCCTCCCAGACCCCCTGAGCCACCGCGCTCGCCGTCGTGAAGCTCGAACCGCCCCTGCGGCGCTTGGCGTCGCCGGTGACGGCCGCGGGCGACGCGGAGTTCCACACCTCGGGTGCGCTCGTGGAACCGGCCTGTTTCGGGAGTGGCTCCATTACATAACCGAGCTCCAGTCCCCAGGCTCCGTCCGGAGATCCCTGTGTGCCCCGCGATCCCTGCGATCCCTGTGTGCCCAGCGTTCCCTGTGCTCCCTCGGAGGAGGTGACCGTCCCGACGCGCTCGACGAGCACGTAGTACGTTCCGGCCTCCTGGCACATGTACGGATCGCGGCCGATCTGGCGCGACGCCCAGGCAGTTACGGGGTGCGGGCTGCCGGTGGGCCCGAAGCGCGCCGTCTCGGAGGAGCACCGGTGGCCGTTGGCGTCCTGCACGGTCACCTTGACGCCCTCCGCCGAGCCGACCGCCTTGCCCAGGCGGGGGACGGCCGTGGCGGAGACGTACGCGTTGGCCCCGTCGCCGAGTTCGAGGCGGTAGTAAAGCTTGCCGCCCTCACGGATGGAGCTGCGGTACGTCTTCCCGGGAGCGAGCATTACGGCGCCGGTGGTGCTCGGCATGCCGTCGACCCTGGTGGCGTCCTCGGCGAAGGCGTACGGGTCGGGCGTACCGGCCGCCCTGGCCTGTGCGGGCAGCGCCGCCGTCGCACACAGGGCCGCTCCCACAACTGCCAACGCTCGCCACCAGACCGTGCGCCGCCCCATCACGCGCCACCCCCTCGTCGTAGCCCCGGACGCCGCCCATCCTGCCCCGCCGGAGGACATGCCACCCGCACTCTGCGGACGCGGACCCGAAACGCCCCTCTACGAAGACCACAATTTTGCCTCTGCAACCAAATAAGTCACAGTAGCGAACAAGCCAGGCGGTCAGGACAAGCAGTCAAGCCAGGCGGTCAGGACGGCCGAGAACACAAAACCCCGACCGCGAGGCGGCCGGGGTCTGCTCTGAGACTGATGTCGATAGCTGCAGACACTCACGAACCCGTGGGCACGGAGTCAGTCGCCTCCGTCCACAGATCCTGCTCGGCGCGATCCGCCTGGATCTGGCGGTACACGAGGAGCCCGCCGATGGCGGCCAGTGCGACCAGGAGAAGCTTCTTCACCGCGCTACCTCGTCTTTCCTTGACGTAGGGGACCTCTGGCGCCCGACTATACACACCGATCGATATCGATCGGTGACCTGCATCGGCCCTCAACTCCGGCCCGGCACACAGCAGTAGAACCGGACGTCGCCGTTCCGATGAAAGGCCGATCACGCCGCACGAAGCGCGACATTCACTGGCAAACCACACTCATTACCAACTTTGCCACTTCTCTGCACCCATCCGGGTGGTGTTCATCCGAAGAGCTACGCACCACGAGCGTCGATCCACCACTTTTCGACCCACATACACATCATGAGGAAAGTACGCAAATCGCCCAACCCGAAAGTGAGAGGTCATGGCCCGCAACAAGGTCAGGTCACTGTGGACCGCCGTCGTCACCGCCTTCCTCGCGCTGTGCAAGGCGCTTGGGCTCATCACGACCAAGGCCTCGGCGGCCGTACCGCAGACCGAGCGGGCCTGCAAGAGCACGCCGGCCGTGAAGGCGCCGGCATTGTCCACCCGGGCCCTGTCCCGCGGCCGCTTCCTGCCCCCCACGATGAGGCAGCGCATCCAAGCCGAGGCCCACGGCGCCGCCCCGGCCTGCCGCCAACGCGCATCCACACGGCTCCTCGCGGCCATCCCCACAGCCGCCGTCATGTCCGCCCTCCCTACAGGGGCTCTTCCCTAGCCCCACCTGACCCACGGGCGAACGGGCGAACTTGCGTACACCGCCCACACACGAAGACCCCCACCAGATCTGGTGGGGGTCTTCGTCATGAGGGACCGCCGGCGCTCGAAGATGACATCAAGCGGCGTTGGGGAGTGGTCGCTGGAGTCCGCCCCGGTCCTCCGGCATCTGCTGCGGTTGCTGTCAGCTACTGGTGTCCGTTCCTCGGCGTCGGAACAAGTGCCGGGTGCCGCGTATGAAAACGATGAACACTGCCCGGACGGCCATGAACACGGTGGTGAGGGCGAACGCACGGGCAATCACGAAAGAGATCGTGGCCCAGGGATCGGGTACGTCAAGAAGGACCGAGAGCTCTCCGAGCACTCCGACCACCCCGACCATGAACGGCAGCCATTCCCAGTGAGTCCGTGGGCCCCGCCTCACGACTGTCTGCCGCCTGTGCCGCCGCCGACTGGTTATGCGGCTGAGGATGACGCTCAGGATGATCATCGAAACGGGCACCCATAGGTCCGACCAGTGCACCGTGAGCTGCACGGCTCCTCCCCCCCCTACTGCCCCCTGCCTGTGCGAGGGGCTGATGTCAGCCGTAAACGTCAAAGACCCCCAACCATGACTGGTTGGGGGTCTTGTCACTGGTGGGGCTAACAGGATTTGAACCTGTGGCCTCATCCTTATCAGGGATGCGCTCTAACCAACTGAGCTATAGCCCCGCCGCGCTCTGCGGTGTGTCCCGCGCGCTGACTCCTGAAGATTAGCGCACGACCAGGGCAGTCCCAAAATCGATACCCGGGGAGGGCCGACCGGGGAGGAAGGCGCCCGATGGAGTCATCGGGCAACACCCCCCGCGGCAGCGTCCCGTGCGGTTACTCGTCACTCGTCCTCGGCCAGCGTCAGCTCCACGCCGCCCACGAAGCCCGCGGAGAGGTTGTAGATGAACGCGCCGAGCGTCGCGAGTGCCGTCGCGAGGACGACATCGATAACGGCGATCACCGACGTGAAGATCAGAACGTTCGGCAGGGACAGGAACGCCTGCAGATCGAAGCCGTTCGACTCGTTCGAGCCCGTCGCCTCGGAGATGGTGCCGCCCACCGTCGAGAAGACGCCCATCGCGTCCATGACCATCCACAGCACCGCCGACGCGACGATCGTGCAGACGCCGAGCGCGATGGAGAGCAGGAAGCTGACCTTCATCACGGACCACGGGTCGGCCTTGGCCACCCGCAGACGCGCCTTACGGGTGCGGGGCATGGTGCGCGCACCCGTACGCGGGCGGCGTACGGCACCGTTGGGAGCCTCCGCCGGGTAGGCCTGCGGCGGGTGGTAGGGGGCTGCCGCCTGCTGCGGCTGCCGCTCCCCCGGGAGCGGCGAGGCCGACGGCACAGCGGCGGACGGGCCGGGGTTCGACGGCATGCCGGCCGGCTGCGGCACTGACTGGACCTGCGTTTGCGGCTGTGGCTGGGCACCAGGAACCGCCGGGCCCGCACCAGCAGCCTCGTACTGCTGGTTCTGTGCGCCTCGGGTGTCCGTCACAGTTCCCCCCTGGGATCCATGAGCGTCGGGCGAGCGCGAGTCCGTCGCGCTCGGCTTGATCGCCTTCAGCTGGGTCGTGTGCGAATCCATCGCACCCTCGGCGGAGCCACGGCCGCCGTCCGTTTCGGTACCGGGGGTACCGGTACCGGTCGATCCGGGGCCCGTGGCTCCGCTCACGATGACTCACTCCTCGCGCTACTCAGCCGAGGACAGCTCGCCCTCGCCCGTGTCAGTGGTCGCGGCACCCTCGGCCTCCGGCTCGCCCACGGCGCCTTCGCCGTCGACCTCTTCGGCCTCGCGTCCCGCCTCGGCGTTACGTGCGATACCGACGACGGCATCACGCTTGCCCAGGTTGATCAGTTGGACGCCCATGGTGTCACGGCCGGTTTCCCTGACCTCGTTGACTCGCGTACGAATCACACCGCCGCCAAGCGTGATGGCGAGGATCTCGTCGGTCTCCTCGACCACCAGCGCACCGACGAGAGAACCGCGGTCCTCCACGATCTTGGCGGCCTTGATACCGAGGCCGCCGCGCCCCTGGACGCGGTACTCGTCGACGGGGGTCCGCTTCGCGTACCCGCCGTCGGTGGCAGTGAACACGAACGTACCGGGTCGGACAACATTCATCGAGAGCAGCTCGTCGCCCTCACGGAAACTCATGCCCTTGACACCCGAGGTGGCACGGCCCATGGGCCGCAGCGCTTCGTCGGTGGCCGTGAACCGGATCGACTGTGCCTTCTTGCTGATCAGAAGGATGTCGTCCTCGGCCGAAACGAGCTCGGCTCCGATCAGTTCGTCATCGGAACCGTCCTCCTTTTCACGGAGGTTAATCGCGATCACACCGCCCGAGCGCGGCGAATCGTAATCCTTCAGAGGCGTCTTCTTGACCAGACCGCCCTTCGTGGCGAGCACCAGATACGGCGTCGCCTCGTAGTCGCGGATGGCGAGGATCTCTGCGATCGCCTCGTCCGGCTGGAAGGCGAGGAGGTTCGCGACGTGCTGGCCGCGCGCGTCCCGGCCGGCGTCCGGCAGCTCGTACGCCTTGGCCCGGTACACGCGGCCCTTGTTGGTGAAGAACAGCAGCCAGTGGTGTGTGGTGGACACGAAGAAGTGGTCGACGATGTCGTCTTCCTTGAGCTTCGTGCCGCGGACGCCCTTGCCGCCGCGCTTCTGGGCGCGGTAGTCGTCGGTCTTGGTGCGCTTGACGTAGCCGCCGCGCGAGACCGTGACGACGATGTCCTCCTCGGCGATCAGGTCCTCGATGGACATGTCACCGTCGTAGGGGACGAGCATGGTCTTGCGGTCGTCGCCGTACTTCTCGACGATCGCGGCCAGCTCCTCGCTGACGATGCCGCGCTGGCGGACCGGAGAGGCCAGGATCGCGTTGTACTCGCGGATCTTCGCCTGGAGTTCGTCGTGCTCCTGGACGATCTTCTGGCGCTCCAGGGCGGCCAGACGGCGCAGCTGCATCTCAAGGATGGCGTTGGCCTGGATCTCGTCGATCTCCAGGAGGCTCATCAGGCCCCCGCGCGCGATCTCGACGGTGTCACTGCGCCGGATCAGCGCGATGACCTCGTCGATGGCGTCCAGTGCCTTCAGCAGACCGCGCAGGATGTGCGCCCGCTCCTCGGCCTTGCGCAGCCTGAAGCGCGTACGGCGGACGATGACCTCGATCTGGTGCGTCACCCAGTGACGGATGAACGCGTCGAGCGACAGGGTGCGCGGCACGCCGTCGACCAGCGCCAGCATGTTGGCGCCGAAGTTCGTCTGGAGGTCGGTGTGCTTGTACAGGTTGTTCAGGACGACCTTGGCGACCGCGTCGCGCTTCAGCACGATGACCAGGCGCTGGCCCGTCCGGGACGACGTCTCGTCGCGGACGTCCGCGATGCCGCCGATCTTGCCGTCCTTCACGAGATCGGCGATCTTCTGCGCGAGGTTGTCCGGGTTGACCTGGTACGGCAGCTCCGTGACCACCAGGCACTGGCGGTTCTGGATCTCCTCGACCTCGACGACCGCGCGCATGGTGATCGAGCCGCGGCCGGTCCGGTAGGCCTCCTCGATGCCCTTGCGGCCCACCACCAGGGCGCCGGTCGGGAAGTCGGGGCCCTTGATGCGCTCGATCAGGGCGTCCAGGAGCTCCTCGTGGGAGGCCTCCGGGTTCTCCAGGCACCACTGGGCGCCGGCCGCGACCTCGCGGAGGTTGTGCGGCGGGATGTTGGTCGCCATGCCGACCGCGATACCGGCCGAGCCGTTGATCAGCAGGTTCGGGAACCGGGCCGGCAGGACCGTCGGCTCCTGCGAGCGGCCGTCGTAGTTGTCCGTGAAGTCGACGGTGTCCTCGTCGATGTCACGGACCATCTCCATCGACAGCGGCGCCATCTTGCACTCGGTGTAGCGCATGGCCGCCGCCGGGTCGTTGCCCGGAGAGCCGAAGTTGCCGTTCGAGTCCACCAGCGGCATGCGCATCGACCACGGCTGCGCGAGGCGGACCAGCGCGTCGTAGATCGAGGAGTCGCCGTGCGGGTGGTAGTTGCCCATGACGTCGCCGACGACGCGGGCGCACTTGTAGAAGCCCTTCTCGGGCCGGTAGCCGCCGTCGTACATGGCGTACAGGACGCGGCGGTGGACGGGCTTGAGGCCGTCCCGTACGTCCGGCAGCGCGCGCGAGACGATGACGGACATCGCGTAGTCGAGGTACGAGCGCTGCATCTCCGTTTCGAGCCCGACGGGCTCGATACGAAGGATGGTCTCGCCCTCGGAAGACTCAGGCGTGACTGGAGTGTTCTCGTCGGCCATTGCTGGTGAAGATCCTTCCTGGTGCGGTCAGCGGAGACCGACTCAGATGTCGAGGAAGCGGACGTCCTTGGCGTTGCGCTGGATGAACTGGCGCCTGGCCTCGACGTCCTCGCCCATCAGGACGGAGAACAGTTCGTCGGCCTGGGCGGCGTCGTCGAGCGTGACCTGGCCGAGGACACGGTGGTCGACGTCCATGGTCGTCACGCGCAGCTCCTCGGCGTTCATCTCGCCGAGGCCCTTGAAGCGCTGGACCGAGTCGTCCTTGATGCGCTTGCCGTTCTGGCGACCCAGCTCGATCAGTGCGTCGCGCTCGCGGTCCGAGTACGCGTACTCGAAGTCGTCGCGGCCCCACTTGATCTTGTAGAGCGGGGGACGCGACAGGAACACGTGCCCGGCCTCGACCAGCGGCCGCATGAAGCGGAACAGGAAGGTCAGCAGCAGGGTGTTGATGTGCTGGCCGTCGACATCGGCGTCGGCCATCAGGATGATCTTGTGGTAGCGCAGCTTCTCGATGTCGAAGTCCTCGTGAACCCCGGTGCCGAAGGCGGAGATCAGCGCCTGGATCTCCTGGTTCTGCAGGATCTTGTCGATCCGCGCCTTCTCGACGTTGAGGATCTTGCCCCGGATCGGGAGGATCGCCTGGTACTCCGGGTTGCGGCCGGACTTGGCCGAGCCGCCGGCGGAGTCACCCTCGACGATGAAGATCTCGCACTTGGTGGGGTCGTTCGACTGGCAGTCGCTCAGCTTGCCCGGGAGGGAGGCCGTCTCCAGCAGACCCTTGCGGCGGGTCAGGTCGCGCGCCTTTCGGGCCGCCACGCGCGCGGTGGCCGCCTGGATGGACTTGCGGATGATGTCCGCGGCCTCGTTCGGATTGCGGTCCAGCCAGTCCGTGAGGTGCTCGTGCACGACCTTCTGCACGAAGGTCTTCGCCTCCGTGTTGCCCAGCTTGGTCTTGGTCTGGCCCTCGAACTGCGGCTCGCCGAGCTTGACCGAGATGATCGCGGTCAGACCCTCGCGGATGTCGTCACCCGTGAGGTTGTCGTCCTTCTCGCGCAGCAGCTTCTTGTCGCGCGCGTAGCGGTTGATCAGACCCGTCAGCGCGGCCCGGAAGCCCTCCTCGTGCGTACCGCCCTCGTGCGTGTGGATGGTGTTGGCGAAGGAGTACACGCCCTCGCTGTAGCCGTTGTTCCACTGCATCGCGACCTCGACGGAAAGGAGCTTCTCCTTGTCCTCGGAGTCGATCGAGATGACGGAGGGGTGCACCACGTCTCCCTTACGGGAGTTGAGGTACTTGACGAAGTCAACGATGCCACCCTCGTAGTGGTATGTGACCGTCTTGGCCTCGTCCTTCTCGTCGGCGCCCGCCTCGTCCGCCCCGGCGGTGGCCTTGGCCGACTCGCGCTCATCAGTGAGTTTGATCGTCAAACCCTTGTTGAGGAACGCCATCTCCTGGAAGCGCCGGGAGAGCGTCTCGAAGGAGTAGTCGGTGGTCTCGAAGATGTCGCCGTCGGCCCAGAAGGTGACCGAGGTGCCGTGCTCCTCCATGGCCTCGTGCTGGGCGAGCGGGGCGGTCGGGACACCCAGCTTGTAGTCCTGCGTCCAGCGGTAGCCGTCGGTCTTGACCTCGACGGCGACCTTCGTCGACAGGGCGTTCACCACGGAGACGCCGACGCCGTGCAGACCGCCGGAGACCGCGTAGCCGCCGCCGCCGAACTTGCCCCCCGCGTGCAGCACGGTCAGCACGACCTCGACGGCCGGCTTGCCCTCGGACGGCACGATGCCCACCGGGATGCCACGGCCGTTGTCGACGACCCGTACACCGCCGTCGGCGAGGATCGTGACGTCGATCGTGTCCGCGTGGCCGGCCAGCGCCTCGTCGACGGAGTTGTCGACGACCTCGTACACGAGGTGGTGGAGTCCGCGCTCACCGGTCGAGCCGATGTACATGCCGGGCCGCTTGCGGACCGCGTCCAGCCCTTCGAGGACGGTGATGGCGCTGGCGTCGTACGAGGCGTTGCCCTCGCTGTTCTCGCCGGCGTCGGTGGACGGGATGTTCTCGTTGGGGTTGCCGGAATCGGCCACGAAGCGCCCTTTCTGGCACAGCACAAGCCAGGCTCCCGACGGGTTCGCCGGGATGACTGCCGCATGTTGCGGTGGAAGCCTTTGTCAGCGTTGCACGGTGTTTCCGAAGCGGTCCCCACAAGTGGGGCGGGATTGGGCTCCAGTCTACCGGTAGCGCTGACAGTGATGGGGGTTTGCCGGTACCTGAGTCCGCATGTGCCGCCCTGAACCGGTCTCGGCCGACTCCCCATATGCGGAACGGGGCTCCAAGAGGCTCACAGAGGCACTCAGCGCTTCCGGGCGTCAACCCATCGCTACTCCCTTACGGGGGCGGCGCTCGCAACCGCGTGCGATCACGAGAACCGGCACGAACAGACGGTCGAAGAGCTATCAAATCGACCCCAACCATCCCGTGACGGATTCGTCCGTGTGAATCCGGTCACTGCATGGCCGCGCTTCTCAGCGAGGCTCAGCCGTAGGTGTCCCCGGGACCCGTGCTCCCGGGCGCGCGCAGCGGGCCGAAACGCCGGGCAGGGCCCGAGGGACCGTGCACCAGGAGCCGCCGCACCCTGCCGTGGCCGAGGTCCTCGTTGAGGCGCGCGACGATCTGGGGAGCCAGCAGACGCAGGTTCGTCGCCCAGGCCGTGGAGTCGCAGCGCACGGTCAGGACCCGCTCGTCCTCGTCGTACTTCTCCGGGACGCAGTGCTTGGCCACGTCCTCGCCGACGAGCTCGGGCCAGCGGCCCATGACACCGCCGACGGCGGCCGGCGTCTCCCAGCCGCGCTCGGTGATCAGACGGTTGATGGCGGAGCCGAGCGCCATCGGGTCGCGGCCGTCGGCGCGCGCTCCGGAGCGCAGCCCGCCACCGCGCCGAGCCTGCCTCTTCTGCTGAGCGGCATCCCCACGCGCGCGTGCCGCCTCTTTCGCAGCCCGCAGCGCCACGCGCGCCAGGTCCACGCCGGACGGCTCAGGGGCCTTCCGCGGCACTGGTCCGGAGGCTTTCGGTGCGGATCCGTCGGTGCTCATGCGCGCTCCACAGTGCCGTCCGACACGGTGTACCGCGTCCCCGTCAGTACATCCGGTACGTCGTCCTCGACCGCCGCGGTCACCAGAACCTGCTCCCCAGGGGCCACGAATTCCGCGAGGCGCTCCCTCCTGCGGGCGTCGAGCTCGGCGAACACGTCGTCGAGCACGAGCACCGGCTCGTTCCCCTCCGCCCGCAGCAGGTCGTACGACGCGAGCCGTAGCGACAGGGCATACGACCAGGACTCGCCGTGTGACGCGTACCCCTTCGCGGGCAGCTGACCGAGTTTGAGAACCACGTCGTCCCGATGCGGTCCCACAAGGGTGACGCCCCGCTCGATCTCCTGCTTGCGAGCCTCGGTGAGGGCTGTCACCAGCTGCTCGTAGAGCTCCTCGCGTGCCTGGCCGACGATGCCGGGCGCGGAGGGCTTGTACTCCAGGGCCACCGGCCCGCCGCCGGGCGCGAGCTGCTCGTACGCCTTGTCGGTCAGCGGCTGGAGCGTGGCGACCAGGTCGAGGCGCTGCGCGAGCAGCTCGGCGCCCGCGCGGGCGAGGTGCTGGTCCCACACGTCGAGCGTGGACAGGTCCATGGTGCGGCCGCCATGGCGACGGGCCAGCGCGGCCGTCTTGAGGAGGGTGTTGCGCTGCTTGAGGACCCGGTCGTAGTCGGAGCGGACGCCCGCCATGCGCGGCGAGCGGGCGGTGACCAGCTCGTCGAGGAAGCGACGCCGCTCCCCCGGATCGCCCTTGACCAGGGCGAGGTCCTCGGGCGCGAACAGCACCGTTCGTACGATGCCGAGCACATCACGCGGCCTGACCTGCGAGGACCTGTTGATGCGGGCGCGGTTGGCCCGGCCCGGGTTCAGCTCCAGCTCGACGAGTTGCTGGCGCTCGCCCTGCCTCACCTGCGCCCGGATGACCGCCCGCTCGGCTCCCATACGGACCAGGGGCGCGTCCGACGCCACCCGGTGGCTGCCGAGGGTCGCGAGGTAGCCGATCGCCTCGACCAGGTTCGTCTTGCCCTGCCCGTTGGGGCCCACGAACGCGGTGACGCCCGGGTCGAGCGGGACCTCGACCCGGGCGTACGAGCGGAAGTCGGCCAGCGACAGGTGCGTGACGTGCATGGTCGGGTGCCGACCTCCCCCAACGTGGTGCTTCGGGCGTCCCCTGCTGCCGGGCCGCCGTGGCCTGCGATTTTCCCCCGGTTGTCCACGGCTTGTGGACAACCGGGCCACTCCTGAGGGTGTCACGGAGGTGTCACCCTCAGGCTGTGGACTGCATCTTGCTGTGGACTACTTCTTCTCGACCGCGTGGCCGCCGAACTGGTTCCGCAGCGCCGCGATCATCTTCATCTGTGGAGAGTCATCCTGCCGGGAGGCGAACCGCGCGAACAGCGACGCGGTGATCGCCGGCAGCGGGACGGCGTGGTCGATGGCCGCCTCCACGGTCCATCGGCCCTCGCCGGAATCCTGTGCGTAGCCGCGCAGCTTCTCCAGGTGCTCGTCGTCGTCGAGGGCGTTGACCGCCAGGTCCAGCAGCCAGGAACGGATAACCGTGCCCTCCTGCCAGGAACGGAAGACCTCGCGGACGTCCGTCACGGAGTCGACCTTCTCCAGCAGTTCCCAGCCCTCGGCGTACGCCTGCATCATCGCGTACTCGATGCCGTTGTGGACCATCTTCGCGAAGTGCCCGGCGCCCACCTTGCCCGCGTGCACCGCGCCCAAGGCGCCCTCCGGCTTGAGCGCGTCGAAAACCGGCTGCACCTTGGCGACGTGCTCGGCGTCGCCGCCGTACATCAGCGCGTAGCCGTTCTGCAGGCCCCAGACACCGCCGGAGACTCCGCAGTCGACGAAGCCGATGCCCTTGGCGGCCAGCTGCTCCGCGTGCTTCTCGTCGTCCGTCCAGCGCGAGTTGCCGCCGTCCACGACGACGTCACCGGGCTCCAGGAGCTCGGCGAGTTCGTCGATGGTCGCCTGGGTCGGGGCGCCGGCCGGGACCATCACCCACACCACGCGGGGGCCCTGCAGTTTGCCCACAAGCTCTTCGAGGCCCTGGACATCGGCGAGGTCCGGGTTGCGGTCGTATCCGATCACGGTGTGGCCAGCGCGGCGTATCCGCTCGCGCATGTTGCCGCCCATCTTGCCGAGGCCGACGAGACCGAGCTCCATCAGTTGTTCCTTAGGTTGCGACGTGGCATGAGGGCACCTTCGTACCCGTGTCCGAGCCTAAACCCGGACGCTCACGCACATCCGTGGGCATACGCGCTCAAACGTACGGCCCGACCTGCGGCTTCACCGGATCGTGCCCCTACGGCCGTGCTCGGGGCCCGGCGATCCACCGGGCCCGTCCCGCGCTGTGGGCAACCGTCAGCCGCTGAGCCGCACCGGCATGATCAGGTACTTGTAGGCCTCGTCCGCCTCGGCGTCCAGCGCGGGCTTGCCGCTGAGCAGCGCCGGCTTCGTGGACGTCGTGAAGGAGAGCTGGGCCACCGGGGAGTCGATCGCGCTCAGGCCGTCCAGCAGGAACGTCGGGTTGAAGGCGATCGAGATGTCGTCGCCCTCCAGCTGGGCGTCGACCCTTTCCACAGCCTGTGCGTCGTCGCTGGAGCCGGCCTCCAGGATCAGCACGCCCTGCTCGAAGCTGAGCCGTACCGGGGTGTTCCGCTCGGCGACGAGGGCCACACGCTTGACGGCCTCGACGAAGGGGGCGGTCTCGATGACGGCCACGCTGTTGAACTCCGTCGGGAACAGCGTGCGGTACTTCGGGAGGTCGCCCTCCAGCAGGCGGGTGGTCGTACGGCGGCCCGCGCCCTCGAAGCCGATCAGGCCCTCGCCCGCGCCCGAGCCGGAGAGCGCCAGCGTCACACTGTCGCCGCTGGTGAGCGCCTTGGCGGTGTCCAGGAGCGTCTTGGCGGGGACCAGCGCGACCGCGGACGCCTCCGGGTTCTCCGGCTTCCACAGGAACTCGCGGACCGCGAAGCGGTAGCGGTCGGTGGACGCCAGCGTCACCGTGTCGCCCTCGATCTCGATGCGCACACCGGTGAGCACGGGCAGCGTGTCGTCGCGGCCGGCGGCGATGGCGACCTGGGCGGCGGCGGACGCGAAGACCTCGCCGGGGACCGTGCCCGTGGCGGTCGGCATCTGCGGCAGCGCCGGGTACTCCTCCACAGGCAGTGTGTGGAGGGTGAACCGCGAGGAACCGCAGACCACGGTCGCCCGTACACCGTCTGTGGAAATCTCCACCGGGCGGTTGGGGAGGGCGCGGCAGATGTCCGCGAGGAGGCGGCCGGAGACGAGGACGGTGCCCTCCTCCTCGACCTCGGTCTCCACCGACACGCGCGCGGAGACCTCGTAGTCGAAGCTGGACAGGCTCAGCTGACCGTCCTCGGCCTTCAGAAGGAGGCCGGCGAGGACAGGCGCCGGCGGACGGGCCGGGAGGCTGCGCGCCGCCCAGGCCACTGCCTCCGCGAGTACGTCGCGTTCCACCCGGATCTTCACTGTTGCCGCCTCCTGCTGTTGCCGGCGCTTCTCGCCCTGCCTGGCTTCGTCGTCTGACTCGGTGTCCCCGGCCCCTGTGAAGGGAAGGACACCGGGGAACAGTCTGACGCACCCCACTGACAGTAGGTGCCTCTCGGGGTCAAGTCGTGATGAGGGGCAGCCGGGAGCCGGACAGCGAGTTGTGCACAGGACCCCCTTCGAAGCGAATTCCCTGCTCTCTCTGGTTGGGAGTAGTAGTAGGGCCTGTGGAAACCGTGGATAACCGCGTTTTCGCAGCTCAGCGCCGAGATTTTGTCCACCGGGCCTGTGGGTGCGGGCAGTGGACAACCAGGTGTCTCTGTGGAGAACAGAAAGTTCTGCACACCCCGTGCACAGCCTCGGGGCACTTCTCCCCAGCGGCATCCCCAGCTTTACCCACCTTTCCCACAGCCCAACCCGGCACCTTGGTGTGACGCCTTTCACTCGACGCGGTGAGAGGGCGCGTTGCGTTGCCGAACAGTGGACAGGGCTGTGGAGAAGCAGGGGCTCGCTGGGGACAACCAGCCACAGCCTGTGGGTTGCCGGTGGACAACTCCGTGCACAGCCTGTGGATCTTCTGGTCGTCCACAGTCTGTGGAGATCGTTCGTCCACGAATCCACAAGCAGCTGACCTTGTCTGATGGCTCTTCACCGGGGCCGCCTGTGGACATGATCTGTATAACTTCCCAGTCCCCAGGGTGTGGACGCGAGAAAGTCCCCGAATCTGTGGAGAGCGGCCGTAACGCCACAGGTATTCGAACATCGCGTGTCGGGCGCGGGACGAGGAACGATCACCGGCACCCCTTCGCGTGCGTCCGGGAACCGTGGTGGATCGTCCGGGAACGGCGGTGGACGCGCTCGAGAACGGGTGGCGAAGCCCTCAGAGCGCCGTTCCGTGCGGCTTCACCGCATGACGAAGGCGCCCTCGGAACCTCTTGTCCCGGGGCGCCCTCAGAGGCGTACGGCGGTGGCCGTCAGCCGTTCTTGATGCGGTTCGTGAGCTCGGTGACCTGGTTGTAGATGGAGCGGCGCTCGGCCATCAGCGCGCGGATCTTGCGGTCGGCGTGCATGACCGTCGTGTGGTCGCGGTTGCCGAACTGCGCGCCGATCTTGGGCAGTGACAGGTCGGTGAGCTCACGGCACAGGTACATGGCGATCTGTCGGGCGGTCACCAGGGCGCGGCCGCGCGAGGTGCCGCACAGGTCCTCGACGGTCAGACCGAAGTAGTCGGCGGTCGCGGCCATGATGGCGGTCGCGGTGATCTCGGGGGCCGCGTTCTCGCCGCCCGGGATCAGGTCCTTGAGGACGATCTCGGTCAGGCCGAGGTCGACCGGCTGCCGGTTGAGCGACGCGAACGCCGTCACCCGGATCAGCGCGCCCTCCAGCTCGCGGATGTTGCGCGAGATGCGGGAGGCGATGAACTCCAGCACCTCCGGTGGGGCGTTGAGCTGCTCCTGAACCGCCTTCTTACGGAGGATCGCGATACGCGTCTCCAGTTCGGGCGGCTGGACGTCGGTGATCAGGCCCCATTCGAAGCGGTTCCGCAGCCGGTCCTCCAGGGTCACCAGCTGCTTGGGCGGCCGGTCGGAGGAGAGCACGATCTGCTTGTTGGCGTTGTGGAGCGTGTTGAAGGTGTGGAAGAACTCCTCCTGCGTCGACTCCTTGTCCGCCAGGAACTGGATGTCGTCGACGAGCAGGATGTCCATCTCTCGGTACCGCTTGCGGAAGCTGTCGCCCTTGCCGTCGCGGATGGAGTTGATGAACTCGTTGGTGAACTCCTCCGAGCTCACGTACCGCACGCGCGTGCCCGGATAGAGGCTGCGCGCGTAGTGCCCGATCGCGTGCAGCAGGTGCGTCTTGCCCAGCCCCGACTCCCCGTAGATGAAGAGGGGGTTGTACGCCTTGGCCGGCGCCTCGGCGACCGCGACCGCGGCGGCGTGCGCGAAACGGTTCGAGGCACCGATGACGAACGTGTCGAAGAGGTACTTCGGGTTCAGCCGTGCCGTGGGCTCGCCCGGACCCGCCGCGGGGGCGGGCTGGGCTGCCAGGGGGCCCGGGGCGCCACTGGACGCGGGCAGCGCCGAGCCGACCGGTCCGCCGCGATGCACATGGCCCGAGCCCGCCGGAGGATCGGGCAGCTCACGGCGGTCGGGGCGCTGGCTGTAGTCGCCCCGACCCGGATCGAAGTCCGCGCGGGCCTGCTCGTAGTCGGCGCGGGCGTCGTACTCCGGTCGCTGCTGTTCGTACGGCGGCCGTTCCATCGACTGCGCGCGGTAGTCCTGCGAAGGCGATGCGTACGGGTCGCGCTCCGGGAAGCCGAGTCGCTGCTGCTGCCAGCCGTAGTCGTCCTGGGACGGGCGCGGCCAGGCGCCGGGCTCGGGGCGCTGGTAGTCCCCGGGGTAGGCGGGGCGGGCGGTCGGGAGCTGGTCCGTGCGCGGGGGCGGCAGCTGGGCACCGGGGCCGTCGGACAGGTGCTCGGGGCGGCCGGGCGCGCGGTCGTCGGCGCGGTGGCGGCCGTAGTTCTCGTAGGGGTCCCGGGCCCGGCTGTCGTACGTGTCCGGGATCTGGGTGTCGTAGCCGTCGCGGTTCTGCGCCGGTACGGAGGGGAGCTCGGGCTCCTCGTAACGGGATGGAGCCGGGGGTGCCGGGGCGGGCGGTTCGCCGACCGAGCTGTCGACGGTGATCGCGATACGGATCGGCCGGCCGCACTCCCGGCTCAGGGTCTCGCTGACGATCGGCGCGAGCCGGCCTTCCAGTACGCCCTTGGCGAACTCGTTCGGGACCGCGAGCAGCGCGGTGTCCGCGACCAGCGCCAGGGGCTGGCAGCGCCTGATCCAGTGCTCGTCCCTGACTTCGACGCCCTGCCCTCGGCCCTCACCGAGAAGGTGCTCCAGTACTCGTGGCCACACTGCGGCAAGATCGGCAGGCAGGTCAGCCACAGGGCACGCTCTCTCACAGGTCCCACGAACGTGTGGTTCTGGGACGGGTTGGGGTTTGAATCGGGTGGGACCTTCGGGGTCCCGGCGGTCGGGTCGGCGCAAAGCCGTTGGGTCAGGGAGAAGGAGACGAATCGGAGTCCAGTCACGGTAGTCAGGGCGACCGGTGCGGTTCAAGTTGTTGTCCCCAGGCTGTGGACAGTGTCTCTCCGTGACCCTTGGTTTGACCGGATGGCGCAGCCCCGCGTACCGTAACCAGGTCGAGTTGTCGATGGCTGCTGCCGCCTGCCTCCGATGGGCACAGATCGCTTTGGGTGATCGGTAAGCGGTGCACTCGGGCGTTGAGCGAGCTACTCGTGGGCGCACGGTGACAGCCAGGACGGCACCCGCAACCACCGATTTCTTTCTGGAGCCCCCGAGTGAGCAAGCGCACCTTCCAGCCGAACAACCGTCGTCGCGCGAAGACCCACGGCTTCCGGCTGCGTATGCGGACCCGTGCCGGCCGCGCGATTCTCGCGTCCCGCCGCAGCAAGGGTCGCGCCCGTCTGTCCGCCTGATCCCGGTCAGGTCATGACGTCGTGCTGCCCACCGAGAACCGGCTGAGGCGGCGCGAGGACTTCGCGACCGCGGTACGACGAGGTCGCCGGGCCGGACGCCCGCTCCTCGTCGTCCACCTTCGAAGCGGTGCCACGGACCCGCACGCGCCTGGGGAGAGCGCTCCCCCGACGCGTGCGGGTTTCGTCGTGAGCAAGGCCGTCGGAGGCGCGGTCACACGTAACAAGGTCAAGCGCAGACTTCGTCATCTGATGCGTGAGCGAGTGGCCCTGCTGCCCCCCGGTAGCCTGGTAGTCGTACGAGCGCTGCCCGGTGCGGGCGACGCCGACCATGTACAGCTGGCCCGAGACCTGGATGCCGCCCTTCAGCGGCTGCTGGGAGGGGGCGCGCGATGAAGTATCCGCTGCTGGCGCTGATCAAGCTCTACCAGTGGACGATCAGCCCGTTGCTCGGGCCGGTCTGCAAGTACTACCCGTCGTGCTCCCACTACGGCTACCAGGCCATCGACCGGCATGGTGCGATCAAGGGCACGGCACTCACCGCCTGGCGCATCCTCCGGTGTAATCCGTGGTCACTGGGCGGTGTGGACCATGTCCCGCCGCGCAGGCGCCCGCGATGGCACGAGATGCTGCGCAACGCCTGGCGTGCACGCAAGGGCGGGACCTCCGCCGCCGAACCGGCCACTGAGGGGCACGGGGTATCCGACCTCTCCTCTAGCCCGGCCGCCGAGAGCCCGTCCCATGCCCAAGGAGCATGATTAGTGGACACGATTGCCAGTCTCTTCAGCTTCATCACGACACCCGTCTCCTGGGTCATCGTCCAGTTCCACTCCGTGTACGGAGCCATCTTCGGTCCTGACACCGGGTGGGCCTGGGGCCTGTCCATCGTGTCCTTGGTGATCCTGATCCGAATCTGCCTGATCCCGCTCTTCGTGAAGCAGATCAAGGCGACCCGGGCCATGCAGACGCTCCAGCCCGAGATGAAGAAGATCCAGGAGCGCTACAAGAACGACAAGCAGCGTCAGTCCGAAGAGATGATGAAGCTGTACAAGGAGACGGGCACCAACCCCCTCTCCTCGTGCCTTCCCATCCTGGCGCAGTCGCCGTTCTTCTTCGCCCTGTACCACGTGCTCAACAGCATCGCGTCGAACAACACCATCGGCGTGATCAACCAGAGCCTGCTGCAGAGCGCGCAGAAGGCGCATATCTTCGGTGCCCCGCTGGCCGCGAAGTTCACCGACAGCGCGGACAAGGTCGCGGCACTCGACGCCTCGCTGACCAACGTCCGCATCGTCACCGCCATCATGATCGTCCTGATGTCGGCGTCGCAGTTCTACACACAGCGTCAGCTGATGACGAAGAACGTCGACACCACGGTGAAGACGCCGTTCATGCAGCAGCAGAAGATGCTGATGTACATCTTCCCGATCATGTTCGCCGTGTTCGGTATCAACTTCCCGGTCGGTGTCCTCGTCTACTGGCTGACCACCAACGTGTGGACGATGGGCCAGCAGATGTACGTGATCCACAACAACCCGACCCCGGGTTCCAAGGCCCAGGCCTCCTACCTGGAGCGCCTGCAGAAGCACGTCACGCATCACGGCAAGACCCGCAGCCGCGGTGAGCGCGCCATCGTGAAGGCGATCGTCGCCAAGGGCCGTGACCGCAACGAGTTCGAGCGCAAGTTCATCAACGCTCTGACCAAGGCGGGCCTCGCGGCCCAGGTCGACGGCACCGTGGCCAAGAGCGAGGCCCCGTCCGTCGCCACGGCCGAGGACGGTACGCCGGCCACCGGCGCACCGAAGCGTCAGCAGCCCAAGCGGCAGAGCAAGTCGCAGCGCCAGTCCGGTGGGGCCAAGCCGGTGGGCGGCACCGAGCCGAAGACCACCGCCACGTCGCTGAGCAAGTCCGACGAGCCGTCCGACGAGCCGTCCGACGAGCCGTCCGACGCCCCGGACGCCAAGCCGGCGGGCGCTGCCAACGTCAAGAAGACGGCCTCGAAGCCCGGCTCCGGCACCCGCAGCAAGGCCCAGTCCGGCCAGCGCAAGGGCCAGCAGCGTCCCAAGTCCCCGTCCAAGAAGTAAGAAGGAGTCCATCCCGTGACGGAAGGCACCACCTCCGCCGCCACCGAGGGTGGCGACACCCTGACCCGCCTGGAGCAGGAGGGCGAGATCGCGGCGGACTACCTTGAGGGTCTGCTGGACATCGCCGACCTCGACGGCGACATCGACATGGACGTGGAGGCCGACCGGGCCGCTGTCTCGATCGTCAGCGACACGGGCAGCCGCGACCTGCAGAAGCTCGTCGGCCGGGACGGTGAGGTACTGGAGGCGCTTCAGGAGCTCACGCGCCTGGCCGTGCACCGGGAGACCGGGGACCGCAGCCGTCTGATGCTGGATGTCGCCGGCTACCGCGCCAAGAAGCGTGCCGAGCTCTCCGAGCTGGGTGCCAAGGCCGCGGCCGAGGCCAAGAGCTCCGGCGAGCCGGTGAAGCTGAAGCCGATGACACCCTTCGAGCGCAAGGTCGTACACGACGCGGTCAAGGCGGCGGGCCTGCGCAGCGAGTCCGAGGGCGAGGAGCCGCAGCGCTTCGTCGTCGTGCTTCCCGCCTGATTCGGCACGTTCCTCCGGCCCCGTCTGTTGTACAGACGGGGCCGAACTTTGTCAGCTTGATAGTTCCTGTCGGTCGCCGCGGCGCGTGGCGGCCGGTAGTTCCTGATGGTCCTGGTGATCTGCGCCCAGTGCGCCTGTGCGGTACGGAAGGACGGTCCCTCGTGACGGAGGCAGCGGAGCTCCCCCCGGCTCCCGAGCAGGCCCGGGCGGTTTTCGGCGAACGCTTCGCGGACGCGGTCCGGTACGCGGAACTGCTCGCCGAGGCAGGTGTGCAGCGCGGGCTGATCGGCCCGCGTGAGGTGCCCCGGTTGTGGGAGCGGCACCTGCTGAACTGTGCGGTGCTCTCCGAGGTCGTGCCCGAGGGCGTGACCGTGTGCGATGTCGGCTCGGGGGCGGGGCTGCCAGGCATCCCGCTGGCCCTGGTCCGGGACGACCTGAAGATCACGCTGCTCGAACCTCTGCTGCGGCGCACCAATTTCCTCACCGAGGTCGTCGAGCTCCTCGGCCTCGACCACGTCACGGTCGTACGTGGCCGAGCAGAGGAGGTCATGGGGACGATGCCGGCGGTCCACGTCGTCACGGCACGCGCCGTGGCTCCCTTGGACAGGCTGGCGACCTGGGGCATTCCCCTGCTGCGCCCGTACGGGGAGATGCTCGCGCTCAAGGGGGACACCGCTGTGGAGGAGCTGAAGAGCGCGGCCACTGCCCTGAGCAAGCTGGGTGCCGTGGAGACCTCGATCCTCCATGTCGGTGAGGGGGTTGTGGATCCACTGTCCACCGTGGTGCGCGTCGAGGTCGGGGAGAGCCCCGGCGGTGTGCGGTTCGCAGCCAAGCGTGCCAAGGCGGCCAGGACAGGGCGGACCCGACGGCGCCGTTGAGTCCCTCTGGGGGAGGTGGCCCTGTGGTTGATCCGTCCTGACGACGAGACGTACTCCACACAAGCTGCCAAACCTACGCATGCCGGAGTGTCGCGGCACTTCGGTTGCCGCGGCTGTGCATCGTGTTTCACGTGAAACGTCGCTCACTGCTGCACGGCATCATC
This sequence comes from Streptomyces acidicola, assembly GCF_009377235.1. GTDB lineage: Bacteria > Actinomycetota > Actinomycetes > Streptomycetales > Streptomycetaceae > Streptomyces > Streptomyces acidicola. The sequence goes on from NZ_VMNX01000088.1 coordinate 23,978, forward strand.
AGTCGCGGCCGCGCCGCGGCCGACCCCCGCGTCCGTAAGCCTCTCGGGTCACTCGGAGAGGTATCGGAGTTGTCCACAGAGGTGGATTTCTCCACAGAACACCAGGCCTCACTGGTTCACGACCCCAAAGACATGGGAGGCTCTGTTCATTGCGAGCCTGAAGTCGAGGAGAGTGAATCCTTGCGGTCCGACGCCAACATCGCGGGACCGATGACCGATCCGGTCCCCGGCCCCCGTACCGAGTCGATGGGGGAGGATGTTTCACGTGAAACACCACCCCCGATGGACGACACTCCCATCGGTCGTGCTGCCCAACTGGCGGTGGAGGCTCTGGGGCGCGCTGGCGAGGGCCTGCCTCGGCCCGACCAGACGCGTGTCATCGTGGTCGCCAACCAGAAGGGCGGGGTCGGTAAGACCACGACGACGGTCAACCTTGCCGCTTCACTGGCCCTGCATGGTGGACGTGTCCTGGTGATCGACCTTGACCCGCAGGGCAATGCGTCCACCGCGTTGGGTATCGATCACCACGCCGAAGTTCCTTCGATCTACGACGTGTTGATCGACAGCAAGCCGCTGGCCGAAATCGTCCAGCCCGTGCCCGATGTCGAGGGACTCTTCTGCGCCCCCGCCACGATTGATCTCGCCGGTGCGGAGATCGAGCTGGTCTCTCTGGTGGCGCGGGAGAGCCGACTGCAGCGAGCGATCCAGGCCTATGAGCAGCCCCTGGACTACGTCCTCATCGACTGCCCGCCCTCGCTTGGTCTCCTGACGGTCAACGCGTTGGTGGCCGGCCAGGAGGTCCTGATCCCGATTCAGTGTGAGTACTACGCACTGGAGGGCCTCGGGCAGCTGCTCCGCAATGTCGACCTGGTGCGGGGGCACCTCAACCGCGCCCTGCATGTGTCGACCATCCTGCTCACGATGTATGACGGCCGGACGCGCCTCGCCTCTCAGGTCGCCGACGAGGTGCGCAGCCACTTCGGTGACGAGGTGCTGAGGACGAGCATTCCGCGTTCCGTCCGTATCTCCGAGGCGCCGAGCTATGGGCAGACGGTACTGACGTACGATCCAGGTTCGAGCGGTGCCCTCTCCTATCTTGAGGCGGCACGAGAAATCGCGCTGAAGGGAGTCGGTGTTGGGTACGACCCGACGCCCGCCCATATCGGCGCACAGAGTAACCCGAGCATGGTGGAGGGGATCCAGTGAGTGAGCGACGGAGGGGGTTGGGCCGTGGTCTCGGCGCACTGATTCCTGCGGCCCCGACCGGGGAGAAGGTGACGCCACCGGCGGGGGGCGTAGGGTCCACGTCCCCTGCGGCTGTGCCCACCCTCACCGCCGAGCGGGGAGTGGCTGCCGCGAAGGTGACAACGCTTCCGCATGTTTCACGTGAAACAGAGGACCCGTCGCCGAACGGTGCCGTGGAGACACCGGCAGCGTCTCTCGGCGCTCACTTCGCCGAGCTGCCCCTGGACTCCATCACGCCGAACCCGCGCCAGCCGCGCGAGGTGTTCGACGCGGACCTTCTGCAGGAACTGGTCACCTCCATCAAGGAGGTCGGTCTCCTCCAGCCTGTCGTCGTACGGCAACTGGGCCCCGCGCGATACGAGCTCATCATGGGTGAGCGGCGTTGGCGGGCCTGCCGTGAGGCCGGCCTGGAGGCGATCCCCGCGATCGTGCGCGCCACGGACGACGAGAAGCTGCTCCTGGACGCACTCCTGGAGAACCTGCACCGGGCCCAGCTGAACCCGCTGGAAGAGGCGGCCGCCTATGACCAGCTCCTGAGGGACTTCAAGTGCACGCATGACCAGCTGGCGGATCGCATTGGTCGGTCCCGTCCACAGGTTTCCAACACTCTGCGTCTGCTGAAGCTCTCGCCTGCGGTGCAGCGTCGTGTAGCTGCCGGTGTTCTCTCCGCGGGGCACGCACGGGCACTGCTCTCTGTGGAGGACTCGGAAGAGCAGGACCGGCTGGCTCATCGGATCGTCGCCGAGGGACTCTCCGTGCGGGCGGTCGAGGAGATCGTCCACCTCATGGGTTCGCACCCGAAGAGCGCCCCGCCCTCCAAGGGGCCGCGGGCCGGCACCCGGGTCTCCCCGGCGCTGAGCGATCTTGCGACCAGGCTCTCGGATCGCTTCGAGACGCGAGTGAAGGTCGATCTCGGCCAGAAGAAGGGCAAGATCACAGTCGAGTTCGCTTCGATGGAGGATCTTGAGCGCATCCTTGGCAGCCTGGCTCCAGGCGAGGGCCCCGTTCTTCAGAAGAGTCTCCTGGATCACGAGTCGGACGAGACCGAGTCCTGAGGCTTCAGACTGTAGGACGACTTTCGACCGGTCGACCAGCAGAGCGGGCCGTGTCCGGTGTGTACCGGAACACGGCCCGCTCTTTGCTTTCAGGCGGTATCGATGGAATCACATCGTGGATACGATGCGTTTGGGTATGGCGCATCCACCTGGCGGCACCTTGATCGGGGAGGCGGGCGTCATGCGAACCATGAGCCGTTCCGAGTGGGTGACCGCAGGCTTTGGCCTGGGGGCGGCTGGCGGTTTCGTCGGCAGCCTGCTGAGGGAGCGGAGCGCCCTGAGAGCAGCCCGCGACGCAGCGGGCGAAGGAAGCGAGGAACAGCCTTCATGGGGCGTCGGCTCGTACCGCTCACCCTGGACAACCTTCAGGACCTTCCCAAGCGCTGTCGCTCGTGTGTCTTCTGGGAGTTGGACCCAGTCAGCGGTGAGGCCGCAGTAGAGGCGGGTACCTCCGCACTGGAGAAGGAGGCCTGGATTTCCGCGGTCCTGCTGGACTGGGGATCCTGCGGCCGGGTCGTCTATGTGGACGAGGTGCCAGTGGGCTTCGTGCTGTACGCGCCGCCCGCCTATGTCCCCCGCTCGACGGCGTTCCCTACGAGTCCGGTGTCACCCGACGCTGTCCAGCTGATGACGGCCTTCATCATGCCGGGCTATCAGGGGCAGGGTTTGGGCCGTGTGATGGTCCAGACAGTCGCCAAGGATCTGCTGCGCAGGGGCTTCAAGGCCATTGAGGCCTTCGGGGATGCGCGTTGGCAGGCACCGGCGTGTGTGCTGCCTGCTGACCATTTGACGGCGGTGGGCTTCAAGACGGTCCGTCCTCATCCGACGTATCCCCGGCTTCGGCTGGAGCTGCGGACGACGCTTTCCTGGAAGGAGGACGTCGAGCTGGCGCTGGACCGTTTGCTCGGCGCCGTACAGAAGGAGCCCGCGCTGCGACCGCTCTGATGGGTGGGCTCTCTATGGACTCTGCGTGCTCTCCTCATACGAATGGGCCAGCCCTTGAGGGCTGGCCCATTCGTGTTTCACGTGAAACATCGCCGCTGTCGTGAAACGGCGGTGCCGACGACTCGGCTCAGTCAGCGATGAAGTCCTCAAGGTCGCGCACGATCGCGGCCTTCGGCTTGGCACCGACGATGGTCTTGGCGACCTCGCCACCCTGGTACACGTTCAGGGTCGGGATGGACATGACGCCGTACTTGGCGGCCGTACCCGGGTTCTCGTCGATGTTGAGCTTGACGATCTCGATCTTGTCGCCGTACTCGGCGGCGATCGCCTCAAGGGACGGCGCGATCTGGCGGCACGGACCGCACCAGGCGGCCCAGAAGTCCACCAGGACGGGCTTGTCGTTCTTGAGGACGTCCTGCTCAAAGGAATCGTCGGTCACGTTCTTCAGGCTGCCGGCCACGGCGGTGCTCCTTAAGTGGTTGGTGCGGCGGGGCGGATGGGGGTCAGACGGCGGTCTTCTCGGGCTCGGCGGCCTGCCCGCTGTCCGCGAGAGCGGAGAGGAAACGCTCGGCGTCGAGGGCGGCGGAGCAGCCGGTGCCGGCTGCGGTGATCGCCTGGCGGTACGTGTGGTCGACGACATCACCGGCGCCGAAGACACCGGTCAGGTTCGTCCGGGTGGAGGGGGCGTCGACCTTCAGGTAGCCCTCCTCGTCCAGGTCGAGCTGGCCCTTGAAGAGTTCCGTACGCGGGTCGTGGCCGATCGCGATGAACAGGCCCGTCACCGGCAGCTCCGACGTCGCGCCCGTCTTCACGTTGCGCAGCGTCAGATGGGCCAGCTTCTGGTCGCCCTTGATCTCGGCCACCTCGCTGTCCCAGACGAACTTGATCTTCGGGTCGGCGAAGGCGCGCTCCTGCATGGCCTTGGAGGCCCGCAGGGTGCCCCGGCGGTGGACGACCGTCACGGACTTGGCGAACCGGGAGAGGAAGGTGGCCTCCTCCATGGCGGTGTCACCGCCACCGATCACCGCGATGTCCTGGTCCTTGAAGAAGAACCCGTCGCAGGTGGCGCACCAGGAGACGCCTCGACCGGAGAGAGCGTCCTCGTTGGGCAGCCCGAGCTTGCGGTGCTGGGAGCCGGTGGCGACGATGACCGCCTTGGCACGGTGCACGGTGCCCGCGGTGTCCGTGACGGTCTTGATCTCACCGCTGAGGTCGACGGCAACGACGTCGTCGGGAAGCAGCTCAGCACCGAAGCGCTCGGCCTGGGCGCGCATGTTGTCCATGAGCTCGGGGCCCATGATGCCGTCCTGGAAGCCAGGGAAGTTCTCCACGTCGGTGGTGTTCATGAGCGCGCCACCCGCGGTGACGGCGCCCTCGAACACCAGCGGCTTCAGCGACGCGCGCGCGGTGTAGAGCGCCGCCGTGTAGCCGGCGGGCCCGGAGCCGATGATGATCACGTTTCGGACGTCGCTCACGGCTTGATTCCTCGTCTCTGGAGACTGCTACCTACTGCTGCCGGTGGGAGCTTCTCTCACAACTCTCACCCCACCCAACGGATCCTACGGGGCGTGCATTCCCGGTGTGTCCGGGCACACGGAGTCCCGGCATCGCGCAGGGATGCCAAGGGTGGCCGGTGTCGGGACGCGGCAGCTCAGCGACCGGTGGAAGGTGCTGCGGAGGGGCGCGGATAGGAGTGCTTCAGCAGAACGTCGCCGGGGGATGCGGGAGTCTTGCCCACACAGGCGGCGTCGACGACGTACGCCGTGACGCGGGCGGTGTTGGAGGCATCGGGCAGAACCACGAGATACGCGGTTGCCTTCTTGTACTCGCCTTCCTTGGCCGCCAGCGGGCTCTCGCCGCGGCCGATGCCTTCTGCGATGCAGTCGGGCACGTTGACCGTGACGAGGGTCTTGGGCGGCCCATCGGTCTTGGCGCCCGGAGGCTTGGTGCTGGTGTCGAAGTCGTCCCGGCCACCGGAAGCCTTGCCCGCGGCGTGATTCTCGGCGAGGAGAGTCTCCACCTGGTTCTTGACCGTGTCGCCGGCGAACGTGCTCACGGAGGCGTCCTGGCTGTGCTCTGTCCCGGGGTTGTCTCCGGAGCCGGATCCCCCCATGGACTGGGCGAGCAGCGCGCCGAGACTCAGGGCGGCAACCGTGAAGACGGCGCTCACTACGACGACCCTCCGGCGGGCGATGCGCTTGCGGCCCGGTCGACCAGGGCCCGTGGCGCCGCGGGAGTGACCCGCGGGTCGGTCCGCCGGGGGCGATGTTTCACGTGAAACATGCGCGCCGCTGTTCTCGTCGAGCTCCGGACGCGACGCCTCGGCAGGTCCCTGAGCTGTTGTGGCGTGGGGGTCGGGTGCCGTGGAGTTCAGCAGCGCTTCGGCCGCCAGGGCTGCGTCGATGCGGCCGGCGATTTCGGCAGGCATGCGTGGTGGCCCCGGCAGCGTGCCGAGCATGCCGCGGATCTCCTCCAGCGAGGCGTACACGTCGGCGCACAGCGGGCACTCGTCCAGGTGCCGTCGCACGTCCGCACTACGAGAAGGCGGGAGCAGACCTTCGGTGAGGTCGGAGAGCTCCGTGATCTCCGGGTGCTCGGCCGCGTCGGTCGTGGATGTCACGCTCGCCCACCTCCGCCCTTCACAGCAGCTGAATCGCTTGGCCCTGCATCATGTGGTCCTGCTGCGGGTGGGACGGATGTCCCCTGCGTCCGGTTCCTTCTCCCCGCCGACTTCTTGCTCTCCGTGCCTGCGCCACCGTCCGCACGGAGATGGGTGAGCAAGGGGAGCAGTCTGGCTCTGCCACGGGCGCAACGGCTCTTCACGGTGCCGGTCGGCACGTCGAGGATCCTGGCCGCCTCCGCCACCGGGTAGCCCTGCATGTCCACCAGGACCAGGGCGGCGCGCTGGTCGGCGGGCAGGGTTCCCAGTGCCTCCAGGAGCTGGCGGTGCAGGTCGTTGCGCTCTGCCGGAGCGGACGCCGACTCGTGCGGCTCCAAGAGCTGCTCCAGGCGCTCGGTGTCATCGACGGGCGAGGTCTTCCGTGAGGCCGCCTTGCGGGCCCGGTCGAGACAGGCGTTCACCGTGATGCGGTGCAGCCAGGTCGTGACGGCCGACTGGCCACGGAAGGTGTGAGCGGCCCGGTAGGCGGATACGAGCGCGTCCTGGACCGCGTCGGCTGCCTCCTCGCGGTCCCCCAGCGTGCGCAGCGCCACCGCCCACAGCCGGTCCCGGTGCCGTCGCACGAGCTCACCGAAGGCCTCCGGATCGCCCTCGACATGGCGGGCGAGGAGCTCCTGATCGCTCACCCCGTCGTGACCGACGCCGTCTGCCATCCGGCCCCTCCCCTCAGTGCGCTGTCAGCCCTTGAACGTCACATCGGTGATGGCCTGCTTGAAGCCGGAACCGCTGTAGTCGTCGCCCGGAGCGTAGGGCACATCAGTGATCCACAGGAGTACGTACTGTGTCTTCACCGATTTTGATGCCTTCACGCTCGCGGTGGCGCCGCTCGTCGTCACGGTGCCGATTTTCTTCATTCCGTCCACGGACGTCGAGGGGGTCAGCGAATCCGCGGCGTACAGATGAATCGTCGTGTGGTTCCCGCTGTAACGGAGCCCTATCGACGCGGCTGAGACGTCCTTGGCCGAGCCGAGGTCGTAGACGATGCCGACGCCGGCCTTGTACGGCGCGAGAGTAGGGCCTTCGTTGTAGCTCTTGGTGCGCCAGTACGTGGAGCTCTTGCCGTCGTACGTGTTGCCCACGTCCTCGGGTGCCTGGGCGGAGCCTTCCGCCACGTACTCTTCGGCGCCCTTGATCGCTATGGGCTTGGTCGGCCTGGTCCTGCTGCCGTCCTTGTCGTTCCCATCCGTCGTCTGGTTCGTGTTCGTGTCGTCCGACGACTTGCCGCCCTGCTCCATGAGGGCGTCGGCGAGCTGCCAGCTGCCGAGGCCCAGGGCAGCGATGAGGAGTGCGGACACGGCCCACTTGAGCGCCTTGCCGGTACGGCTCTGCAGCGGGGGCGGCGGCTGGATCGGCTGTGTGACGCCCGGGTGGGGCGTCTGGCGGCCGTACGTCCCCTGGTGGTAGTTGGTGCGCTGGTACTCGGGCGGCGCGGTGAACGCGGGCTCCGGGGGGCGGATGCGGGGCATCTCGCCGATCGCCTTCACCAGGTCCTCCGGCGTGGTGCAGGCGGACTCGTGGCGGGAGGCGGTCGCGCCGTCGTTGACGAGCGCGCGCATGGCGAGCTCCGACAGGCCGCGGTGGACGCCGGCCCGCACCTGGTCGGGAGCGATGAGCCCGACGTCCTTCGGCAGGCCGGAGAGGCCGTATGCGTCCTCCTCGTACGGCCAGCGCTGGGTGAGCGCGGCGTAGAGCAGGGCGCCGATCGCCTCCGTGTCGGTGCGCTGCGGGGTCTCGGAGCTGATCCCGCGCAGCGCGGCGTTCACCGCGAGCCCGCGGATGCGCCACTGACCCGAGCCGGAGCGGAGCACGGCGCTGGGGGTGAGCCGCAGATGGGAAAGGCCCTCGCGATGCGCGGCGGCCATGGCGTGGGAGACCTGGGAGACCATCTGGTAGGCGTCGTGCGGCTCCAGCGGGCCTGAGGCGAGCAGTGCCGTCAGCTCCGTCGCGTCCGGCAGCCACTCGTGCACCACGTACACGAGGTCGTTCTCCTCGACCGCGTCCAGGACCTGGACGAAGCGCGGGTCGCCCAGCAGAGCGGACGAGCGTGCCGCCGCCAGTACCGAGCGTGCCCGGGCATGGTCGGCCGGCAGGATGTGTACGCCGACGGCGCGGCGGAGTTTCTCGTCCACCGCACGCCAGCTACTGAAACCGTCCAGACGGGTGACGCACTCTTCTAGCCGGTAGCGTCTGGCGAGCTTGTGGCCGCTGTGCAGTTCGGGCGGCGTGGTCTTCCCGACCTCGGTTCCGCCGCTTCCCTGTGCCTCTTCGCTCGCCGCGCTGTCCGTGTCCCGCTCCCGGTTCTGGGCCACCCCGTCGGCCGTGGACTGGTCCGCCTCTGCGGTCAGCGGCTTGTCGCCGCTGTTGTCTGCCACGTCGACGGCAGCCGTGCTCCGTTCCGCCACCGTCGTTCCTGCCTCCCCATCCGTTGCGCGTTGTCCGACGCCAAAGCCAATTGTGCCCACAGTCCGTCGCTATGAGCGACACACGACGGCGGACGATGGTTGTGCGCTTACCCCGCCTCAGCGTCCCAGGCGCCCGCGGACCATGCCGACCATTGAGTTGAGCTCCTCGATGCGCATCCGTCGCGCCGCGACGAAGAAGACACCGAGTAGAACGATTCCGCCGCCGACGAGCGCGAGCATCGAGCCGCCGACGCCCTGTCCCAGAGCGCGGCTGATGCCGTAGCAGGCGGCACCGCTGAGCAGAGCCGCCGGCACCGAGGCGATGCACAGCCTCGCGTACGTCCGCAGCACCCTGCCCCCGTCCAGATCACCGCCCAGCCGCTTGCGCAGCCGCCGCCAGGCCACGCCGACACCGGTCGCGTACGCCAGTCCGTACGCGGCAGCCATGCCCACCACGGCCCACCGGGCCGGCAGCACGAGGAAGCAGACCGCGGACGCCCCGGCGTTGACGGCCGCCACGATGACTGTGTTGTAGAAGGGCGTCCGGGTGTCCTCGTACGCGTAGAAGGCACGCAGCACGACGTACTGCACGGAGTACGGGATCAGACCGAGGCCGAACGCCATCAGCATGTAGCCCATGTTCGTGGCCGAGCTGGTGCCGGAGGAGCCGAAGATCAGGGTGCACATCGGGATGCCGAGAGAGACAAACCCGAAGGCGATGGGCACGATCGCGACGGCGGTCGTGCGCAGGCCCTGGGAGATGTCGTCGCGGACGGCACCCGGGTCGTCCTCGGCGGCGGAACGCGAGATCCGCGGCAGCAGGGCGGCCATCAGGGACACCGTGATGATCGCCTGCGGCAGACCCCAGATGAGCTGGGCGTTGGCGTAGGCGCTGAAACCGGTGCCGGGGATGTTCGTGTCCGTGACCGCTGCGGTGGCGAGCTGGGTGACGACGAGGGCGCCCGCCTGGTTGGCGAGGACGAACAGGATCGTCCACTTGGCGAGCATCGCGGCCTTGCCCAGGCCGTGGCCCTTCCAGTCGAAGCGCAGGCGCAGTTTGAAGCCCGTCTCCCGCAGGTACGGGATCATCGCGAGGGACTGGACGACGAGACCGAGAAGGATACCGATACCGAGGAGCCGCTCCCCCTCCGGCGGAATGTTCTTGACAGTCATGTGCGAGTTGGCCGCGCTGCCGTAGACCCAGAGGAACGCTCCCAGGGTCACGATGATGACGATGTTGTTCAGGACCGGGGTCCACATCATCGCGCCGAACCGGCCGCGGGCGTTGAGGATCTGCCCCATCACCACGTGGATGCCCATGAAGAAGATCGAGGGCAGGAAGTACTGGGTGAAGGTGACGGCGACCCCGTTGGCCGCGGAATTCGTGGCGAGGGGGTTCGACAGGGCACGTACCAGCAGCGGAGCCGCGAACATGGTGGCCGCGGTGAGTAGGCCGAGGACCACCATGACCAGGGTCAGCAGCCGGTTGGCGTACGCCTCCCCGCCGTCGTCGTCCTCCTTCATGGCGCGCACGAGCTGCGGCACGAAGACGGAGTTGAGGCCACCGCCGACCGTCAGGATGTAGATCATCGTCGGCAGCTGGTACGCCACCTGGAAGGACTCGCCCAGCAGGCCGAGACCCAGCGCGGAGACGATCATCGCGGAGCGGATGAACCCGGTGAGGCGGGACACCATGGTGCCGGCCGCCATCACGGCGCTGGACTTCAGCAGCCCCGAGGCGCGGCCGCCCTTATTCGCCGGAGGCACGGGAGCGGGCGCGGGGGCGGTCTGCTCCGGTTCGGAGCCCTGGGCGGGCATCGACGGCTGGGCGGGACCCGGTACGGACGGCTGGCCCATGGGTGCGTGCGCGCCGCTGGGTCCGTGCGCACCGCCCTGCTGCTGGTCGCGGAAGAGATGGGCGAAGGCATCGGGCTCGTGACGCTGCTGCCCGGCCCGCGTGACGAGATCGTCCACGCCCACGAACTGCGTCGTACGGGGGTCGTCGCCGTACGGCAGATGCTGTGACGGCCCCTCGGGCTCGGGCGGCGGGGTCTGTGCCCACACCCGCGGGTCGGGGGCGTACGGGGAGGACGGCGGCTGGGCGTAGAGCGGCTGCTGGGGCGGGTATGTGCCCGGAGGC
>NZ_VMNX01000089.1 GCF_009377235.1 Streptomyces acidicola
GTTCCGGGGTCGGGGCGCCAGTCGGTGATGGGGACGACGCCGGGGGCCAGCAGGTCCAGGCCCTCGAAGAAGCCGGCGAGCTGCTGCGGGCTGCGCAGGTAGTAGGCGGCCGCGCCGGTCTCGTTGTAGAGCCGGGTCGCCTCGGCGTTCCCCTCATTGGTGTCGACGCTGTCGTTGAACGCGAAGTAGCTGCCCGACGGCAGTGCCCCCATCAGCGTGCCGACGATGGCGCGTGCCTGGTCGTAGTCGGCGATGTGTCCGCTGACCTGCATCAGGGTGAGGGCGACGGGCTGGGAGAGGTCCAGCGTCTTGGCGGCTTCCCGCAGCACCGTGTCCGGGTCGTGCAGGTCGGCGTCGATGTAGTCGGTCACACCCTCGGGCGTGCTGGTGAGCAGTGCGTGGGCGTGGGCGAGCACCAAGGGGTCGTTGTCGACGTAGACGACGCGGGCCGTGGGTGCCACCTGCTGGGCTATGTCATGCGTGTTGTCCGCCGTCGGCAGCCCGGTGCCGATGTCGAGGAACTGGCGGATACCGGCCTCGCCGGCCAGGTGGCGGACGGCGCGGCCGAGGAACGCTCGTGAGTCGCGGGCCAGGTCGGTGATGCCGGGGAACATCTTGATGAAGGCGTCGCCCGCTTCGTGGTCGACGGGGTAGTTGTCCTTGCCCCCCAGCCAGTAGTTCCAGATCCGGGCCGAATGCGGCACCGTCGAGTCGATCTTCGCTAACGCTGCTGTGTCAGGGGCGGACCATTCCTGCGACACCCGACAACCTCCTTGGAGCGAGCCGTTGTTGACGTTGGAAGTACCAGTGGCATACTCCCAACCCCAGTCGCTCACAGTCCAGTTGCGGGAACGTCAGGGCGTCAGCGAGACGCGCAGCCCGACCGTGCCCTCCTTGCCGCGGCGAATTCGGCTGCCCAGGAGGGTGAGGCGGCCGACGAGTCCGTACTTGCGGGCGAGGAGGCGGCGGTAGTGCTCGGCCGTGGCCGGGTCGACGATCTCGGCCCGCCCGGGGACCTGCTCGCCGGTCGGGTTGCCCCGCAGGTCACAGGGGCCCACGAGGATGTCGGCGCGGTTACGGATCCGCTTGACCTTCCAGGAGTCCTCGACCGTCCAGACGCCGAGCGTCTCTCCGTCCCGCACCACCCACACGGGTGTCGCGACGGGCGTTCCGTTTTTTCGGTAGCTGGTGATCAGCACGTACTTGCCCGCGCCCAGCGCGTCCAGCGTTGTCTCGTCCATGACGGGAGTGTAGGCGGGCCTGCAGATCACCCGGCCGTCCGGTCGTGTCGGCCGTCAGGACAACTGGCCGCCGTAGTCGGGCAGCTTGAACGTGCGTTCCGCGTGGCCGCCGACGAGGTCGGTGTCGTTGTTGCCGATGTTGGCGATGATCGTGTACCCCTTCGCCTCGATCTCGGCGCGCTTGCCGGTCTTGTAGGCGCTGACCTCTTCGAACAGGTCAGGGAGATCGCGCGCGTAGAGACCGGAGACGGGGTAGCCGACGGTCTTGAGGTTCCAGTCGGTGAGGCTCTCGATGATGCCCGGCCGGGCGGTGACGCAGAAGATGTCGACGCCGCGGGAGCGGGCGTAGCCTGCCAGGTCGAGCGAGGGCTTGAGGGCCGGGGTGGGCAGCTGGTACCAGGGGTGGAAGTCGGTCTCCAGCGTGGTGTTGTCGATGTCGAGGACGACGGCGAGTTTCTGTCCCGCGGTGTCCTGCGTGCGCTGCTGGATGTAGGGCCTGGCCTGGTCGATGACGGCCTTGACGTCGCGCTGCCAGGTGTCGTAGTCGACCTCGGCGGCCTGGGCCGCGGCCACGCTCGCCGTGGCTTCGGCAGGGGCCGCGGCGGCGGATCCCGTGGCGCCGACGGTTCCCCCGACGCCTAACGCCAGGATCACGGAGACCGCCCCGCCCTGGGGGGAGGAAGCGGCGGCGGGGGTCCCACCGTCGCCGCGATCGTCGCGGTCATGCCCATCGATGGTGCGGAACCGGCGCGAAAGTTACCGATTGGTAGACGGCGCCTTGTGCATCAGCCGGAGAAGGCGTCCCCCGGCCGGGCTGGGACGGTAATGGCCTCGCCAGGCTTCAACTGGTGCGCGATGATGTTTTCGGCGGACAGGCAGGGGGCAGAACCGTGGCTCATGTGCGCGCGGACCCGGTACGGGCCGTTCCCGGCGGGCGGCCCCTCGAAATCGCCTGCGACGAATCGGGATCGGACGGCGAGAACCTCACCAGTGGAAACACGGATGTGTTCGCGCACGCGAGCGTGCATCTGCCCGTCGAATTCGCCGCACATTCCGTCCAGGTGATACGCGACCGGATTCGGTCCCCCGCCGAGGAGTACAAGGCGAACCACCTGCTGCGGGAGAAGCACCGGGCGGTTCTGGAGTGGCTGCTCGACACCGGCGGCCCGCTGTGCGGACATGCCCATGTGCACCTGACGGAGAAGCCGTTCTTCGTGGTGGACCGCATGGTCGACCTGCTCCTCGGGGAGGCGGGAACGGCGGCCGTCACCCTCTACCGGGAGGGCCGGAACGCGTTCGGCGACGAGCGGTGGCGGGGTTTTCTGGAATCCTCGAACAGTCTGCTGCGGGTACGGAACAACGGAGAGGCGGGCGCCCCGGTCGATGCCTTCTTCCACCTGGTCGGCGCGCTGTCCTGGACGTATTCCGGTGACGGGAGCGGAAACGAGCTGGGGGACATTCTGGCCGCTCTCCTCGCGGCCCGCTCCCGTGCCGACGCCTATCGGGCGCGGATCGCCGAAACGCCCGCCGTTTTCCCCGTGCTCAATCCCCTGCTTCCGGCCATTGTGCGGACAGCGGCCCACTGGAGCGGTGAGGGCCGGCCCGTCTCGCTCGTGCACGACCGGCAGAACATGCTCACCGAGGAGCGCATCGCCTGGCTGAAGAAGACGGCCGACCTCGCCGGGCTGCGGCTCGTCGCCGCGCGTTCGGATCCACGGGTGCAGCTCGCCGACTTCCTCGCCGGCATCGCACGCAAGATCGCCTCGGACGAGCGGGGCGGCCACGGCGACGCCCGGCTCACCACGCTCCTGCGCCCGTACGTCGACCCGTACTCCGTGTGGGGCGACGACCGCAGCTGGGCCGTGCTCGCCCCGGCCGCCGACGGCGACCGGACCCCGGCTCAAGCACCTGTGAAGATCCCCGGAGTGCCGACGGATCCCAACGTGCCCCTCTACATTGCGCGTTGACACCCGCAGCACACAGGAACCACAGGAGCCCAGCCCGTGACGCAGACCCCGGACATCTCCCAGCGCCCCTCCCAGTCGACGACGGCGATCGGGTGGGTGAAGCTCCACCTGGACGTCGACGCCTTCGACCTGGCGCGCTTCCAGCCGTACGTCGACACGTGCCGCACCTCCGGCATCCGGCTGACCACGCTGTCCGAGCTCGGCGACACCCCGGAGCACCGGCGCGCCCTGTACGAGCTCAACAAGGAGTGCTCGGCGGACATCCCGCAGCGCGGCGCGTTCCACACCTACGACGAGTACCACCGGCGGCGCTTCGAGGCGCCCGGCTTCGATCCGCGCGGTGTCGTACTAGCCCTCGACGGCGAAGCCTGGATCGGGATGGCCGCGTCGTCGGACCAGCGGGCCTCGGGGTTCGTCTTCAACGAGATGACCGGGGTGCGGGCCCCCTACCGCGGGCGGGGCATCTCGGTGGCGATGAAGACGTACGGCATCGGCTTCCCCGGGATCTGCGGGGTGAGCACGGCCCGTACGGTCCACCATCCGCTGAACGTGAGCGCGATCGCCATGAACCGGTCGATGGGATACGCCGACGCCGCGTGGTGAACACACGGGCCATGCTGCACGTATGAGGGAAGGGCGCTCAACGACGGGGGTCCTGGCGGTGGTTGACGCCGTGCGGTTCGGTGTTCGGGAGCCATGGAATGAGGCACGCACGACGACGGGTCGTCCGGCGAGTGGCACGGCTGGCGGCAGTCGGCGGACTGCTCTGCGGAGGACTGATGGTCACGCAGGCCATGGCGAGCGAACCACCAGCCACCGCGACCTCTCCCCCGACGAGCACGGCCCGCACCGTGGCCGACACCGGCTCGGGACTGGTGTCCGAACTCGGCGACTCGCGCACGGCGGGCTCGTGGATCGCGTCCGACGGAGAGCCGGTCGTCGCGGTCACCGACGAGGAGGCGGCTGCCGAGGTGAAGGCCGCGGGGGCGCGCCCGAAGAAGGTGCGTTACAGCATGGAGGACCTCAACTCCGCTACGAAGGAGCTGCGTTCGGCGCCACGGGTGGCAGGCACCTCGTGGGCCATCGACCCCTCGTCCAACGAGGTCGTGGTGCGCGCCGACAAGACCGTCTCCAAGGACGCCTGGTCGCGCATGACCCGCATGGCCGAGGAGATCGGCGGCTCGGTGCGGATGGAGCGCACCGAGGGCACCTTCACCACCCGGCTCAACGGCGCCCAGCCGATCTTCTCGACCAGCGGGCGCTGCTCGGTGGGCTTCAACGTGACGAACGGGCAGAGCAGGTTCATGCTCACGGCCGGGCACTGCGGGCCGGCGGGTTCCGTGTGGTTCGGCGACACCCAGGGCAACCGGCAGGTCGGCCGGACCATCACGTCGAACTTCCCGGGCGCCGACTTCTCCCTCGTGCAGTACGACAACGAGGACGAGAGTGAGGACTCCAACGTGGTGGCCATCGGCGAGGGGCGCGGTGTGCGCATCACGTCGGTGGCCGATGCCACGGTCGGCCAGAAGGTGTTCCGCAGCGGCAGCACCAGCGGGCTGGCCGAGGGCGAGGTGACCGCGCTCAACGCGACGGTCAACTACCCGGAGGGCACGGTCACCGGGCTGATCGAGACCACGGTGTGCGCCGAGCCGGGCGACAGCGGCGGCCCGCTCTTCTCCGAGAGTGTCGCCCTGGGAGTGACGTCCGGCGGCAACGGGGACTGCAAATCCGGTGGGACGACGTTCTTCCAGCCGCTCACCAAGGCGCTCACCGCGCTGAACGTGACGTTGGCCGGGGTGTCCGACACTCCCGCGGATCAGGCCTCGCCGTCGGCGGGGGCGGCAGACGGGGCCGTGGAGCCCGGGGCGGCGCAGCCGGGTGCGGTGCAGCCCGTGGAGCCGTCGGAAGCGGTGACCTCACTGGTGGAACAGATCACGAACCCGCGGAACGTGGGACCGGGGCTGCTGGTCATCGCGGGGAGTCTGGTGGCGTTGGTCGCGACGAGGTACATCCGTACGGAACAGGAGCGGAACGCTTACCGTCGGCAGTATGCGCGGAGCTGGGGCTGACTTGCCGGGTTTCGGGTCCCGTCTGCCGGGGTCCGTTGCCGTCTGTCGGCTGTTTGTGGCTGGTAGCGTCCACGCGGCGGAGCCGCAAATGTCACAGCCCCGCGCCCCTTTTGGGGCGCGCCCCCGAGCGGAGCGCGCTCAGGCAGCCGACCCAGGAGAAGCCGCGGCCCACTCCCTCACCAGGCGCTGGTAGTCGCGCCGCTGTTCCCCGTTGAGTGTGCCGCCGCTCCGGGACCACAGGGCCCGGATCTCCTCGTTGACCTGGGCTGCAGTTCTTTCCGGTCTTTCCAGGACTACTTCAGCACTGGTGGACATGGCGTGAACCATACGTGGTCACACGTGAAGCCGATGTGAGTAAAGCCGACGCTTCGGGCATTACGGAACGTGAAGCTCCTCACTCTGCGTTCGCACCGCCGCCCTGGTCCGTGCCGAGCACCAGCACCTGGATCGCCAGCACCGCGGCCCCGCGCGCCCAGTCGTGGAAGTCCGACACCTTGGTCTCCAGGGGGACCGGTTCGGCGAGCGGATGACGGTGGGCACGGATGGTCTCCCACACGGCTTCGCCGGCGACGTCGATCAGGCCGACGCCCTCGCCGGCGAGCACGATCTTCTGCGGCATGACGAAGTTGGAGATCTGGGCGACCAGCGTACCCAGGGCGCGCGCCGCCTCGTCGATGATGCGTGCGGGCATGGGCTCGCCCGCGGCGGCGGCGGTGAGGATCTCCTCGTACGTCAGGTCACGGCCGGTGGCGGCCCGGATCTGGTAGCGGATGCTGGGGATGGTCAGCAGGGAGACCGCACTGCCGCGTGCACCCTCGGGGGTGAGCGGGCCATTGGGGTTGACGATCCAGTGGCGGCCGAACTCGCGGTCCTCCTCGGCGCAGGGCACCCGTCTGCCGCCGAGGACGAGCCCGTAGCCGATGCCCGCGCCGATGGTGAGGACGACGAAGCGCTCCAGTCCGCGCCCGCCGCCGAACCAGATCTCGGACTCGACCAGCCCGCCGACGTCGTTCTCGACGACGACCGGCAGCCCGGTCCGCTCCTCGACGAGTTCGGCCAGGCGTACGTCGCGCCACGACAGGAACGGGGACTCCCCGACCACGGCGCTGTCCCGGACCAGGCCGCCCACCCCGATGCCGACGCCGGCGAGACCGTGGTGCGCGCGGGTCAGCTCGGCGATCATCTCGCCCAGTTGGTCGGCGACGCGGTCCGGGTCGTGCGTGGTGAGCGGGCGGTCGTAGCGGGCGACGATCTCGCTCCGGAGTGTGGTGACGACGCCGTAGACCATGTCCTCGGTGATCTTGAAGCCCACGAAGGTGCGGGACTCGGCGACGACGTCGAGCGGCTGGGAGGGTCGCCCCTGCCGCACCCCGGCGAGCACGGCGCCCTCGGGAACCTCGACGAGGAGGCCCGATTCGAGCAGTGGCTTGGTCAGCCGGGTGAGGCTTCCCGCCGAGAGGCTGAGCCGCCGGGCGATCTCGGCGCGGGACAGCGGGCCGTGGACGAGCACCTCGAGCGCCACCGCGCGTTCACCCGTACTGAGCGGCAGCCAACTGGCGGTCCGTGTGGTCATGGACGTCGGACTCCCCCAACCCAAGATTTCTTTCACTGCGGAAGTAACGGCCGCAGTCTATGTCTCGATCTCTGCTGCCGAAAAGATGTCCGCAGGACTCTTGACGCCACAATTATTCCGCCCCAAAAGTAAGTGGCCTGAGGACGAGCCGCCGATGAGGGAGTCCCCCGATGACCGTCGCCTCCAGCAGTCCACCATCACGCCTACCACTGAGCGGCGCCGAGGCCGTGGCGCCCTCCCGGAAGGCGAAGGCCCGCCCCGGCGGTGATGGGGCCCTCGCGGCCGTCTTCATCGCTCCGGCGATGCTGGGCTTCCTGGTGTTCCTGCTCTGGCCGACGCTCCGCGGCATCTATCTGAGCTTCACCCGCTTCAACCTGCTGACCCCGGCGGAGTGGGTGGGGCTCGACAACTACGTCCGCATGGTCAACGACCCGATCTTCTGGGACTCGTTGAAGGTCACCGTCGAGTACGTCGTCATCAACATCGGCATCCAGACGGTGTCGGCGCTCGCCATCGCCGTCCTGCTCCAGCGGCTGACCCAGTCGGCCGTGCTGCGGGGCATCGTCCTCACCCCGTATCTGATGTCGAACGTCGTCGCCGGCCTGGTCTGGCTGTGGATCCTCGACACCCAGCTCGGCATCGGCAACGAGATCATCAGCGCCGTCGGACTCGACCGCATCCCCTTCCTCGCCGACGAGACCTGGGCGATCCCCACCATCGCCCTGATCAACGTGTGGCGTCACGTCGGCTACACCGCCCTCCTTCTCTTCGCGGGTCTCCAGGCGATCCCGAACGGCATGTACGAGGCGGCCAAGGTCGACGGCGCGAGCGAGTGGCGGATGTTCTGGCGGATCACCATGCCGTTGCTGCGGCCGGTGCTCGCGGTCGTGCTGATCATGACCGTGATCGGGTCGTTCCAGGTGTTCGACACCGTCGCGGTCACCACCGCGGGCGGTCCCGCGAACGCGACCAACGTCCTCCAGTACTACATCTACGGATCCGCCTTCGGCCGCTTCCAGTTCGGCTACGCCTCGGCGATGTCCGTCGCGCTGCTGGTCGTGCTCAGCGCGATCACCGTCCTGCAGTACCGGCTCACTCGGGCCGGCCAGTCCGACCTCGGCTGACGGAAAGGAGACACCGACATGGCTGCCATGACCGCCGCGACGACAACACCGCCGGCCGTACGACCCGTCAGGCGCAGGTTCTCCCCCGGGCGGGCCGCCGCCTGGGCCGTGATGGGGCTCATCGTCCTCATCACCCTGCTGCCGTTCTACTGGATCCTGCGCACCGCACTCTCCACCAACGCGGGCCTGAACGCCGACCCCACCAGCCCCCTCCCGGTCGACGTCACCGGCAGTGGCTTCGAGCGGGCCCTCGGGCTGCAGTCGACCAAGGAAGCCATCGCGGAGGGCGGCGCGGGCGGCGGGCTCGACTTCTGGCGCTATCTGCTGAACTCGGTGATCGTCTCGACCCTGATCACCGGCTGTCAGATCTTCTTCTCCGCGATGGCCGCCTACGCCTTCGCACGGCTCAACTGGCGCGGCCGGGACACGGTGTTCGGCCTGTTCCTGGCCGGACTGATGGTGCCGACCATCTTCACCCTGCTGCCGAACTTCGTGCTCATCAAGCAACTCCACCTGGTGGACACGCTGTTGGGTATCGCCCTGCCCACCCTCTTCATGACGCCGTTCGCGGTGTTCTTCCTGCGGCAGTTCTTCATGAACATCCCCCGGGAGGTCGAGGAGGCGGCTCTGCTCGACGGAGCGGGGAAGGTCAAGATCTTCTTCCGGGTGATCCTGCCGATGGCGTCGACGCCGGTCATCACGCTGTCCGTGCTCACGTACATCACCTCCTGGAACGACTACTTCTGGCCGCTGATGGTCTCGTACAGCGACAGTTCGCGCGTGCTGACCGTGGCACTGGCGATCTTCCGGGCGCAGACCCCGGCGACCGGCGTGGACTGGTCGGGGCTCACGGCGGCAACGCTGATCGCCGCGCTGCCGATGCTGGTGCTCTTCGCCTGCTTCGCCCGCCGCATCGTCAGCTCCATCGGCTTCACCGGGATCAAGTGAGGGAACCCTGATGCGACTTCGTACGCTGACCGCGCTGACCGGAGCGCTGACGCTGTCCCTGCTGACCGGCTGCGCGAAGGGCGACTCCACCGGGGCGTCCGCGAGCACGGTGACGTACTGGCTGTGGGACGCCAACCAGCTGCCCGCCTACCAGGCCTGCGCCAAGGGGTTCGAGACGGAGAACCCCGGGCTGAAGGTCAGGATCACCCAGCTGGGCTGGAGCGACTACTGGACCAAACTCACCGCGGGTTTCATCGCGGGCACCCAGCCGGACGTGTTCACCGACCACATCCAGAAGTTCGGCCAGTTCGCCGATCTGAAGGTGCTGGAGCCGCTCGACGACCTGGACATCAAGGAGTCCGACTACCAGCCGGGCCTCGCCGCCAACTGGATCGGCCAGGACGGCCACCGCTACGGCGCTCCCAAGGACTGGGACACCGTCGCGCTCTTCTACAACGACAAGATGGCGAAGTCGGCCGGTCTCACCGCCGAGCAGTTGGGCAGCCTCTCCTGGAACCCGGAGGACGGCGGCACCTTCGAGAAGGCCATCGCCCACCTCACCGTCGACCGGAACGGCAAGCGGGGCGACGAGCCGGGCTTCGACAAGAACAACGTCAAGGTGTACGGGCTGGCCACCAACGGCGGCGGCTTCGCCGACGGCCAGACGCAGTGGAGCCCTTTCACCGGCTCCGCCGGGTGGAGCTACACGGACAAGGCGCGCTGGGGCACGAAGTACCAGTACGACAGCAACACCTTCCAGTCCGTCGTCAACTGGTACTTCGGCCTGGCGAAGAAGGGCTACCTGGCGCCGTTCTCCGACTACAACATCCAGTCCAACCAGGCCAACACCCAGGTCGCCGCGGGCAGGGCCGCCACCGCCTTCGACGGTGCCTGGATGATCTCGACGTACGACGGTTTCAAGGGCAGGGACATCAAGTCCGCCCCCACCCCCATCGGCCCGAGCGGCAAGCGCGCCACGATGATGAACGGCCTCGCCGACTCCATCACGAAGGCCTCCAGGAACAAGGCCGGCGCCCGGAAGTGGGTGGCCTACCTGGCCTCCGACGAGTGCCAGAGGGCCGTCGGCGCCTACGGGGTCGTCTTCCCGGCCACTCCGGCCGGCACCGAGGCCGCCGTCGCCGCCTACGAGAAGAAGGGCATCGACGTCTCCGCCTTCACCCAAGCCGTGGCCGACAGGAAGGACTTCCGGACCTTCTCCTTCCCGATCACCGACTACGCGGCGGACGTGCAGGCGCTCATGCAGCCCGAGATGGAGGCCATCTACGGCACGGGCAAGCCGGTGAGCAGCCTCGACGAGACCAACGACCAGATCAATCTCATCCTCGACCAGTGAAGGGCACGCCTTACATGACGTTCTCCCTCGGCATCGTCGGCGCCGGACAGTTCTCGGGCCAGTTCGCCAAACTGTTCCTGGCCCACCCCGGCGTCAGCGACCTGTACGTCACCGATCTGCTCCCCGACCGGGCCGAGCAACTCGCCGCCGCCGAAGGCCTCACGGGCACCTTCCCGTCCTACGAGGCCATGCTGGAGTCGAACGCGGTGGACGCGGTCGCGATCTTCACCCAGCGGTGGACGCACGGTCCGCTGGTACTCCAGGGCCTGAACGCGGGCAAGCACGTGTACTCCGCCGTCCCCATGGCCGTCACCACACAGGAGATCGCGGCGATCATCGACGCGGTGAGGGCGACCGGGCTGACGTACATGATGGGCGAGACCAGCCAGTACAACCCGGCGACCGTCCACGCCCGCAACCAGATCGCCCAGGGCGCCTTCGGCCGGATCTTCTACGCCGAGGGCGACTACGTGCACGACATGGACCTCGGGTTCTACGAGGCGTACCAGTACAGCGGCGGCGAGAACTGGAAGGCGACCGCCAGCTATCCGCCGCTGCTGTACCCGACGCACGCGGTGGGCGGGGTGCTCGGGGCGTGGCAGACGCACGCGGTGAGCGTGTCCGCGATCGGTGTGGTCGACGGACGCGGCGACGGTGTCTTCGACAAGGACGTCAGCCAGTTCGGGAACGACTTCTCCAACGCCACCGCGCTGTTCGAGGTGGCGGGAGGCGGCTCGTTCCGTACGAACGAGTTCCGGCGCGTCGGCTACCCCTCGCACATACGGGAGTCACGTTTCCGGTTCTTCGGGACGGACGCCAGCATGGAGCAGCTTGCGACGGTGGCCCTGTGGCAGGACAAGAAGGGGGTGAAGGACATCAGCGAACTGCTGGAGCCCAAGCCCACCCTGTCTCCTGACGACCCGTCGCTCCAGCACATCGCGCCGGACCTCCGGGCCGCCTTCACCTCCGGGTCGGCTCCCGTGCACGACCGCTCGCGCCTGCCGCGGGAGTTCGACAACCTGCACAACGGGCACGAGGGCAGCCATCACTTCCTGGTCGACGACTTCGTCACCGCGGTCAACACACGGACACTGCCGTCCGTGAACGCCTGGACGGCCGCCCGCTACACCCTGCCGGGCATCATCGCCCACGAGTCAGCCCTGCAGGGCGGTGCGAGGCTGGACATCCCCGACTTCGGGGACGCCCCGGAGGCGTGACGGCCACGTGAGCCGGGCGCCTGCACTGCGTCAGGTGCCCGGCTTGCGGCCGTACACGTAGACGTCGTCGCCCTTCTTCAGCAGCGACCAGTACTTCTTGGCGTCGGCCTTGGTCATGTTGACGCAGCCGTGCGAGCCGGGCGGGTTCCACATGCTCACGCCGGCCGAGTGGAAGGCCTGGCCGCCGTCGAAGAACTGGCTGTAGGGCATGGGCACGTCGTAGATGGACGAGACGTGATCGATGTGCCGCCAGTAGATCTTCTTCAGTCCGGTGCGGGTCTCGTAGCCGTCACGGCCGGTGCGCACCGGCACCGGTCCGTGCACGAGCTTGTCGCCGTCCTGGATCCAGCTGAGCTGGAGCGTGAGGTTGACGCAGGCGATGCGACCCTTGTTGACGGGGCACTTGCCGTCCTTGTTGGGTTTGTCGCCCACGGCCTTCTGCTTGCCCATGAGGTCCATGACGCCCCAGGTCACGGGGCCCGCGTAGCCGATGTTCGGTGTGATGCCGTGCTTGGTCTGGAACGCCTTGATCGCCGAGCAGTCGGCGGCGGACTGCCTGCCGTCGACGGGCCGCCCGAGGAACTTCTCGACCTGCTTCTGATACGGGCCGGTCGACGTGGTGCAACTCGCCGCCTGCGCGGGCGCGGTGCCCAGTGCGAGAGTGAGCGGTGCCACCAGTCCGGTGATCCCGAGTGCGACGGCGCCCCGTCTGCGTATGTCCCCCATGGCGGGCCTCTCTGTGTGCCTGCTGGTCGCTGCTTCTGCTTGCTGGACACTCGGTCGGGGCAGAGGGTTGTACGAAGGGGCACGCCGAGACGAAACGATCGCACGGTCATGTGGATCACACTGCGGGAATTCGCTGGATTTCTCGTTCGGGAACCGCATTGCGGAGATAGAGTCTCCCTATGACCAACAGTGATTCCGTGTCCCGTGTGGCCCTCAAGAAAATCACCCCCGCCGTGTCCGGAGCGATGGGCTCCCTGCATGCTGCCGCTGTTTCCGCGGCCCAGGACGCGAAGGTCGAGTCGGAGATCCTGGAACTGATCAGGATTCGCGCGTCGCAGATCAACGGCTGCGCGTTCTGCCTGGACATGCACACCAAGGACGCGCGCGCCAAGGGCGAGACCGAGCAGCGGATCTACGCCCTGAGCGCCTGGCGGGAGACTCCGTTCTTCAACTCGCGGGAGCGTGCCGCACTGGCGTTGACCGAGGCAGTGACGCTGGTGCACGACGGACACGTCCCGGACGCCGTGTACGCGGAAGCCGCCGAGGTGTTCGACGACGAGCAGATCGCGGCGCTGATCTGGGCGGCCACCGTCATCAACGCGTACAACCGGATCGCGATCGCCACGCGGATGGTGCCGGGCGCCTACCAGCCCGTCCCGAAGAAGGACTGACCTTCGGAGACTGGTCCTCGGAAGAGCGACAGATTTTCCAGCGACTGAATTTCGAAGAAGAAATATCCGGTCAGAATTCTCCAATATTCGGGAACGTTTGATCGCGCCGGGCCGTATCACTTTCGGCCCGGCGCGTCCTTGCACCCGTGTGTGCCCGTGAATTCAGTTGTCCGGCAGTGGCTCCATGAGGTCGTCCAGCCACTGCCGCCATTCCGGGGCGTGCACGGCGGGCCCTGCGGTCAGCGGGCGGCCGGTCCAGGCGCGCACGGGACGGATTCCGTGGAGGGCGTTGACGAGCCACACCTCACGGCCGTCCAGTTCCGCCAGGGTGCGCTCGTGGTGGGCGACCCGGATGCCGGTGCGCGTGGCCCGTTCCTGGACGAGCGCCATGGTGACCCCGGCGAGGACGGGCAGGCGCGGCGGCGGCAGGCAGAGAGTGTCGTCCTCCCACCACAGCAGGCTGGAGTTCGCCGCCTCCAGCACCACCCCGGAGGGCGCGATCAGCACCGCCTCGTCCGCGTCCGCCCCGGCGGCCCGGCCCCGGACCCGGGCCAGCGCGTCCAGGTCCGGCCCCTTGCGGCGCGGCACGGTGCGCGGATCGGGCTGGCCCGCCGCCCACACCCGTACGTCCGTGCCGAGCGGTGGCGCGTGCCGCAGCAGCAGGCGCAGCTCCAGGGAGCCGGCCACGAGTTCGACGCGAGGGAACCACTCCCCCGTGCGCGGGAGCGCGGCGGTCATGTCGTGCCAGAACTCGATGAGCCGCCGCAGGGGAGGCGCGCCGCACTCGCCGCAGGCCCGCAGGAAGCGTTCACGGTGCCGGTCGAAGCCGCGCACCCGCCCGTCACGCAGCAGCCAGGAGTCCGCGACGAGCAGCCGCCCGCCCTGCGCCGGTGCGGGGGTGAGACCGCGGTCGGGAGACCACGCCAACAGTCCCTCCGCGATGGCCGGTTGTGTCAATGCGGTTCCTCTCAGTACTTCCGGCCGGCGGCGGCCGGAGAGCCGTGCCGGGGACCGTAGGGCGCGTGCTCCAGCCAGGCGCCGCACCGCGGCACAACGGGGGCGAGGGCCGCGGCCGCGCGCTGCTTGACGCGTACGATGCGCCGATGGGGCCGCAGATGGTCCAGGGCCGTGCCCGCGGCCGCGCTGTTGAACAGGCCTGCCTGGCGCCGGAGTTCGGCGAAGGCGGCGACCGCCTCGGGGGTGCCTGCGGCGACGGCCCGCGCGGCGGCGGCCGCGTCCGCGATGCCGCTGTTCATGCCGCGCGCCCCGAACGGCGGGAAGAGGTGGGCGGCCTCGCCGACGAGCAGCACCCGGCGGCCCGGGTCGGTGTAGGAGGCGGCGACCTTGCGCAGGAAGCGGTACGTCGACACCCACAGGATCCGCTCGTCGTAGCCGTCGCCCACCGCCGCGGGCAGCCAGCGCCGTACGGCCTCCTCGGTGCCGTGCTCCTCCTGCCGGTCGTCGTCGCGGCACTGCAGGTCCACCTGGAAGCCGCCGGTGAACGGTACGCGCATCACGCTGCGGCCGCCGAGTTCCGGATGCTCGTAGTGGAAGACCCGTTCCAGCGGCAGCTCGGCCCCCGGGGTGTCGGCCACGTCCACGACGACGTGGAAGCCGTCCCCGTGGGTGCCCTCCATGGCGATGCCGAGCTCGCGCCGTACGGCCGAGCGGGCGCCGTCGGCGGCGACGGCGTGCGTGCCGGTCCACACACGGCCGTCCTCGTCGGTGAGGGCGACCTCGTCCGGGGTGACGCGCACGCCGGAGATCCGGGCGCCCCACACGAACTCCACTCCGGCGTCCTCGCAGGCGGCGAGCAGGAACCGCTCGGTGTCCACCTGGCGCAGGCTGGTGAAGGGCGGGATGCCCGTGGGTGGCGGGAAGGTGCGCGCGTACACCTCGCGGCCCCTGTAGAGGGTGCGTTTGGTGTGCCAGGTCTGCCCGTAGCCGGTGATCTCGTCGGCGAGTCCCGGGCGCATGCCGTCGAGGAGTTCGAGGGTCTCGCGGTGGACGAACAGGGCGCGGCTGCCGGGCCGTTCGCGGCCCTCGGGGTCGGCCTCCAGGAGCGTCACCGGGAGGTCCTGGGCGCGCAGGGCGAGGGCCGCCGACAGGCCCACGGGTCCGGCGCCGACGACCAGGACCCGGCTCATGCAACCGTGCTCTCGGTGAGCATGCGGGTGAT
This sequence comes from Streptomyces acidicola, assembly GCF_009377235.1. Taxonomy (GTDB): domain Bacteria; phylum Actinomycetota; class Actinomycetes; order Streptomycetales; family Streptomycetaceae; genus Streptomyces; species Streptomyces acidicola. The sequence goes on from NZ_VMNX01000089.1 coordinate 15,070, forward strand.
CTCCACCCTCTTCACCTTCCACGTGGACGTCATCGGCAGGTCCTCGAACTTCCACTGGCGCGGCTCGGCCATCGCGGGCAGGTCTGCCGTGGCCTCCTGCCAGCGGCCCATGTCGAGGGGCTGCTCGCCGCGGACGCACACCACGGGTACGGGTTCGCGGTCCGCGCCCCGCACGATGACGACCTCGCGCAGTTCCTCCAGTCGGGACATCAGCGTGTCCTCGACCTCCAGGTTGCTGTGCACGGAGTCGATCTGGTCGATCTCACGGTCGATCAGGTACAGGGCACCCCAGCGGCTCTGGTAGCCCATGTCGCCCATCTCCCACCAGCCGTCGTTGAGCTGGCGCAGATAGCGGTCCCGGGCGCCGAGGTAGGTGAGGATGCGGCCGCGGGTGCGGGCCTCGATGCGTCCGGCCGTACCCGGCCCGACCCGCCGGCCGGAGCCGTCCGCGACCCGTACCCGGGTGAAGCCGGGGATGCCGATGCCGACCCGGCGGCCGTCGGCGCGGGCCGCGCTGCGGCGGGTGAACCACTGGAAGGCGACCGGGCCCGTCTCGCTCTGCCCGTACAGCTGGATGAGCCAGGGCGAGCGCCGCTGCGAGGCGTCCAGGAGCCGCTGCACGGTGCGGGGATGGATCGCGTCGAAGGTGGAGCCGTAGCTGCGGACGCGGGACAGCGGCGCTCCGGGCGCGTCCACCAACTCCTCCCACAGGACGAAGGTGTTGGGGTGGGTCTCGACGATGCCGGGTCGGTGCCGGGCGAGGATCGGGCCCACGGAGGACGGGTCCGGGTCGGTGATCAGCACCAGCGGGCTGCCGAAGTGCAGCAGGACGCCGAGGAGATGGTAGAAGCGCGAGTGCACGAACGACATGTGCAGGGCGGCGGTCTCGCCGCGAGTGGGCCAGCCCATGGCCTTCTGCGGGACGAGCCGGTTCCACATGGTGTTCGGGCAGTGCACAGCGAGCTTGGGGACGCCGGTGGTGCCCGAGCTGTGGGTGATGAGGGAGGCCTCCCTGGGGTGGAGCCGTACCGGTGCGGGGGTCGCGGCACCCGTGTACTTCTCCAGTGGCTCGGCGCCGGGCGCCTCGTCCACGGACAGCGTCCGCCGTACGACGTCGGTGAGCTCGACGTCCTTGAGGGGGCCCTCCAGTTTGGCTCTGTCGGTGATCAGCCAGGGGCGGCGGAGCCGTTCGAGGAGCTGGCGGACGACCGGGCCCGCGAGCCCCGGCGACAGGAGGACGGGGACGGCTCCGATGCGGGAGACCGCGCAGGTCAGCAGGACGATGTCGACGTTGTCCGTCTTGTGGACGACCACTTCCTCCGAGGGCCGTACCCCGGCCTCCCAGAGGCGGCCGGAGAGTTCCTCGACCACGTCGGCCAGCACCGTGTAGCTGAGGTCGACGCCGAGGTCGGGGTTGACGTCGAGCGGGTGGTCGAGGGTGACGAAGACGCCACCGTGGCGGTCGGCCGCCTCCCGGAACATCGAGCCGAGGTAGAAGCCACGGTCGGCGGGGAGCAGGGGCTGCGGCTGTCGCATGTGCCCAATCCTTTCTGCGGGAGGCCGGGTCACCACGCGCCCTCGCGGACGAGGTGGCGGCGGAGCTTGCCGGTGGGGGTACGGGGCAGGGACGGGACGAAGCTGACGCTGCGGGGGACCTTGAAGGCGGCGAGCTTCTCGCGGGCCAGGCAGATGAGTTCGGCCTCCAGGCCCACGGGGATCGGGGTGGCGGGGACGACGAAGGCCCGCAGCCGGCTGGCGCCGCGCTCGTCGGCGACGGCGGCCACCGCCACTTCCCGGACCGCCGGATGTCTGCGCAGGAGGGCCTCCACCTCCAGCGGGGAGACGGTGATGCCGCCGACCATCTCCATGTCGTCGGCCCGGCCCAGGTGCCGGAAGGTGCCGTCGGTCTCGCGGCGGGCCCGGTCCCGGGTGTTCAGCCAGCCGCCGACCAGGGTGCGCTCGGACTCCTCGGGGCGGTTCAGGTAGCCGGCGGTCAGCGTCGGGCCGCGCACCCAGAGTTCGCCCTCCTCACCGTCCGGAACCTTGTTGCCCGCAGGGTCGCGCAGCTCCACCTCGAAGCCGGGGACGGGGCGGCCTACGGTGCCGGGATGGTTGTGCTCGAAGCTGTTGGCGCAGAAGGCGTGCCCGGCCTCGGTCGAGCCGATCTGCTCCAGCACGGGCGCGCCGAGCAGCTCGGTGACCTGCGTGCCCAGACCGGCGGGCATGCCCTCGCCGGCCGACACGGCGGCGCGCACCGAGGCGAAGCACGTCTCGTGCCCGTTGCCCCGGTCGGCGACGAGCGCGGCGTACGCGGAGGGCACGGAGTACAGCATGGTCACGCGATGGCGGGCGACGATCTCGTCCACGGCGGCTGGGGTGGGCCGGCGGTCCACCAGGACGGCGGAGGAGCCGGAGAAGAGCGGGAAGACGAAGGCGTTGCCGAAGCCGTAGGCGAAGTACAGCTTGGACACCGACAGGGTGACGTCGTCCTCGGTGATGCGCAGCAGCCGCCTGCCGATGAGGTCGTGGTACGTCTTCGGGTCGCCGTGGCAGTGGACGACCCCCTTGGGGTGGCCCGTGGTGCCGGAGGTGTACTGGATGTAGAGCGGGGTGTGCGCATCGACCGGGTGGGCGTCGGTGGCCGGTTCGGCGGTCGTCGTGAGGGCGATGAGCTGATCGGCGCCGAGGCGGGTCCGGCGGGGGAAGTTGTCGTCGAGTCCGGGTCCGGTCACGCAGAGCGCCGCTTCGGTGTCGTCGGCCATGAACTGGTGTTCGGGCGGGGTGAGTTCGGGGTTGACCAGGACGGCGACGGCTCCGAGCCGGGCGCTGGCGAGGAAGGCCGCCACCCAGGCCACGGAGTCGGGCAGGGCGAGCAGCACCCGATCGCCGGGACGCACTCCGTGGTCGGCGAGCACGGTGGCCGCGCGGGCCGCGAGGTCGTGCACCTCGCCGTGGGTGAAGGCACGGTGGCCCTGGTGGAAGGCGATGCGGTGGGTCCACTCGCGGCGTTCGGCGAGCGCGGCGAGATGGGCGGCGAGGTTGCCGGGGGCGGCCATGTCGGCGGGGACGAGGGTGGACTGCGGTGTCGTCATCGGGCGTGCTCCTCAGCGGTGGCCGGGAGGGCGGAGCGCTCGGTGTGCTGGTGGGCCCGCATCTGGGCCGCGGTCTTCAGCAGCATCTCGTCGTACTCGGCGACCGGGTCGGAGTCCAGGACGATCGCGCCGCCGGCGCCGAGGTGCATACGGCCACCGGTGAACACGGCGGTGCGGATGACGATGTTGAGGTCGGCGCCGCCGCTGCACCCGAAGTAGCCGAGGGCTCCGGAGTACACGCCGCGGGCCTCGGTCTCCAGTTCGTCGATGATCTCCAGGGTGCGCAGCTTGGGCGCGCCGGTCATCGATCCGCCGGGGAAGCAGGCGCGTACGCAGTCCACGGCGCCGGTGCCGTCGCGCAGCCGTCCCTCGACGGTGGAGACCAACTGGTGCACGGTGGCGTACGTCTCGGTGGCCATCAGGCGGGAGACACGGACGCTGCCGGTGGCGCAGACGCGGCCGAGGTCGTTGCGGAGCAGGTCGACGATCATGAGGTTCTCGGCGCGTGTCTTGGCGTCCGCGGCCAGTTCGTCCCTCAGTCGCAGGTCCTCGTCGGGTGTCTCACCGCGCGGCGCGGTCCCCTTGATGGGCTTGGCCTCGGCGATGCCGTCCCGGGTGATCCGCAGGAAGCGCTCGGGTGACGAGCCGGCCACATCGAGGTCCCCGAACCTCAGGAAGGCCGCGTACGGTGCCGGGTTGAGGCGGCGCAGCACCCGGTAGTAGTCGTACGGGTCGTACGACACGGGCAACCGGGCGGCGTTGGTGAGGCAGATCTCGTAGCTGGTGCCCGCCCTGAGTTCGCGCCCGCAGGCCTCGATGTCCGCGAGGTAGGTCGCCCGGTCGCGGACCAGCCAGGGTTCGGCAGCGGAGGTGTTCGGCTCGGTGGTCGTGGGCGGGGCCGGGACCTGCTCGGCGGACGCCACGAAGGTGAGCTGGGCGGTGGCGGTGTCGAGCCAGTCGGCGGCCTCGCGGGCGGCCTGGGGGGTGTCCTCGGCGACACAGACGGCGTAGGTGCAGCCCTCCTCGTGGTCGACCGCGATCAGCCGGTCCGCGAACAGCCAGCAGGCGTCGGGGGTTTCGGCCCGGTGGCGGTTCGGGGAGCCGCAGTCGGCCTTGGTCTCGTAGCCGAAGTAGCCGACGTAGCCGCCGGTGAAGTCGAAGGGCAGTCCGGCCCCGTCGACGCGGCGGGTCGTCAGCTGCCGCTTCAGGTAGTCGAAGATGCTCGCCCGGACCTTGCGCGGGGGCAGTCCGGGCCGCTCGACCTCGCAGACCCCGGCGGTGGCGTCGTAGCGGACGAACTCGGCGAGGGGGCCGCTGCCGTCGCCGAAGAACGAGAAGCGGGCGCGGCCCTCCTCCACCTGGGAGCTGTCGAGCCAGAACGCGCGGGGCGCGTCGGCGCACATGCGGGTGAAGGCGGCCTCGGCGTCGATCGCCGTGGCGATACGGCGGGTGTGCAGCCGGTAGGCCGGGCTGGGGGACCGTCGCTGACGGGGGATCGCGGCCGCTGAGGGGGTGACGGCGGTGTTCTTCGTACGCGGCCTTGAGGCCCGTTCCGCGGTCATGTTGCGGAAGTTGACGAGCATCCGGTGGCCGTAGTCGGTGAGGACGGACTCGGGGTGGAACTGGACTCCCCACAGGGGCCGGGTGCGGTGCCGCAGCCCCATGACCACCCCGTCCTCGGACCACGCGGTGGCCTCCAGGGTCTCGGGCAGTGGTTCGCTCACCGCCAGCGAGTGGTAGCGGACCGCGGTGAAGTTCTGCGGCAGCCCCTGGAACAGGTCCCGGTCGTCGTGCCGGACGGTGGAGAGGTATCCGTGGCGGGGCTCGGGTGCGGCAGCCACGTTCCCCCGCTCCCCCACGGCGATGCCCTGGTGGCCCAGGCAGACGCCGAGGACGGGGACCGTGGACCGGGCGATGACCCGTGCGGCGATGCCGAAGTCCCGCGGCTCCGCGGGGTGTCCGGGTCCCGGCGACACCACGACGTTGTCGAATTCCCTAAGGTCCGGGATGCCGTCGGGCGGGGTGTCGTTGAGGACGACCACCGGTTCCTCACCGTTGACCTCGGCGATCAACTGGAACAGGTTGTACGTGTACGAGTCGTAATTGTCGATGAGCAGGGTCTTCACCCGCCCACCCCCCTTTGATCGTTCGCGGACCTAAACGGCCCGTCGCTTGTGCCGTCCGCGGAGCGCCTGGAGCGGCGGGTACAGCCATTTCTTGAAGAAACGCTGCAGCCGCGGCATGAGAATCCAGGTGACCATGGCCGTCACGGCCAGGCACAGCAGCAGGGTGCGGAAAAGAGGATTAACACTTTCTAGGTAAGGGAGTGCGGTCAGATTGAAAAGGAGCACGGGCGGGAAGACCGCGCTCAGGTTGACGAACCAGAGTTTCCATTTCGGTGGTGGCCGGGGTGCGGCCGGCGTCACGGCCTGGGAGTCGAACCAGGCCTTGGAGCCGTTCATGGTCCGCCGGTCGGTCTCCTGTCCGAGGCCCTCCAGCCGGGCGGCCCACTCGGCCCAGGTGACCGAGTTCTCCCAGGCCCGGATCGAACCATCGCTGTCGAAGCGGTAGACCACATGCCAGTCAGCCTCTCCGTCGACCAGTACGCCACCACCGAGGAAACCCTGCTGCTGCGCACTCTCGCGCAGCACGGCCCACCCCCAGGAGTGGAAGTCGGCCTCACGGCCCGGCACCACGCGATACGCCACGGTGACGGTAACGGGATTCCTGCTCACCCCGTCGAGTACGGATAACAACCACGTCACGTTCAAAGATTCAACGAAGAATTTTCAGCTGTCCGAAACGGAACCCTATGTCATCCTTTCGTCCGGCTTGACGTCATCTGCCGAACCATACCGCTGGTAACTTCCTCGGAATTCCCGAAAGCGGTTGCCGGGCCAGGAAAGGAAGGAGCACGATCGCCATCCGGCTCGGCAAGAAAGCAAAGGAGAGCCATGTCCCGCTACGACTGGAACATGAACCACGAGGGAATTGATCGGGCCCGCGCGGCGATCGAACCCATCCGAAAGGAAGTGACCGCGCACCCGATCTACCAGCGAATGAACAGCCGTGCGGACATGGCGACGTTCCTGGAACACCATGTGTTCGCGGTGTGGGACTTCATGTCGCTTTTGAAGTCCCTCCAGCGGGAACTCACCTGCGTGGACGTCCCCTGGGTGCCGCTCGGGTCGGAAGTGAGCCGGCGGCTCATCAACGACATCGTGCTGGTCGAGGAGAGCGACGAACTGAACGGCGGCTTCACCAGCCACTTCGAGCTGTACCGCGCGGGCATGGCGGAGGCGGACGCGGACACGACGCGCATCGACACCTTCCTCGACCTGGTCAAGGAGGGCCACGACGTACCCGCCGCGCTGCGCGTCGCTCAGGTCCCGGCCCCGGCCGCCGAGTTCGTCCGCACCACCTTCGAGATCATCTCCGAGCGGCCGCTGCACTGCCGGGCCGCCGCGTTCGCCTTCTCCCGGGAGGACCTCATTCCGGACATGTTCGACCAGGTGATCAAGAAAGAGAGCACCGACCGCTTCCCCCTCTTCTGCGACTACCTCGCCCGCCACATCGAGGTCGACGGCGAGGAACACACCCCGATGGCCATGCAGATGGTCGCCGACCTCTGCGGCGAGGCCGACACGCGCTGGCAGGAGGCGGCGGAGACGGCGAAGCTCGCCCTGGAGGCGCGGATCCGGCTGTGGGACGGCATCGTCGAGGCCCTGGGATGACCTCCTCGGGCTGACGGCCCGGTAATGACCTTCTCGGGCTGACGGCCCGGGAATGGCCTCCTCGGAGTGACGGCCGAGGACTGGCCTCCTCGGACCGACGGCCGTGGGACCGGCCTCGGTCCGAGGACCGTGGGGAGCCGCCCGCGCTGGGGTTGCGGGCGGCCCCCACGAAATCGCTACTGCCCGACGCGGAACGCGAGTTGAGCGGCTGTACCGTGACCGGCGTACTGGAAGGGGAGGGCAACCGCCCCACCATGCCCTGCCCCGCCGGAGGTACCCGATTCCGTGACCGTCACCAAGGCAGCGCCGCCCCGCGCCGACCGCCACGACGCGGACGAGCAGCAGAGCCGACAACACAACTCGCCCCTCGCCCTGATCATGCTGCTGCTCCTGGTGGTCGCCCTCCAGGGGCCGCTCCGCGGGGCGCTCGCCGCTCCGGTGATGCAGAGCTGGATGACCGTGTTCGTGGCGGTGGTGGTGCAGGCCCTGCCGTTCCTCGTGCTCGGTGTGCTGCTGTCGGCGGCGCTCGCGGTGTTCGTACCGCCGTCGTTCTTCGCCCGCGCCCTGCCGAAGAAGCCCGCGCTCGCGGTGCCGGTCGCCGGAATGGCCGGGGCGGTGCTGCCCGGCTGCGAGTGCGCGTCCGTGCCGGTGGCCGGGGCACTGGTGCGGCGGGGCGTCACCCCGGCGGCGGCGCTGGCGTTCCTGCTGTCCGCGCCGGCGATCAACCCGATCGTGCTGACCGCCACCGCCGTCGCGTTCCCCGGCGACCCGGAGATGGTCCTCGCCCGGTTCGTGGCCAGTCTGCTGGTGGCCTGCGCGATGGGCTGGCTGTGGCACCGACTGGGCCGCAGCGACTGGCTGCGGCCTCCGGCCCGGCCGGCGACGGAGGGCCCCGGCAAGGGGGCCGCGTTCTGGGGGTCCGTACGGCACGACGTGATGCACGCCGGCGGTTTCCTCGTCGTGGGTGCGATGGCCGCGGCCACGCTCAAGGCCGTCGTACCGGAGCACTGGCTGCGCAGCGCGGCCGACAACCCCGTGATGGCGGTGCTCGCCCTGGCGATCCTCGCCGTGGTGCTGTCGATCTGCTCCGAGGCGGACGCGTTCGTGGCCGCGTCCCTGTCGCAGTTCTCGCTGACCGCCCGGCTCGCGTTCCTCGTCGTGGGGCCGATGATCGACCTGAAGCTGTTCGCGATGCAGGCGGGCACGTTCGGCCGCGGTTTCGCACTGCGCTTCGCCCCCGCCACGTTGGTTCTGGCCGTGCTGGTCTCGGTCCTGGTGGGGGCGGTGCTGCTGTGAACCGCCAGGCCCAGGCAGTCATCCTGTTCCTCGTCGGCGTGGCCGTGCTGCGCGCCGGCTTCACCGACCTCTATCTCCGGTACGTCAAGGCCGGCTTGCAGCCGCTGCTGCTCCTGGCCGGCGTCGTCCTGATCGCCGCGGCCGCCGCCACGCTCTGGTACGGCCGGCGGCGCCCCCGCACGGCCGGCGGTGACGAGCCCGAGCCGCACGAGGGCCATGAGGGTGGCCACGTCCACCGCGAGCCGCGCGTTTCCTGGCTGCTCGTCCTGCCGCTTGTCGCCCTCATCCTGGTCGCCCCGCCCGCCCTGGGCTCCTACAGCGCGATGCGCGCGGGCACCGCGCTCCAGGAAGCCCCCTGGGGCTACCCGAAGCTCCCCGCCGGCGACCCGCTCCGCCTCGAACTGGCCGACTACGCCGGACGCGCGGTCTACGACCACGGACGCTCCCTCGGGGACCGTCACGTCAAGCTCACCGGCTTCCTCGCCCTCGACGAGCACGGCACCGCCTATCTCGTCCGCATGACCCTCAACTGCTGCGCCGCCGACGCCCAGCCGGTCAAGGTCGGCCTCTCCGGGGAGCTCCCGCCCGTGCTGCGGCCGGACACCTGGCTGGAGGTCACCGGCACCTACACCGGCAAGCAGGTCAAGGACCCTGTCAACGACGGCGTCATCCCCTTCCTCAAGGCCACCGAGGCCAGACCGGTCAAGGCTCCGCGCGACCCGTACGACGAGAGCTTGAACGGCTGATGCCCGCGCCGGGGCGGGTGCCTGGCAGGGGCGGGTGCCCCGTACGGCACCCGCCCCCTCTCCTCACCGCTGCCGCATCACACACCCGCGGGCTGCGGCACCGGAGTCGCCAGCCGGCCCGTACGGTGCAGGCCGTACAGGGCGGCCGCGCAGGCGGCGCCCAGCGCGCACAGCGAGATCCAGGGCAGCGCGGGCATCCCCGCCTCGCGGGCGGCATCGAGGGCAGCGCCGGTCAGCAGGTTCCCGAGCGTGATGCCGATCCCGCAGATCGTGTTGTAGAGCCCGTAGTGCGTGGCGACCAGACGGTCACCGGAGAGCCGGACGATCGTCTCCATCTCGAAGGGGTACGCGATCATCGTGCCGACCGCCAGCAGCAGCGCGGCGAGCGTGGGCGGCACCGCGGCCAGCAGCCACAGCCCCACGCCGGACTCCGGGACGGGCACGGCGGTGGCCGCCAGCAGCGGCACGAACGCCAGGCCCATCACGGCCAGCCCCCGGGTCAGCGACTGACCCGGCTCGTACCGGGCCTTGCACCAGGCCGTCACCCTCGTCTGGCCGAGGATCGTGCTCAGCCCGGAGACCGCGAACAGCACCGCCACCGCCGCCGTACCGAACTCGCCGTCGCCGCCGAGCCGGCGCACCTCCAGCGGCAGCGACAGATAGACCTGGAACGTGAGGACGTACGAGCCGATCATGGCGCCGGAGAAGAGCAGGAACGGCCGGTTGGCGAGGATGCCCCGCCACTGGGCGAGCACGCTCTCGCGGCCCTCCTCGGCCGGCTCCTCGCGGTCCTGAGCCCTGCGGGTCGGCAGGGCACGGATCTGCACGACCGACAGCAGTGCGAAGATCCCGGCCGACACCAGACAGGTGATCCGGAAGTCCACCCCGGTCAGCACCATGCCCACGAGGGGGCCGAGGAGGATACCCGCCTGATAGAAGACGTTGAACAGGGCGAACGCCTCGACCCTGCGCTCCCCCGCGTCCGCCGCGAGATAGGCGCGTACCGCCGGGTTGAACAGCGCGCCCGCGAGACCGGTCGCGGCCGACGCCACGATCAGCGCGGCCAGCGAGTCCACCAGCCCGAGCGTCGCGAAGCCCACCGTGCGCAGCACGCATCCGGCGACGATCAGCGGCTTGTAGCCGAACCGGTCGGCCAGTGTCCCGCCGACGAGGAACATGCCCTGCTGGCTGAAGTTCCGTACGCCCAGGACGAGTCCGACGAGCCAGCCGGCCAGACCGAGCGTTCCGGACAGGTGGGCGGCCAGGTACGGCATCAGCATGTAGAAGCCGAGGTTGATGGTGAACTGGTTCACCATCAGCAGCTGGACGCTGCGCTCGTACGACCGCAGCTGTGCGAAAGTCCCCTTCACTTGCCCTCCTCCTCCGAGGGCGTGCGCAGGACGAGCGGGTCGACGACGTCGGTGCACCGGGTCCAGCGGGCGACCTCCCTCTCGTCGGCGCGGCCGATGAGCTCCGGCTCCGGGGGCGGCGGCACATCGAGGAGCCCGTGCCGGGCGCAGTACTCGTCGTCGTACACCGTGCCGAGGTAGCGCTGCGGCCCGTCGGGGAAGATCGCCGCGATCCGCGCGTCGGCGGGCATGGTACGGGCCAGCCAGCCCGCCACGAGGGCCACGGCACCCACGCTCCAGCCGCCGGTGGCGTAGTGCGAGGCCGCCAGCTTCCGGCAGGCCCACACCGCCTCGTGCGGGGCGACCCAGTGGACCTCGCTGAAGTAGTCGTACGCCACGTTGCGCGGATAGATGCTGGAGCCGAGGCCACGCATCACCCTGGTCCGGGCGGGCTGGCCGAAGATGGTCGAGCCGATGGTGTCGACGCCGACGATCGTGATCTCCGGGTAGAGCTGGCGCAGCACGCGGCCGATGCCCGCGGAGTGCCCGCCGGTGCCCACGCTGCACACGAGGACGTCGATGTGCCCCAGCTCGGAGGCGAGTTCGAGGGCCAGCGGGGTGTACGCGGCGGTGTTATCGGGGTTGTTGTACTGGTCGGGGCACCAGGAACCCGGGTGCTCCTTCAGCAGTTCGACGACCCGGTCACGCCTGGCCTGCTGCCAGCCGCCCGTGGGGTGGGGATCGTCGACGATGTCGACATGGGCGCCGTAGACACTGAGCAGCCGGGTCATGGACGGCTCCAGACCGGGGTCGGTGACCAGGGTGACGGGGTGGCCGTGCACCAGTCCGGCCAGGGCGAGGCCCAGGCCGAGGGTGCCGCTGGTGGACTCGATGATCCGTCCACCGGGGCGCAGGTCCCCGCGGGCGCGGGCCCGTTCGACCATGTACAGACCGGGCCGGTCCTTGATGCCTCCCGGGTTGAAGCCCTCCAGCTTCGCCCAGAAGCCGCGGCCGGCCGGGGCCAGAGGCTCCGACACGCGCAGCAACGGGGTGCCCCCGACCAGCGTCGACAGGGCGGAACGGCTGGGCGTGACAGGGGTGTTCGTGGTCGTGGTCGCAGTGGCGGCGGTGTTCGTGTCGATGGTCGTGCCGGCCTTCATGGTCGTGCTGTTGTTCATGGTCGTGCTTGCGCTCGTCAGTGACTGCATGTCCGTTCGCTCTCGCTCGATGAATGCGTGCGCGTGCTCATCTCGCGCCACGGCCTCGGGGGGGGCAGGTCGGTCGGTCCTGCCCGTCGGCCGGTGGGCGCGGCAGCCGGTGCGGTCGGCTGCGGGCGAGAGGTCTAGATCCGCCAGCGTGAGGTGCGAACGAGGGCTGTCCGTCCCGTACGTGCTCGTCGGCGTCCACAGAGCCGACACGGACGACGCCTCACGGTCGTGAGAACACCGGTGAGCGGCACCGCCCCCGCGGCGGCGGGTGGTTGCTCGGCCGCGGCGGCGGTGGTCGTACGGAGGGCTCCATCCGCCGCGCATTTGTCGACGCCGTGATGGCGATGGGGGCCATGGGGTGCCTCATCGCCCGCCACGGTGACGGTGGTTGGGGGGACGATGGGCGTGGACGTCGGCACGGCGGCACGCGCCGGCGCCTGCGCGTCGGACGGGCCGTGCACGAGAGCGCACAGGCCGATCACCGCGAGCAGGCAGCCACGCACGAGAGCCATCAGCCGGCACACCCGGCGCGATGCGGTCGGGGTTCCGAGTGTGATGCGTGCGGGCATGCGGGTGAGGGGCGGCAACAGGTCCTCCGGGCACCCGCGCTCTCGGGCACCACGGCGGAAGCCATGGCGCGCGGACGCAGCGGGCATGAGTCGGGGGTGTAGGGCGAACGGTCCTGCTGTCCGTCGGACGCGGGCTCGGACCAGGGCTCGGGCTCGGCTCAAACCGGGATCAAACCCGGGAGTCGGCCCCGGAAACTGGCCCCGAAGGCGGGACGGAACAGCCGGAGAGGAGGAGTTCGCCGGGTTCTAGACCTGCTGAACGACCGCTGCTCTGAGGCTTCCTGACGACGAGACGGAGAGTTCCGGCTCGTTGAGGCTCCGGCGTGCCGTGGCCCGCCGAGGGCCGACCGGTTCGCCAACCGACACTGCAAAGCACGGCTGTGCGAGGGCCGGACCCTGGTACGCCTGTCCGGCGGCGCAGTGCTCGACCGGATGCGATGGAGTGTGGTCGCGGTGGCGTTCGTCCTTCGCGGTGGGAGGCATCGAGCCGTGTGCGTCCGTCGCGCCGTGGCCCTTCTCGGCCGGTCCGGCGGCAGGCGCGTCCGCGCTGGTCACCAGCTGTCCCGCGACGCCGTCGGGGCTCGCTCCGTGCGTGAGGACGACGCCCAGCAGCAGCGCAGCGAGAGCCAGCAGACGCAACAGCGGACCCGCACCGGAGCAGGCCCGCGCCATGCGCAGGGGTAACCAAGCCGTAACCACGCTGTGATCCTAACCGGCCCACGGATGCAGATCCGCCCACGCCTGGAAAGATCGCGGCAACAAGCCACGCACATGACCGATTTGCTTCGGCGAGCACTCGCGCGTGGCTGGGCAGCGTCGTTCTGGGCGCACACACGACAGGCGAGGACCGGCCCGGCCGGAACCCCGCGGTTCGGCGCGCGGACCGGGCGCGGGTCGGGCGCGGGTCGGGCGCTCGGATCGGCGCCGATCGATGTCACCCCGTCGTCCGCCCCCACCGGGTGTCCATGCGGCGCCACTCCTCGTCCCACTGCGCCATGCGCCGCCGGTCCAGCCGCTCGCGTACGCCGTACGCACAGGCCCATACCGCCCCGCCCGAGAAGGCCGCGGCCATCGTGCCCAGCATGGCCGCCTCCACCTGAGCCTCGGCGGGTGCCGGCGGCCGCGCCGTCAGGACGCCCTGCCGGTCGGTCCAGACGGTGACGTGGGACCCGGGCCGAGTGTCGGGCGCCGCCTGGGTGCGACCCGTGTGCTCCACGCCGCCCGTCGCCCTCCAGCGGACGGTGACCCAGGCCAGGTCGTCGTCCGCCAGGCGCCGGGACGCCGCGCCCTTGGCGTCGACGGCGCTCCTGGCGTTCTCGACAACCGTGGCCGCAACCGCATGGCGTTCGGCCCGCTGCCCTTCGAAGGCCTGGCCCGCGGCCTCAGCAGCCGTCACCCCGACCAGGGCACCGCCGACCACGCCCAGCACCCAGGCCACCAGCAGCACCCACGCCTCCACGAGGTCGCTGCCTCGTCTCAGCGGGCTGCGGCGCCATCGCCACAGTCCCGCGCGGGTGAGGGTTCTCTTTCCCTGCGTCTGCGACATCGGCCGACACCCCCTACGAGCACCAACCGCGACCCACTTTCCCGCCACCCGCCTTCCAGTGTGCGCCGCCCGCGGTCACCGCGCTTCCGAGCCCCGACGCCGACTCCGTGCCGCGACGGCCCGGTCACCGTGAGCGGCCGATTCGAGCGGCCCGCACGCCCGTTGAAGGCCGCGGGGGCCGTGCGGGCAGTGCGGGCAGTCCGGCCGTGCGGACCGGCAAGGTCGCGGTCCAATGTGTGTTCTATGTGCGCCCTATGTGTGTCCGATGTGTCTACGGCCTCAGAAGTGCTGGCGAGCGTAGGCGAGCGCGGCGCTGACGTTGATCAGCCCGGGCCCGGTGGCCGCGTCGAAACCGGGCCCGGCCTGGTTGCCGAACCGAGGGTGTCCGTGGCCGACGGTGACGTCGGTGGCGGTGGCGGCCAGGGCCTCGGCCACCTGCCCGGGCGTCAGACGGGGCTGTGCTCCCAGAAGGACCGCTGCCGCTCCGGCGACCTGTGGGGCAGCCGCCGATGTTCCGGAGAACAGCGCCCACCCGTCGTCCGGCCGGGTACCGTCGCCGGGGTCCGGCACCAGGCCGTCACCCGCCTGGCTCTCCTCGATGTCGATCTCACAGCCGGGCGGAACGGGCAGCATCAGGTACTGCGCCCGCGGCAGTTTGCCGACCAGTCCGCAGACCGTGGGCACCGTGACGTTCTGGAACCAGGGGCTGACGTAGCCGCTGGCGTAGTCCGAAGCCTGCAGGTCGAGGCCGGGACCGGCGAAGACGCCACCGGCCGCGATGACACCCGGCACCTGCGCCTCGATACTGAACTGGCCGTTGCCGGCGGAGAAGACGACCGTGATGTTCCGCTCGACGGCGTCGCGGATCTCCAGGGCCCATACGCGGGCAGCCGCAGGCGGCGGTCCGGGCGGCGGGTACGGATCGTCGCCGCCCCAGGAGTTGGTCATCACCCCGGGGCTGTCGCTGTCGGCCAGCAGGTCGCTCTTGGCCCTGACGAAGGCGGCGACGGCGCTGGTCAGCAGCCCGTTGCTGTTGCTGGCGCGGTAGGGCCGCAAGGTCGCGCCGGGCGCCACGGCGAAGATGTTCGCCGACTCACCGGTGCCGTGGCCGACGGGATCCTCAGCCGGATTGGTGCCCGGTTCGAGCACGACGGCAGGCCGGATGTCATAGCCGTGCAGGGTGAAGTAGGGGTGTGCGAACTGACCGGTGTCGGTCATGGCGACCGGCACACCACTGCCCACCTGACCGTCGTGGTGCGCGGCGGTCGCCCCGACCAGCATGGCCACGTCTCCGGGCAGCCGCAGGTGGAACTTGGCCACGCTGGGCGGCTGCGGGGGCGGGAACAAGCGGTGCGGTGCGCGCGGTTGCTCCAGGACCACCGCGTCGATGGCGTCGGCCCCCGGTACGGCGCCCACGGCGCGGTCCTCGGGCTGGCCCTCGCCGACGATGTCCAGGTGGGTGACGTAGCGGACCCTGCCGGACTCGACCTGCTGCAGGGCGTCGTAGGACTCGATCCGGCCGCCCGTCAGCTCCTCGAACGCCTGGGGCGGTCCGCTGACGGTCAGGCCCATCTCGCTCTCGGCCGTCACGGTCAGCCCCGCCGCCTCCGCAGTCCCACGGGCGGAGTTCCGGGTGCTCTGGTCGGCCTGGAAGGGGACGGCGGACTCGAAGGTACCGGCTTCGGCCATCAGCGCTCCCTCGCGGGAACGGGCCGATATGTAGCCGAAGACCGTCGACGGAGGCGGCTGATTGTTCTGCGTGAAGGGTGGCAGGGTCATGCTTCCTCCCGATGGCTGCCGGGCGGGCGGCCGCCCGGTGGATCAACGGATCAGTGGCCGGGAGAGTGCAGGGAAGGCGGCGCGACGACCGTGACGCTCCGCACGACGGTGCGCAGCTCCGGCGGCACGGGCAGTGTCTGCGGCCTGGACCAGTCGGACGCCCGGGCGCCGAACGCGTCCAGCAGCCGCTGCCACTCAGCTGTGAGCAGTGCCCCCGCCGCCATGGGCAGCACGCGAATGCCGCGCTCGGCACACCACCCGGTCAGGAGGTCGGCCGATGCGTCGTCCCGCAACTCGGCAACGGCCTCGACGACCTCATCACCTGGCCCCTGACCAGGCACATCGCTTGAGTGGCACATGCGTGGACCTCCCCGCGGTCTCCCACACCCGAGCCTCCCATTCGGGTGACGGGCACCGCGACGGCGACTACTCCAAACGGGTGACCCTCAGGTCGGCGTGCCGCCGGACCCGCGCAGGTCGGTCGGGCCGTTGCCTCGACGGGCCACCCGGCCGCCCTCACCTCGACGGGCCGCCCCGACTGGCCCCGGCGGCCTCGGCGCCGCGCAGCATGATCGTCCGGGACACCGCGAACGTCACCGGAATCGCCGCTCCGGAGGCGAGCAGCGGGGCGAGCCGACTGCCGGCGTGCAGGACGCCGACGATCACGTACATGCCTGCCGTCGTGATCAGGAAGCTGGTGGCATTGGTCAGGGGGAACAGCAGGAATTTCCGCCAGGTCGGGCGCGTGCGGTAGGTGAACCGCGCGTTCAGGAAAAACGATCCCGTCATGCTCAGGGCGAAGGCGAGAAGGTGGGCCGCGAGATAGGGCAGGCGTATGAGGAACAGCAAGTAAAGGCCGTAATAGGTCGCGGTGTTGACCACACCGACCAGGGCGAAGGCAAGGATCTGGCCCGAGATGGGCCGCGTCGGTGCGGGGCGGGCCGGTGCGGGCCGGGTTTCGGGAGTATCTGCCGTGTGTGTGGCCGTGCGCATCAGCGCGTGAGACTCCTCGTCGTGCTGCACGGCCTGCGGCCCTCCGTTTGTTCCCCGTTGGTCGCCTTCCACCAGGAAGTGCGGGCGCCCCCTCACCTCGTAGCAGATCCGGCCGGTGTACTCCCCGATGCTAACCACCTCGCACTCCGAGCCGAACGCGTCCGAAGACCGGTACTCGACAAGGTCGTTAGCATCGGGACATGCGCTTTCGTCGTAGCCATGACAACCTTGGCAACCTGCCCGACTTACCTCGCGATGCGCGAGCCGACCAGTACCCGATGCCGTCCGTCCCGTACGGCTGGTACGCCGTGCTCCGCAGCGCCGAGTTACGGCCGGGCCGGGTCGTCAGCCTGCACTACTTCGGACGTGCCCTCATCGCCTTCCGAGGGGCGGACGGCCGGCCCGCGGTACGGGACGCGCACTGCCCGCACTACGGCGCGCACCTGGGAGCCGGCGGGAAGGTCGTGGACGGCACCGTGGAGTGCCCGTTCCACGGGTGGCGCTTCGGTGCGGACGGCCGGTGCGTGGAGGCACCGTTCGCGGTCCGGACCCCCAAGGTGTCCATCGGCGGCTTCCCGGTCCGTGAGCACAGCGGGCTCGTGTTCGTCTACACCGGCCCGGGTGAGCCGCCGTGGGAGGTACCCGACATCCCCGAGACCGCATCCAGGGACTTCACCGAACCCATCGACGACACCTGCCGGGCGCGCATCCACATCCAGGAGATGCGCGAGAACATCGTGGACGAGTCCCACTTCCACTTCATCCACGGTCAGAGCGAGCCGCCTGTCCAGGACCTGCGCACGGACGGCCCCTTCGCCGAGGTCCGCGGCCGGATCCGCCGGCGCGTGTTCGGCCGGGACATCGACAACACCTTCGACGCGTTCATGTACGGGCCGGGCGTCATGGTGGTCCGTGCCCACGGCCCCGTCCTGTCGGTGACCGCCGTCGCCCTCACCACCCCCGTCGACGACCGCACGAGCGAGATGCGGATGCTGTACTACGTCCGCAAGCCGTCCCGTCTCCCGTTCCTGGCGCCCGCGCTCAAGCTGGTCTTCCGCATGGAAGCCCTGGACGAGGTGCGCGAGGAGGTCCGGATCTGGGACCACAAGATCCACCAGGCTCGCCCCGTCCTGCTTCCGCACGAGAAGGGAATCAAGGCGCTGCGCCGCTGGTACGCCCAGTTCTACCCGGCCGGTTGCCCCGCCCCGACCGACGTGCCGCCCGGCAGTCCGTCCGGCCCGTCGCACGACCTCAACCCGGTCCGTCAGGGCAGTGGCCGTATCGCCTGATGGAACGCGGTGTTGACCGCCAGCAGACCGCCGTCCACGCACAGGGTGGTCCCGGTGATCCAGGCCGCGTCCCGTGAGGCGAGGAACGCGACCGCCGCCGCGATGTCCTCCGGCTCCCCGACCCGCCCCAGCGGGTACGCCGGGGCCACCGCGTCGAGTTCGGTGTCGCGGCCTTCCCACGCCGAGGTGCGGACCGTGCCCGGCGCCACCAGGTTGACGCGGACCCCGCGCGGCGCCGCGTGCCCGGCGAGGGTGCGGGTCAGCGACATCAGCCCGGCCTTCGCGGCGCTGTAGGCGTGGTTGCCGAAGTCCTGGATGCCGTTCACGGAACCGATGGTGACGATCGCGCCGCGCCCCGAGGCCACCAGGTGCGGGAGCGCCGCGCGACAGCAGCGGTAGGCGCCGGTCAGGGTGAGGTCGAGGTCGCGCGCCCACACCTCGTCGGGCCCGTCCTCGAAGAGCGGGACGTCGGGCGTGCAGCAGGCCGCGCTGTTGACCAGCACGTCGAGCGAGCCGAAGGCGTCCACGGCGTACGCGACGGCCGCCTCCACCGACGACCGGTCGCCCACGTCACACCCGTACGCCTCGGCCGTCAGCCCGCGCTCACGCAGGTCCGCGGCCGTCTTCTCCGCCGCGTCCAGGTCCACGTCGGTGACAAGAACCCGGGCACCCTCCTCACCCAGCCGCCGGGCGGTGGCCGCGCCGATACCGCGGGCCGCGCCCGTGATGAGGACCCCGTACCCATCGAAGCGCTTCATCGGGCTGTCCGAATACGTCTGGTGCGTCTGGTGCGTCTGATGCTTCTTCGGATGCGTCGGATTCATGGACCGATTCATGGACCGATTCATCGGATTCATGGGCCGAACGTACTTGCTCGGCCGTCCGCCTGACGTTTGTCAGCGGTACCCCGTCGCGTCCGCCGGCTTGTTCGCGTCCTGGACCTCGACGATGTAGCGCCAGGCGTCGGGGCGGCTGCCGTCGAGGTCGGTGAAGCCGTACACCTGGGCGAGGCCACCGCTGGAGAGCGACTCGCCGTTCCAGCGCGCGACGTCGGGGTCCGCGGCCAGGGCGGTGACGGCCCGGCCGACATAGTGCGGGGTCTCGGAGATGCAGAAGTGGGGGACCTGCTCCAGGGCGTCCCGCCAGGTGTCCTCGGTGACGCCGAAGGTCTCCAGCATCATCTCCGAGCGGAGCCAGCCGGGGGTGAGGGCCACGGCGGTGGCGCCGCGCGGGCCGAGTTCGTGCCCCAGGGAGAAGCCCATGCGCAGGACGGACGACTTGGCGAGGTCGTAGAAGAACGAGTTGCGGTAGGTGTCGCGGTTGTACTCCGCGGTGCCGTCGGTCATCTCCACCACCAGGCCGCCGGGCCTGCGCAGCAACAGGGGCAGGGCATGGTGGAGGGTGATCGCGTGCGTCTCGACGGCGAGCCGCAGCAGCCGCAGGCCCTTGTCGAGGTCGTGCTCCCAGACCGGGGTGTCCCACGCGAAGAGCAGTTCGCCGCCCCAGATGTCGTTGACGAGGACGTCCAGGCGCCCCTGCTCGTCGTCGATACGGTCCACGAGCGCACGGACGCGGTCCGGGTCCAGGTGGTCGGTGGGTACTGCGATCCCGTGCCCGCCCGCCGCGGTGACGAGGTCGGCGGTGCCCTCGATGGTCTCGGGCCGGTCGTACTCCGAGCGCCGTGCGCGGGTGCTGCGACCGGTGACGTACACGGTGGCCCCGGCGGCCCCCAGTTCCACGGCGATCC
>NZ_VMNX01000008.1 GCF_009377235.1 Streptomyces acidicola
GGGGGGTACGGCTTGGGGACACGGGTCCTTGGGGACACGGGTGATTGGGGACACGGGGCCGGGGGTCAGTACGCGGCCAGAGCGCGGACGGTCGCCACGACCTTGTCGACGGTGGGGATCACCTGCTGCTCCAGCGCGTCGGCGAACGGCAGCGGGACGCACTCCCCCGCCACCCGCCGCACCGGCGCGTCCAGCAGGCCGAACCCCTCGTCGGCGACGACCGAGACGAGCGTGCCGCCCCAGCCGCCCTGGTACGGGTTCTCCTCGACGGTGACGAGCCGCGAGGTCCGGGCGAGTGAGGCGAGTACGGTGCTCACATCCAGGGGCACCAGACAGCGCAGGTCCACGACCTCCGCCTCGATGCCCTCCCCGGACAGGATTCCGGCGGCCCGCAACGCGACCGGCACCATCGAGGCGAGGGCGACGAGCGTGACGTCGCCGCCTTCACGGACCACGGCGGCGCGGCCCAGCTCGACGACGTGGTCCGGCGGCGGGGGCGCACCCTTGGACGCCAGGAGCCCCTTGTGCTCGAAGAAGACCACGGGGTCGTCGCTGCGCACGGCGGCCGCCATCATGCCGACCACGTCGGCGGGCGTGGACGGTGCGGCGATCTTCAGGCCGGGTATCGTGAACGCCCAGTTCTCCGTGGCCTGCGAGTGCTGGGCGCCGAAGCCGAGTCCGCCGCCGTTCGCGGTGCGCACCACGAGGGGCACGGTGACCTGACCACCCGTCATGTAGCGCACTTTGGGGATCTCGTTGGCGAGATAGTCCCAGCAGCAGGCGAGGAAGTCGGAGAACATGATCTCGGCCACGGGGCGCATCCCGGTCATCGCGGCCCCCATCGCGGCGCCCACGATGGCCTGTTCGGAGATGGGCGTGTCCCACACCCGCTCGGGCCCGAACTCGTCTCGCAGTCCGACCGTCGTCTTGAACACCCCGCCCGCGGCTCCGATGTCCTCGCCGAGGCACACGACCGCCGGATCGCGCCGCATCTCGCGCGCGATGCCCTCGGCGACCGCCTCCCGGTAGGTGATGTGCCGCCGGGCGACCGGCCGAGCGTCGATCACGTCCGCCATGCCGCGCCTCCGTCCGCCCATACATCGGTCAGTGCCTCGCGCGGATCGGGACCGGGCGCTGCCTTCGCGGCGTCGACGGCCCGCTGTACGACGTCACGTGCGCGCTCGTCCGCGTCGGCGAGCGTCTCCGCGGGCACCCTCAGGTCGGTGAGCCGCCCGCGTGCGATGTCCAGCGGGTCGTGCCCCAGCCACTTTTCGACCTCCTCGGGCGGCCGGTACGTCGCGGGGTCGGCCCGGCTGTGCCCGAAGTGGCGGTAGGTCTCGGCTTCCAGCAGAGCGGGTCCGTCTCCTGTCCGGGCCCGCTCCGCCAGCCGGGAGCGTGCCGTTCTGGTAGCTTTTTTCCTGCCTCGTAAGGGGTCGGTTCGGGCTGGACCGCAGCCCTCGGGTTGGAAGCACCCCTCCTTCCGGTGGGGAGCGGAGTCACGTACAGGTTGTTCTCGCATGTGAGAACCCGCAGCTGACGCGCTGCGGCCGGATTGAGTGCCTGTAGATGTGCCGAGATTTCGTCGTGTCGGCGCTCAAGAAGCCACCGTGACGTGGTGGGTGTGGGTAAGCCCACCAACCACGTCACGGTGGCTTCCTCCGTTGATGGGCTGGTGACCGGTGGCCCTGCTCATGAGTTCGGCCAGGCACTCCTCCGGCGTCGCGCCGCGGGCGAGGGCGTGGTGGTGGCCCCGGTAGGTGGCGAACACGTAGTCGTCGGCGCGCAGGGCCGCGCTCGCCCCGACCGCGATCGCCTCGTGCCCGGCGGCCAGGTGCGTGGTGCCCTTCACCAGTCCGGACAGGAACAGGTCGTGGGCAGCCTTCTCCGTACGCCGCACGAGGACCATCTGCTCGTACAGCGCGAGGAGTTCCGCTGTCTGTTCCCGTTCCTGCACTCGCATCAGTTACTCCCGTTCGCACGGGTGTTGAGGTGGGACTGGGCCTCTCGGCGAGTGTTGAGCTCGCCGCCGACCGTCCAGTACTTGCGGCCCGCGACCAGGAGTTCCTCCGCCGGGAACCTGGTGATGACCTCGCAGCCGTCGGCGGTGACGACGACTTCCTCCTCGATGCGCGCGGCCGACCAGCCGTCGGCGGCGGGCCAGTACGTCTCCAGCGCGAACACCATGCCCTCTTCGAGGACTTCGGGGTGGTCCAGGGAGACGAGACGGCTGAAGACGGGCTTCTCCCAGATCGACAGGCCCACCCCGTGGCCGTACTGGAGGGCGAAGGCGGCCGTCTCGTCGGGGAACCCGAACTCCTCGGCGCGCGGCCACACCTGGACGATGTCGGCGGTGGTGGCGCCCGGCCGCACCAGGGCGATGGCCTGGTCCATGTACTCACGGCAGCGGACGTACGCGTCCCGCTGTGCGGTGGAGGCGCTGCCGACGGCGAACGTGCGGTAGTAGCAGGTGCGGTAGCCGAGGTGGCTGTGCAGGATGTCGAAGAAGGCGGGGTCGCCGGGGCGGATCAGGCGGTCGCTGTAGACGTGCGGGTGCGGTGAACAGCGTTCCCCGGAGATCGCGTTGACGCCCTCGACGTACTCGCTGCCCAGGTCGTACAGGACCTTGCTGACGAGCCCGACGCACTCGTTCTCGCGGACGCCGGGCCGCAGGAAGCCGTACAACTCGTCATACGCGGCGTCGACCATCGCGCAGGCCTGGGTGAGCAGGGAGATCTCGTCGCGGGTCTTGGTGCGGCGGGCGGCGAGGAAGACCTGCTGGCCGTCGACGACGTCGATGCCCTCGGCGCGCAGTGCCATGAGGATCGGCATCTCGACGAGGTCGACGCCCAACGGCTCGTCCGCCAGGCCGTGCTCGCGCAGCTCGGCGGCGATCTTGGCGGCGACGTCCTCGGCGATGCCGTACAGCTCCATTGAACAGGAGGGCACAACGGGGGACCCACCATATGGTCTGCGTCGCCGCCCCTGGACTCCCCCCTCCCCCTGGAACCATGGACGTCAGCAGTTGCGCGGGGTCACCAGGCCGGACTCGTAGGCGAAAACCACGAGTTGAGCGCGGTCACGGGCCCGGAGCTTGGTCATGGCCCGGTTGATGTGGGTCTTCGCGGTCATCGGGCTGATGACCATGCGGTCGGCGATCTGGTCGTTGGACAGGCCCTGCCCGACCAGGGCGACGGCCTCGCGTTCGCGGTTGGTGAGTTCGTCCAGTCCTGTGTCGGTGCGGGTGTTGAGCGGCTGGGTGACGTACCTGTCGATCAGCTTGCGGGTGATCGACGGTGCGAGCAGGGCGTCGCCGCGCGCGGCGACACGTACGGCGTGAAGAAGGTCTTCCGGCACGATGTCCTTGACGAGGAATCCGGCGGCTCCGGCCCGCAGCGCGTTGAACACGTACTCGTCGAAGCCGTAGTTGGTCAGGATGACGACGCGCACCCCGGCCAGGGCCGGGTCCGCGGCGATGCACCGGGTGGCCTCGATGCCGTCGACGACCGGCATCTGGATGTCGATGAGCGCGATGTCGGGCAGGTGTTCCCTGGCCAGTGCCAGGCCCTCCCTCCCGTCGGCGGCCTCGGCCACCACCTCGATGTCGTCTTCGAGGTCGAGGAGCGCGCGGAATCCGCTGCGCAGGAGCGGCTGGTCGTCGACCAGCAGGACACGGATCACAGCGTCCGGTCCACGGGGAGTTCGGCCTGGACGGTGAAGCCGCCCTCGCCGCGCGGTTCGGCGCGCAGTCGGCCGCCGAGGGCGGTGACTCGTTCGCGCATGCCGAGCAGTCCGACGCCGGGCGTCGGGGCGGTGTCCGGCGTCGCCCTGCCGTCGTCGTCGACGCGTATCGCGAGGGCGTCCGGGCGGCAGTCGACGCGGACCGACGCCGTGGCGGCGTCCGCGTGACGGGCGATGTTGGTGAGCGACTCCTGAACGATCCGGTAGACCGTGCGGTCCACCGCGGCAGGCACGCGATGTCGTTGTCCCTCGATCGTCAGCGTCGCGTCCAGCCCGATGGCGCGGGCCCGTTCCACCAGTTCCGGAAGGTGGTCGAGCCCGCGCGGCGGGGTCGTGTCGTCGTCGCGCAGCGCCTCCAGGGTCGCGCGCAACTCGCGGGTGGCCTCACGTCCGGCCTCCTGGATCGCCAGCAGGGCCTCCGGCACCGGTTCACCACGCCTGCGGGCGACGTGGACGGCTACTTCGGACTGCACCTTGATGATCGAGATCTGGTGCGTCAGCGAATCGTGCAACTCCCGCGCGATACGCAGCCGCTCCTCGTCGGCGCGGCGCCGCGCGGTCTCCTCCCGGGTGCGCTCGGCTTCGTCCGCCCGCCGCTCGGCCTGCCGCAGCGCCTCGCCCGCGGCACCGGCGGCGATCAGCCAGGCCAGTTCGAGTGCGCCTCGGGCCCGCGCGAACGCCTCGCTCGTGTCGTGCAGGCCCGAGGCCAGGGCCGCGACAGGGAGAACGACCAGCATGGTCACGCTCGCCACCACCGTGGCGGTGCGGTGTCCCGCCCGTACCGCCGCGTACACCGCGAACAGGTAGGCGACGACAGGCACGTCGAAGCCGGCTGCCTGGTAACCCACCGCGCACAGCCCGGTGACGGCCAGGACCGGAACCGGAGCCCGGCGGCGCGCGGCCAGCCCCAGTCCACCGACCGTCAACAGCGCGTAGCCGAGCAGATCGAGGCTCGTGGCGGAGTGCTCCCCGGACAGCCCGGTGACCAGCAGGATCGCCGCCACACCGACGGCGATCGCCCAGTCCACGACATCGATCCGCCCCCTGTCCATGCGCGCACCCTAGCCGGATGCCGGCGTGGGCGGATCCCGCGCGCGGATGAGCGGCCGACTACCGCACGCGCGGTAGCTTCGCGGCTCCTGCGGCGTCCGCAGCAGCCGGATGCGGCAACGGCGGCAGCGCGAATTGACCGCGCCCGCCGGACGACCGGCGGTGGGTCCGGGGGACACCATCAGGCGACGTCCAGTGGGACATCCAGCCGGACATCCAGTTGGACACCCAGTTGGACATCCAGTGGGGCATCCAGTCGTGGGAGAAGGAAGAAGGAGCACCTCATGTCTGTCGCATCCGTGCTTGCCGCACCGGCGGTCGCGTACGTCTCGGCCCAGCCGGCCGCCGCCAGTGTGTACGCCATGAGCTCGGGCCGGGTCGGGGCCGCCGTGGCCGCGCTGGCGGGGTTGGCCGGCCTGGTCGTCGGTGGGCTGGTCCTGGCCCGCTCCGCCGGCCGTATCGGCATCGGCTCCGAGCGGAACGGGGCCATCATGGCCCTGGTGGCGGGGCTGGTCGGCCTGGCCCTCGGTGGGCTGGTCGCGGCCACCGCCGACGGCGGTGTCGGCACCGGCAACGGGCTGGGCGGGGCCATCGTGGCCCTGGTGGTGGGGCTGATCGCCATGGTCCTCGGCGGGCTCGCGCTGGCCCGCTCCCGCCGCACCGGCTGAACGGACCGGACGCGATGCGCACAAAGGGACGACCTCGTCGAACCCGCGTCGAACAGCGGTAGCACAGCCGGTGCGAGTCATGTGTGACGTGGAGCGCTGTGCGCGAAAAGCGGGACCCGGTGAAAGTACGATCATTCAATGTCTGACATGACCGAAACCACGCCGGGTTGGCTCAGCCCCGACGATCTCGAACAGGCACGCGCCCAGATGCCGATCCTGTACGTCGAGGCCGTGCCCGTACGAGTCGACGACAGCGGCGAAGTCACCAGCATCGGACTGCTGCTCCGCATCGGGCCGGACGGGACGGTCAGCCGTACCCTCGTCTCGGGCCGGGTGCTGCACCACGAGCGGGTCCGTGACGCCCTGCTGCGCCATCTGGAGAAGGACCTCGGCCCGGTGGCCCTGCCCCTGGTCCCGGCCTCCCTCCAGCCCTTCACCGTCGCCGAGTACTTCCCGACGCAGGGGATCACCCCTTTCCACGATCCCCGTCAGCACGCCGTGGCCCTCGCCTACATCGTGCCGGTGACCGGCGACTGCCGCCCCCGCCAGGACGCCCTCGACCTGGTCTGGTTCAGCCCTCAGGAGGCCGCGGACCCCTTGGTCCAGAACGAGATGCCGGGCGGCCAGGGAGTCCTCCTCAAGCAGGCCCTCGCCCATGTGGGCTGCCTGTCCTGAACCGGCCCCGACCCCGGCCCCGCACCCGTACTGCGAGGGCGGCGACAGCGGACCCGCACCGCCGCCCTCGACAGTGACCAGGACGCAGCGACGGACACGGTATGGCCGACGCCGCTCTTTACACCCGGAAGCACCGGTTCGCACCCTGAAGCGCAGGCCTTTCGTCCGTCCCCCCGGTACCGGGAGTCGTGTCCCTCGGCAGAAGGAGCGTCCATGAGCAGCGCGGGACTTGAAGGACGCGGTGTCGTCGTCACCGGAGCGGCGTCCGGCATCGGCCGGGCGACTGCCCTGAGGTTCGCCGAGGAGGGGGCGAAGGTCCTCGTCGCGGACCTGAACCGTGAGGGCGCCGAGGCGGCCGTCGAGGACATCGAGAAGTCCGGGGGCGTCGCCCTCGCCGTCGTCGGCGAACTGAGCGACCAGGCGGTGGTGGACACGGTCGTCGGGCGGGCCGTCGGGGCCCTGGGCGGAGTGGACGTCCTGGTGAACAACGCCGGGATCATGGACCGTATGTCCACCCTCGGCGAGACCGACGACGCCGAGTGGGAGCGCGTCCTACGCGTCAACCTGACCGCGCCCTTCCTCCTCACCCGCGCGGTCCTGCCGCACATGCTGGCCGCTGGCGGCGGCTCCATCGTGTTCACCGCCTCGGAGGCCGGTCTGCGCGGCGGTGCCGCCGGAGCCGCGTACACCGCCTCCAAGCACGGCGTCGTCGGCCTGGTGAAGAGTCTCGCCGTCATGTACCGCGAGCAGGGCATACGGGCCAACGCCGTCGCCCCCGGCGGCACCGCGACCAACATCGTCGACGGACTGGACCTGGCGACCCGGGGTGCGGCCACACTCCGCCCCTACCAGGCCCACGCCGGCCGTTTCGCCGATCCCGAGGAGCAGGCCGCCGCCATCGTCTTCCTCGCCTCCCCGGCCGCGAGCAACATCAGCGGCGCAGTCCTGCCCGTCGACAACGGCTGGTCCGCCGTCTGATCTGCCGTCTGGTCTGCTCTCCGACCCGCCTCTGCGGCCCCCACCTCGGCCCGCCCCGGAGGTGACCCCTCAGGTGACGGGCGCGGCAGCGGGCCGCGGTCCCTCCGGATACCGGAGCGGTACGACCCCGACACAGCGGCCGTCGTGGTCGAGCAGGCGCCCCATGTGCTTGACGGTGCGCAGCACCACCGAGCGGTCGGCGACGGTGAGGCGCGGCAGCTTGCGTGACAGATGGGCCTCAAAGGCGTGCACGTCCCGCAGGTCGCGCAGCCAGACGTCGATGACCAGGTTGTGCGGGCCCGCCGTGATCGCGCACGAGCGGACCTCACGGACCCCGGACAGCACCCGGCTCGTCTCCTCCACGTACTGACCCGGTACGGAGGCGAAGTACACGGCGGACAGGGGCCAGCCCGAGAGCGGGCGGGCCAGGTCGCAGCGCAGGACGAGCCGGGACGCGAGCATCGACTGCAGTCGGCGGCGCACCGTGGTCAGGCTCGCTCCGGTCGCCGCCGACAGGTCGCGCAGCGACATGCGCCCGTCCATGCTCAGCAGTGCCAGCAGGTGCGCGTCCAGGGTGTCCCCGCGGGCCTCGGCCGCGGGTGGGGGCTCGTGGGCCGGGGGGACCGCCGCCTCGATCGTCGCGCTCTGGGCGTCGTCCAGGCTGCGCAGCCGCCATCGGCTGCCCTCGGTCGGGACGCCGGTCGACACGTGCGTACGCGTCGCCCGTACCCCCGGGGTCCGCTGGAACAGCAGCGTGGAGAAGCGGGCCAACTCGTCCAGACTGCGGGCCTGCACGGCGGCGACCAGGTCCCGGCCGCCCGCCGTGAGCTTGATGTTCGCCACTGACGGGTTCGCCGCGAGGGCGCCGGCCACGTCCTCGGCGACGCCGGGCTCGGTGTCCACCTCGACCACCCCGGTCACCACGATCCGTGTGTTGGACAGCCGGGGGTAGGCGGTCACCCACGCCAGGCCCGCCTCCTGAAGCCGGTGCCAACGGCGCGCGGCGGTCACCGGGTTGACGCCCAGCACCTCGCCCACGAGCGTCCACGGGGCGCGGGGGTGGATCTGCAGGGCGTGGACGATCCCCCGGTCGAGTTCGTCGAGCTCCATGGCGGCTTCGTCGGCGGCTGAGGCCGTGATCCGGCCGCCGGCGGCACATTCCTGCACTCCCATGGTTGGCGCTTCTCTGCGCACGTGGAGGGAATCCGGCGAGAAAGCTGCACTGTCACACCAGGTTTTCTTCCGCATTCCACACTCCCTTCCTCTGATGCCGACACCGAGTTTTCCGACACGGAGGAGTGACCGCACCCCTATGACCCCCAAAACCCCCATGGCCACGCATGTCACGACGCAGGAGGCCCCCCGGACCGCTCTGCGGGTCCGCAACGCCCGGCTCATCGACGGCACGGGCGCGGGCCCCGTCGACGACGCTGTCGTCACGATCGATGCCCAGGGAACCATCACCTACGCCGGTCCCGCCGCCACGGCGCCCGCGGCGGACGAGGACGCGGCCGGCACCCGCGTCGTCGACGCCGGCGGTCGCACCGTCCTGCCCGGTTTCTTCGACTGCCATGTCCACCTCGCCTACGCGCAGGGTTCGCCGCCGAGCCGCCGTGCGGAGCTCGACCCCGTCCTGGTCACTCTGGACACGGTCGCCCGGCTGCGCCAGACCCTGGACGCGGGCATCACCACCGCCCGTGACCTGGGCGGTCTGTCGGCGGGCTTCCGTACGGCCGTCGAGAGCGGCCGGGTCGTGGGGCCGAGGCTGCACACGGCCGTGCGGATCATCAGTCACACCGGCGGGCACGCGGACGTCCGTCTGCCCGACGGCACCGATCTGAGCGCCGGGATGTCGGAGATCGCCGACAGCACCGACGCGGCCCGGCTGGCCGTGCGCCGGGTGCTGCGCGACGGCGCCGACCTGGTGAAGGTCTGCGCCACCGGTGGCATGGGCAGTCCCTACGACGATCCCGACGACGAGGGCCTGTTGGAGGAGGAGATCCGGGCCGTCGTCGACGAGGCCGGCCGCCACGGCGGCAAGCCGGTCGCCGCCCACGCACAGGGCAACGCCGGCATCCTCACCGCCCTGCGCGCCGGCGTCACCAGCATCGAGCACGGCTACGGGCTCGACGAGCGGGCCCTGGACATGGCGGGTGAGCAGGGCACCTTCGTCGTGCCGACGCTGTCCACCGTGTACGCGGGCATCAACAAGGACACGATGCCGGACTACCACTACCAGAAGAAGACCCGCTGGTCCGGTGTCACGAAGGAGAACATCGGCCGGGCCATCGAGTACGGTGCCCGGATCGCGCTCGGCACCGACGCCGCCGTCGGCCCGCACGGCGTGAACCTGATGGAACTCAGCTATCTCGTCGACCTCGGCATGGACCCCATGGCCGCCATCGTCGCCGGCACCCGCACCTCCGCCGAGCTCCTCGGTGTCGCCGACCGGCTGGGCACCCTCGCCGCCGGCCGCACCGGAGACCTCGTCATCTGCGACGGCGATCCGCTCACGGACATCGGCGTCCTCGGCGATCCCGCCAACATCGTCTGCGTCATCCAGGACGGCGTCGTCCGGAAGGACCTTCTGCTCCCAGCGGCACCGACCGGAAGGCAGCCCTGATGTCCTCAACCACCGACCTCCCAGCACCCGGCAGACAGTCCCCCGGCTCCGAACGGCCGACCGGCATCGACCGCGTGCTCGCTGCGATCGAGCGGTTGGGCAACGCGCTGCCCAACCCGATCATCCTGTTCACCGGCCTGTTCGTGATCCTGGCCGTCATCTCCACCGCGCTCGCGCTGGCCGACGTGACCGTCACCGTCCCCGGCACCGACGAGACGAAGGCCGTCACCGGGCTGTTCACCGGCGAGGGCATGCGCTGGCTGACCGAGAACCTGGTCACCAACTTCGCCACGTTCCCGCCCATCGCCGCCGTACTGCTCATGATCATGGCGGTGGGCGTCGCGGAGAAGGCCGGGCTCCTGGAGACCGTCATGCGGGCCACTCTGGCCCGTGCGCCGCGCGCGGTGCTGCCGTACCTGGTGGCGCTGATCGCCTGCCAGGCGCACATGATCAGCGACGTCGCCGCGATCGTGCTGCCGCCGCTGGCCGCCGTGGTCTTCAAGAGCGCCGGACGGCACCCCGTGGCCGGGCTGATCGGCGGTTTCGCGTGCGTCGGCGCGGGCTATGCGGCAGGGTTCACCATCGGTTCGCTGGACGCCCTGTACATCGGCATCACCCAGCAGGCGGCCGCGGTCCTCCCTGCCGCCCAGGGCCTCGATCTGCACCTGCTCGTCAACTACTACTTCACCGCGGCCAGCAGCCTCGTCCTCGGCCTGCTCGGCGGCTTCCTCATCAGCCGCGTCCTCGAACCGCGCCTCGGCACATACGACCCGTCCACGGCCGCCGAGGACGAGTCCGAGCAGCAGGACCTCACCCTCACCCCGGTCCAGCGCCGCGGGCTGCTGCTCACCGCCCTTGTCGTCGTCCTCTACGCGGGCGCGGTCCTGTCCCTGTGGCTGCCCGAGGGCGCCCCGCTGCGCGGCGAGGGCGGGGCGCTCGTGCCCTCGCCGCTGCTCACCGGCATCGTCCCGGTGCTGTTCGGCGCGTTCCTGCTGGCGGGGCTCACCTACGGCTTCACGGTGAAGGCGCTGTCCGGCTCGGAGGGCGTGGTCACGGCCATGTCCGACTCCGTGCGGAACATGGCCGGCTACATCGTCCTCATGTTCGTCGCCGCCCAGGTCATCGCCCTGTTCAACTGGTCCAACGTCGGCATCCTGCTCGCCGTGAAGGCCGCGGCGGGCCTCGACTCCATCGGTCTGACCGGTTTCTGGGCGCTGGTGGCGTTCGTCCTCCTGGCGGCCTGTCTGAACCTGTTCATCGTGTCCGGGTCCGCGCTGTGGTCGCTGGTCGGGCCCGTGTTCGTCCCGGCGTTCATGCTCCTCGGTATGAGCCCGGCCCTCAGCCAGGCCGCCTTCCGCATCGGCGACTCGGCCACCGGCATCATCACGCCGATGAACCCGTACGTCTTCCTGCTCCTGGCGCTGCTGCGCCGCTACGAGCCGGATGCACGGCTGGGCACGCTCATCGCCCGGCTGTCGATCTTCACGGTGCCGTTCCTGGTGGTGTGGCTGGCGATCCTGGGGATCTTCTACGGGTTCGATCTGCCGCTCGGGCCCGGTGCGCATATCGGCCTGAAGTGACGGAACCTGATGTGACGGGAGGTCCGCCCAGGCCCGGTTCAGGCCTGGGCGGACCATTCCAGCACGACCTCGGCGAACTCCCCGGGCAGCTGCTCGGGGACGGGCACGTGACCGCCGGACAGGACGCGGGTCTCGCAGCCGAGAGCCGCGGCGAACCTCTCCAGGGCGGGCAGGGAGTAGTGGTCGCCGGGGGCGCAGACGGCGAGGGTGCGGGCGGTGATACCGGGCAGCCGCTGGTCCATCGCGTACTGCCGCACTGCCACATGGCCCTCCTCCACCCGGTCCAGGACGGTCAGCGCGTCGACCATGAACCGGGTGAGGGCGGCCTCCTCCCCGCTCGCGTAGAACTCGCGGCGCCGGTTCCACAGCTGAAGCAGGTGCGAGCCGTCCGGCTTGGGGTCGACGTGGTCGATCTGCTTGCGCTCCGCCGCCGTGCGCCGCTTCTCCTCGTCGATGAAGGGTGTGGCGGAGAGCAGGAGGCTCGCCACCCGGTCCCCCAGCCGCGCGGCGAGTTCGACGGCGATCACGCCGCCCGTGTGGTGGCCGACGAGGTGGAAGCGTTCCAGTCCGAGTACGTCGGCCAGGGCCTCGGCGGCGTCGGCGAAGCGCTCGATCGAGTGGGGCCCCTCGGGCTTCGCGGAGGCGCCGAAGCCCAGGGTGTCCATGGCGATGGCGCGGCGTGCGGTGCCGACGCGCGGCAGCACGTGGAGGTACTCGGTCCACGAGCGTGGGGTCTGGTGGAGCATGAGCACGGGCTCCTCGCCCGTACCGCCGCATTCCGCGTAGTGCAACTGCCCGAAGGGGCTGGGGACATAGCCCTTGCGCACGGTGTCCGTCATCGGTAATCCGCTTTCGCTTCAGTGGTCCGGGACAACGCCGGCAGCACGGAGGTGCCGACGGCCTCGATCAGGTCGCTGGGAGGGTCGTAGGAGCCGACGTGCTGGAGGAACACTCCGGTGACACCGGTGGTGTGCAGGGCGCGCAGGCGTTCGGTGATCTGCTCGGCGGTGCCGAACAGGCAGAACTCCTCGGCGAACCGAACGGCCGCCTCGTCGCTGATCCATGCCGAGCAGATGTCGACAGCGGCGTCCCAGTCCTCCGCGTGCACGAGGTCCGGGTAGACCCCGCCGATCGTGGCGGGCACCTGGACGTCGATTCCGGCGAGGGCGAGGAAGGTCGCACCGCCGTTCTGGGCGATCGACGCGCAGATGGGCTTGATCCGGCGGGCCTCGGCCTCGATGTCGTCGGTCACCGCGCAGTACGCGGAGACCGTCAGGGGGATGGTGTCGGCGTTCCGGCCCGCCGCCTCGGCGCCCTCGCGCACCCGCGCGGTCGCTCCTTCCAGGGTCCTCGGTGAGACCCCGCTGAGGAGGATCACACCGTCGGCGACCTCTCCGGCGAGCCGCAGGTTCCTCGGCCCGCTCGCGGCGAGGTGCAGTGGAACCTCGGGGCGTGGGTCACGCAGCCGCGAGCGAACCGTGCTGCTCCCGGAGACCTCGAAGTCCCACTCTCGGCCGTCGAGCAGGGCGCGCAGCATGCCGAGCCCCTCGCGCATCGCCGCCGAGGTGGTCTGGCGCAGGCCGATCGGTCCGACGGAGCTGTTGCCCACGCCGAGGCCGAGAGTGAAACGGCCGGGGGCGAGTTCCGCGACACTGCGGGCGGCCGAGGCGACGACGGCCGGGTGCCGGGTCGCCAGGTTGGTGACCGCGGTGCCGAGACCGATCCGCTCGGTGCCCAGGGCGGCGGCGGTCAGGGTGGTGAACACGTCCCGCCACAGCAGTTGGGAGTCGGGGAACCAGACGTCGTCGAAGCCGAGCCGCTCCGCTCGCCGTACGGTCTCGACCACACGGTCCGCGCGGTCGCAGGGCGGGACCCGGACGCCGACGCGGAGGGGGATGCCCGGCGCCGTCATGCCCGCCCCTCCCCCACCAGGTCGAGGGCGATGTCGGTGATCATGTCCTCCTGGCCGCCGACCATGCCGCGCCGGCCCACCTCGACGAGGATGGTGCGGGTGTCGAGGCCGTAGCGGGCGGCGGCGGTCTCGGCGTGGCGCAGGAAGCTGGAGTACACGCCCGCGTAGCCGAGGGTGAGGGTCTCGCGGTCGACGCGGACGGGGCGGTCCTGGAGGGGGCGTACGAGGTCGTCGGCGGCGTCCATGAGCGGGAACAGGTCGCAGCCGTGCTCCCAGCCCATCAGGTCGGCGACCGCGACGAACGCCTCCAGCGGGCAGTTCCCGGCGCCCGCGCCCTGACCGGCCAGCGAGGCGTCGACACGGGTGACGCCCTCCTCGACGGCGACGACGCTGTTGGCCACGCCGAGGCCGAGGTTGTGGTGGGCGTGGATGCCCAGCTCCGTGTCCGGGGACAGGACGTCGCGGTAGGCGCGGAAGCGGTCGCGTACGCCGTCCATGGTGAGCCGGCCGCCGGAGTCGGTGACGTACACGCAGTGGGCGCCGTAGGACTCCATCAGGTGGGCCTGGCGAGCCAGTTCGGCGGGTTCGGCCAGGTGGGACATCATCAGGAACCCGGCGACGTCCATGCCCAACTCCCGGGCGGCGGCGATGTGCTGGGCGGCGATGTCGGCCTCGGTGCAGTGGGTGGCTATGCGTACCGAGCGGATGCCGAGGGTGTGGGCCTGCTTGAGGTCGTGCAGGGTGCCGATGCCGGGCAGCAGCAGGGTGGTGGGGGTGGCCTGGTGCACGGCGTCGGTGACGGCCTCGATCCACTCCCAGTCGGTGTGGGCGCCGACGCCGTAGGTGATGCTGGAGCCGGACAGGCCGTCGCCATGGGCGATCTCGATGGCACGGACCCCGGCGGTGTCGAGTGCGGCGGCGATGGTGCGGGCCTGCTCGACGGTGTAACGGTGCCGGATGGCGTGCATGCCGTCGCGCAGGGTGACGTCCTGGACGTACAAGCCGGTCACTTGGCGGCCTCCGTGGTGTGGTGGGCGGCCAGGCGTTCCGCGGTGCGCAGCGCGGCCGAGGTCATGATGTCGAGGTTTCCGGCGTAGGCGGGGAGGTAGTGGGCGGCGCCCTCGACCTCCAGGAACACCGACACCCTCAACGCGTCGGTGCCGACGGTGGCGGCGGGGCCCAGTGCGCGCAGCGGGTCGTCGGCGGCGATCCGGTCGAACTGCACCCGCTGCTTGAGCCGGTAGCCGGGCACGTATGCCTGGACCCGGCCGACCATGGTCTCGACGGAGGCGGTCACGGCCTCCTCGTCGCACTCCGAGACCAGGCAGTGCACGGTGTCCCGCATGATCAGCGGGGGCTCGGCCGGGTTGAGGACAATGATCGCCTTGCCCCGGGCGGCACCGCCGACCTGCTCGATGGCGCGGGCGGTGGTCTCGGTGAACTCGTCGATGTTCGCCCGGGTGCCGGGTCCGGCGGAGCGCGAGGCGATGGAGGCGACGATCTCGCCGTAGTGCACCGGGGTCACCGCCGAGACGGCCGCGACGATCGGGATGGTGGCCTGCCCGCCGCAGGTGACCATGTTGACGTTCGGGGCGTCCAGGTGGGCGTCGCCGTTGACCGGGGGGATGACATAGGGGCCGATGGCGGCCGGTGTCAGGTCGACGAGGGTGCGGCCCAGCGGGCGCAGTACCTCCTCGTGGTGACGGTGCGCGCCCGCCGAGGTCGCGTCGAAGACGATGCCGACGTCGGCGAACTCGTCCAGCTCGACGAGCCCTTCGACGCCCTTGTGGGTGGTGGCGACCTTCAGGCGCCGTGCGCGCGCCAGGCCGTCGGAGTGCGGGTCGATCCCGGCCATCGCCGCCATCTCCAGGCTCTCCGACAGCCGCAGCACCTTGATCATGAGGTCGGTGCCGATGTTGCCCGAGCCGATGACGGCCACCTTGGTGCGGGTACTCACAGTCCCTCTCCTTCCGCTGCGAACTCGACCGCGAACTCGACTGCCACCCGGCCGAGTTGACTGATCCGTGCCTCGAACCGGTCGCCGGGGGCGGCAACCGCCATGGGCCCGAGCGCTCCCGTGAGCACCACGTCTCCGGCCCGCAGGGGATCGCCCCTGCCGGCCAGCGTGGAGGCGAGCCAGGCCGCGGCGCCCAGCGGGCTGCCGAGGCAGTCGGCGCCGGTGCCCTCGGACACGACCTCGCCGCCCCGGGTCATCGTCATCCGGACACCGCGCAGGTCCAGGCCCGACAGGGGCACGGGTGTGCCGCCGAGCACGAAGAGTCCGCTGGAGGCGTTGTCGGCGACGGTGTCGACGAGGCGGATGTCCCAGCCCTCGATCCGGCTGTCCACGATCTCCAGCGCGGGCAGCGCGAAGTCGACCGCCCGCAGGATGTCGGCCACTGTGCACTCGGCGTGCGGCAGATCGGCGCCTATGACCAGCGCGACCTCCGCCTCCACCTTGGGCTGGAGCAGCCGTCCGGCGGCCACCACGCCTGACTCCGGGACCGCCATGTCGGCGAAGAGCGCCCCGAAGTCGGGCTGGTCCACGCCGAGTTGCCGCTGCACGGCGGGGGAGGTGAGCCCGATCTTGCGGCCGACGATCCGCCGTCCGGCCGCGAGCCCTCGCTCGACGTTCACCCGCTGCACCGCGTACGCGGTGTCGATGTCGCCCTCGGGGAGCAGGGAGCGTACGGGAGGGCAGGTCCTGCCCGTGCGGGCGGCTTCGGACAGGGTGTCGGCCGCCTTGACCACGTCGGGAGCGGCCTTGAGTACCTCGCGGGCCGTCATGCGCCCACCTTCGCGATCAGCGGGGAGTCGGCGTCGACGCGGCCGACTCCGCTCGCGCCGCCCGGTGTCCCGAGCGGCTCGCTCCGGCCGGGCAGCACCACTTCGAAGAACTGCTTGTTGTCCTCGCGGTGTCCGGGGTCCGCCTTCCGGTCGACCGTGATGGCCTGCTCGGGGCAGGCGATCTCGCAGGCGCCGCAGTCGATGCACTCGGTGGGGTTGATGTAGAGCTTGCGGGCACCTTCGTAGATGCAGTCGACCGGGCACTCCTCGACACAGGACCGGTCCATGATGTCGACGCAGGCCGACCCGATGACGTAGGCCATCTCAGTTCTCCTTCTCGGTGGAGTGCCCGGGGAACAGTTGGGCCTCCGGGTCGATGACGGTGGCGGCGTTGTTGACCGCGGTGGCGACCTCGCCGAAGCCGACGGAGATGAGGCGCACCTTGCCCGGGTAGTCGGTGATGTCGCCCGCGGCGTAGACGCGGGGGATGTTGGTGGCCATCCGGGTGTCGACGGCGATACGGCGTGCCCTCAGCGTCAGGCCCCAGTGCTGGAGCGGGCCGAGGTCGGCCTTGAAGCCGAGGGCCGCGACGACGGTCTGTGCGGCCAGCAGGCGGGTGGTCCGGTCGAGCCGGTGCCGGATCTCCACGTGTTCCACATGCGAGGTGCCGTGCAGGACGCTCACTTCGGAGTCGGTGAGGATCTCGATGCCGAGGTCTCGGGCCTTCTCCACGGTGGCGCGGTGGGCGCGGAAGCGGTCGGTGCGGTGCACGAGCGTGACGGACCGGGCCACGGGGGCGAGGGTCACCGCCCAGTCGAAGGCGCTGTCGCCGCCGCCGACGATCACGACGTCCCGGTCGGTGTGGTCGGCGGGCTGCGCCACGAAGTAGATCTGGCCGCGGCCGAGGAAGGCCTCGCCCGCCGGCAGTGGCCGGGGGGTGAACGTGCCCACTCCCCCGGTGATCACCACGGCCCCGGCGTGGACCTCGGTCCCCTGGTCGCTGCGGACGACGGGCAGGCCGTCGGCGTCGTGGGACAGTTCGGCCGCGCGCTGGCCGAGGAGGTGGACCGGCCCGTACGGTTCGGCCTGCGCGACCAGGTTGTCCACCAGGTCACGGCCGCGCACCGAGGGGAACCCGGCGATGTCGAAGATGGGTTTCTCGGGGTACATCGCGCTGATCTGGCCGCCGCACTGGGGCAGTACGTCCATGACCGCGACCCGAAGCCCGCGGAAGCCCGCGTAGTAGGTGCCGTAGAGGCCCGCGGGCCCGGCGCCGATGATCAGGACGTCGGTCTCGATCCGGTGCGACGACTCGTCCTTGGTCACCGGCATGTCGGAAAGAACGCTCATGCTCCGGAGGCTAGGGAGGGCCTCGGTACCGCCCAATGAGTTCGTTCCGGTGAGCAGGACGCTCTGCTTATGCCCGGCGGGCCGGCACTGGGAGGGTCGGCGGGCCGGCACCCCCCGCTCACCATTCCCCGCCCTGGGAGGATGAAGATGCACACAAACGACAGGTCCCGCCTCGGGACCAGGGGTCTCGCTCTCACCGCCACCTGCACGGCACTGGTCCTCACCACGGCCTGTACGGCCGGCAGCACCGACTCGACGGGGGTGTCGTCCGCCGGGCAGCCGACCGTCCGGCTCGCCCTCGGGGTGGACGCCTCCTACGCGCCCTTCTATCTCGCCGTGGAGCGCGGCATGTTCAAGAAGGCGGGCGTCAACGTCGAACTCGTGAAGACCGAGGGCGGCCCCGCGGCCTCCCAGGCGGTCACCGCGGGCACGGCACAGATAGCGGCCAACGCCGACTCCACCGCGCTGCCGCTGATGGTCGCCAATCCCGGTCTGCGGACCCTGGGCGTCTTCCAGTCCTCCGACCGCTACCTCAAGGTCGTCCTGCGCGACGGCATCGACTCACCGAAGCAGATCAGGACGATGGCGTCGATCGGCGGCCTCGGCCTCTACGCGACGCACCAGTACCTGAAGCACAACGACATCGACCCGAAGTCCGTGAAGATCCTGGAGAGTTCGCCGCCGGAGATCCCGGGCATGCTGGAGCAGGGTTCGATCGACGCCTACGTCCTCTTCGAGCCGTGGGCGGCCCGGGGTGACACGGCGGGCGGCCACATCGCGGGGCGCATCGGTGACTTCGGCGTGAAGTACGTGCAGTGGCTGCTGGCCGACCAGAGCTGGCTGAAGGACAACGAAGACCTCGCCGGCAAGGTCTTCAAGGTGGTCGCCGAGGCGGACAAGCTCGTCACCGACGATCCCGCCGCCGCGGCGAAGGCCTCCGAACAGCAGGTCAAACTGCCCGCGGACCAGACGGCGAAGGTGCTGCCGGAGATCACCTTCGCCGCCCGCGGCATCGACGACACGGATGTCACCGAGTCCGAGAAGATCGCCGGCTTCCTGGTCGAGCAGAAGCTGATCAAGAAGTCGCCGGAGCTGGGGACGACCCTGCTGAAGGGCTGGTACGAGCAGCACGCCAGGTGAGTCCGACGTGCCCGGTGACGCAGGGGGCGCCGTCGTCCTTGTGGACGGCGACGTCCAGCGTCACCCGGGTGCCCTCGTCGCAGGGCTCGACCGTGCGCACCGTCGCGGACCAGGTGAGCCGCTCACCGGCCACGGCGGTGGCCCGGTTGCGCCAGCTCACCGACTCCAGGGCGGCGCCGGGCCCGGCCCACTCCAGCGCGTACCGGCTGAGGGTCTCGCCGTGCAGCGTGGACTGCACCACCGCGTCCGGGAAGCCCTCCAGGGCCGCGTACTCGGCGTCGTAGTGAATGCGGTGGGAGTTCCAGGACACGGCGCTGAACCGGAAGAGCTGCACCCTGCTGTGGGAGTAGGTGCGCGGCGCGCACAGCTGCCCTGCGACGGGGGTGACCGTCGTCATGCGGCGGTCACCCCCGTCGGCTCGTCCGTCGCCGCGTCCGGGACTCCGTCCAGGACGACGATCGTCTCGTCCACCGCCATCAGTTCGGCTCCGTCCTGCGAGGTGAAGCGCGTGGTGACGCCGAGCAGCACGAACTCGCCCGACCGGCCGTGCCGGTGGTCGGCCGAGACGAGCGACCGGGCCGCCGTGACCCGCATCCCCGAGACCGGGGACCGGACCGGCCGGACCGACTGTCCTCCGTGCACCTGCCGCACCGGCAGGCCATCGGTACAGGGCGACTCGCGTGCGGCCAGCCCGTCCGGGCGTAGTTCGTTTTCCGCCGGGCCGTCCTCCCAGCTCAGCGTCCCGGCGAGGAACAGGGCTGGAGCGACGACGGGTTCCCCGGCTGCCTCCTGCGCGCGGGCTGTGCGGATGTAGTCGAGGTCGTTGAGGGCTGCTGCGTAGCGGCAGAATTCCTTCACTGCCAGGACGCCGCAGTCCTCGCTCTCCCACTGCCCGATCAGTTTCCGGGCCCGGGTGAGCACCTCCTGAAGGACCGCGCTCACCGCAGCGACCGGCTGATCCCGAGGGCGGCGGCGCGCAGCGCGCCGGCGTGCCCGGTGGGATCCATGCGGTAGGTGGGTGCCGTGATGGAGAGCGCGCCGACGAGTGTGGACCTGCTGCCGAAGACCGGCACGGCCATGCTCGTGTACCCGAGGCGGATCTCCTCGGCCTCGGTCGCGATTCCCTCCGACCTGATCCGTTCCAGCTGGGCCCGCAGTCGGCCCGGTGAGGTGACCGTGTGCCGGGTGAACGGCCTCAGACCGTTCCTGACCACGTCGACGAAGAGCGTGCTCGGGGAGAAGGCGAGGATCGCCTTGCCGGTGGCCGTGCAGTACAGCGGCAGCCTGCCCGCCACCCGGGACTCCTCGTTCAGCCCGCGGTGGGGGAAGATCTTCTCCAGGTACACCACGTCCAGGCTGTCGTGGATGGCGAAGTGGATGGTCTCCTGGGTGGCGAGCAGGAGGTCCTCCATGTACGGCTGGGCCACCTCGCGCAGGATGCGCTGCCGGTGGACCCGCTGGCCCATCTCGAACAGGCGCAGCCCGAGCCGGTAGTCACAGCCCGACCGCTCCAGCAGCCCCCACACCACCAGTTCCTGCGCAAGCCGGTGCACGGTGGCCTTGGCGACCCCGGTGCGGCGCACCAGCTCGGCGAGGGAGAGAGCGTCGTCCTCGGGAGCGAACGCCTCCAGAATGGGTCTGACCTTGCCGAGAACCGAGTTCATCGGGTCGGGGTACGCGGCGGGAGGGGCCGAGCGCGGAATCGATGCCGGAGCCGGACGCGATACCGGCTCCGGACGCGGTACCGGGGCCGCGGCCGCGCGTGGGCTCTGGGCCGGCGCGGAACCCCGGTCCTGTGCCGGGACGCCGGACACGATGCAGGGGACGGAGTCGTCGGGTGGGTCGGGTACGAGGGGTGGAACGTCGGCGCGGCCAACCGAGGTGACGCTCATGTGCAGAACCTCCCGATCAATCCGTTGCCTTCCTCAGAACGCGGTCTGTGGCTGGATCCGGCCCTCCACGGAACCATGCATGCCCTCGATCAGGCCATGCGTCGTGCTGTTAATTCGGGATGACCGGTGACCGGGCCACTGCCCGGCCCCGGTCCCGGCTGATGTGCCTCGGCCCCGGCTACCGTGCCTCGGCGAGGAACGCCAGGCTCAGCGGGTTGTACAGCTCGGCCTTCTCGTGCTGCGGCCAGTGACCGCACTCGTTGAAGACCTCCAGGCGGGCGCCGGGGATGGCGGCGGCGATGGCCTCGGCCTCCGGGACGTCGCCGAGCGGGTTCTTGTTGCCCCAGACCACCAGCGTCGGCGCCTTGATCCGCGCCATCCGGTCCGGCCGGAGCAGATTGCGCTCACGCGCCTCGGGTTCCTGGAGGGCCAGCAGATTGTGCAGGTTGGCCTGGAAGTCGGGGTGGTGGTAGATGCCGTACCGGACCTGCGTCAGCTCCTCGCCGAGGTCCTCGTCCCACTCGGCCCACAGCAGCTTGAGCCGCTCGCGGGTGAAGGACACGTCGCCCTTCAGCGCGGCGGCCCGCGTCGAGGTCTTCAGCCGTTCCATCACCTTCGGGTTGATCTTGGTGCCGCCCATGCACAGCAGTTGCAGCGAGGCGACCCGGTCCGGGTACTCGCTCGCCGCCCAGGACGAGACCCAGCCGCCCAGCGACTCGCCGACCAGGTGGACGCGTTCGGCGCCGACGGCGTCCAGGTAGGACATCAGGTGCTCGACGTAGGCGGGGATCTCACCGGGGCGGTCCGGCTTGCCGGTGTAGCCGTGGCCCAGCATGTCGACGGCGTGGCAGCGGTAGCGCTCGGCGTGTGCCGGGATGTTCCGTACGAAGGCCTCCAGATGGCCGGTCGTGCCGTGCAGGAACACCACGTGCTCGCCGTCCTCGGGGCCGGCCTGCAGGGCACGGGTCCTGAAGCCGGCGGTCTCGACGTAGGTGTGCCGGTAGTCGACGCCGATCAGTTCGGTCCAGATGCTCATGACTGCCTTTCAGCTTCCGGTGTTCGTCTGTGCGGGGTTCAGGACGGCGGCGCGGGGTCCAGGACGGCGACGGCCATCCCGGTGAGCCACTCGGGCATCGGCTCGTAGGCGAGGCGCCGGCCGGGCACGTGGTCGAGCAGGGCCGCCATGAGCAGCCAGGTGCGTACTTCCTGTGCGCCGTTGCCGGCCGTCTTCTCCAGTTCCTCGGTGGTGAACCGGGTGACGCGGTGGGTCTCGCCCTTCTCGACGAGGGAGAGGAACTCGTCGTCGAAGCCGGGGTTGAGCGCGGCCTCGGCGGCGCGGATGATCTCGCGGCGGCGGGCGTCGTAGTCCTGCCAGTTGTCCCGGCCGTTGAGCCAGGCGCCGACCATGAACTCCTCGTCGTCGCCGTGCGGATCGCGCCAGTCCGGCCAGGGCAGCCGGTGCGAGAGTCCGCCGGAGCCGATCACCGCGACGCGACGGTCTCCGGGGAACGTCAGGACCGCCTCCCGGAT
Organism: Streptomyces acidicola; assembly: GCF_009377235.1. GTDB lineage: Bacteria > Actinomycetota > Actinomycetes > Streptomycetales > Streptomycetaceae > Streptomyces > Streptomyces acidicola. The sequence goes on from NZ_VMNX01000008.1 coordinate 21,924, forward strand.
CGCGCGGCCCAGTTCCTCGCAGCGTTCGAGGGTGGGCAGCGGTGGGGCGAACACGTTGACGACGAGGGGGACGATCTCCACGTCGAGGCCGTCGAGGAGGTACTGGATGGCGTGCGACTGGCCGTGGTCGATCTGCAGCCGGGCCGAGTACGCGGGGTCGAAACGGCCGCTCTCCACGAGGGCGCCCGCGATGTGCCGGGCGAGCGGTACGTCCACGGGCTGCGGGCCCTTCGGGGTGCCGGACTCCCCGCTGGCGACGCACTCGCCGACGCCGAGGGTGAAGGCGGGGACGAGGTCCAGCCAGAAGCCGCGGAAGTGGTTGGAGCCGACGAGGATCACGGTGTCGGGGCGGGCCGCGGCGAGTTCGTCGCGCGCCTCCTTCAGCGCGTCGCGGAAACGCTCGGCGCGCTCCTTGTGGAGGGTCTCCTCCCAGTGGGTGTTCATCAGCGTGCTGTGCGAGGCACCCACGCCCAGGACGATCTCGGTCATGACGGCTCTCCTTCCACCTCGGCGCGCGTGCGGGTGACGGTGTCGACGGCAGTACGGATCAGATGGCGCGTCAGCTTCTCCATGGCCCGTACGGAGACGGTGTTCATCCCGCGGGCGAAGTCGATCGGGAACGGTGCCTCCGCGTCGGCGACCTTCGGCATCCCGACCCGCACGGTGGGGATGCCACGCCCGCGCAGGATGTTGGCGTCGGTGGCACCGCTGTTGCCGCGGATCACCTCGTGCCCGCGCCCTTCGAAGGCCTCCCAGGCCGCTGTCGCGCTGCGGCAGACCCAGTTGCGCGGGTCGGTGCGCGTACCGGGGATGGCCAGCACCATGCGGGCGGTGACGTCGAGCCCTGCCTCCTTGGCGCGCAGGGCGTCCAGCGCGGCCGAGAACTCCCGCCTGGCCTGCATCGGTGTGGTGTCGGGCGCAATGCGCAGGTCCACCATCAGGGTGCAGACGGCCGGGGTGACGGCCGCCATGCGGGGCCAGCCGCCGCGTACGGAGGAGACGATGCCCTGGGGTGCGACCGTGCCGCCGGTGTGGCGGTCGGCATACTCGACGAACCACTCCTCCAGGTGCCGGGCCACCTCTCCGGCTCGGGCGATGGCGTTGTCGTACGGGAGCCGGTGCCGCGAGCCGACGTAGGTGTGGGTGCCGTGGACGGTGACCTCGAACCAGACGAGGCCGACCTCGTCGTGGGAGACCGTCCAGCCGGGTTTGGCGATCACCGCGTAGTCGGTCCACACGCCCTGCTCCAGCAGGAACGAACAGCCCACGCCCTGGCCGGTGTTGTACCGGGTGCCGCCCGGCCGGGCGTTGGTGGGCATGCCGCCCGCGCCGAACGCTGCGACGAGATCGCCGGTGAGCGGGATGCCCGCGAGGGCGATGGCCTCGGCGGCCATCATCACGCACGCCGCGTGACCCTTGGGGTTGGAGGCGCCGAGCCCGGTGACCAGGTCGTCGTAGACGGTGGCCCGCGGCCTCATGTCGTCCCGCAACTCCGGGCCGATCCACGGGAGGTCCTCGCTCTCCTCGCCCACGGTCAGGGTGTCGATGGGCACGTAGAGCATGAGGTCGGGGCCGGTTCCGTCGCCGTCGAGCCGGGCCCACGCGTTGGCCTGCCGGTCGTCGAGCGGCTGCACCGTGGCGGAGCATCCGGAGTCGGCGAGCGTGCCGGCGATATGGGCCGCGAGGGGGCCCTCGTCGCCGGTCGGGCTCGGGATGTCGACGAGGCCGATGATCAGCTCTCGCAGCCGGTCGCCGGTGACGTGCCGCCAGGCTTCCTCGGCCCAGGCCCTCCGCCGGTCGTCCAGCCCGGCCAGACCGGCCGCCGTGTGGTCGTTCACTGGTTGATCCTGTGGACCTGGGTCATCGTCGTACGCTCGAAGCGCTTCTTGGCCAGGGGGAGCGCCACGGCGATGGCGGCCCCGGCCAGCAGGGTGAGCAGCGTGCGGCCCATGATCAGCCCTTCTTCGCGTTGGCGGAACCGGCGGAACCGGTGGAACCGGTGGAGGGAGCGGGTGGGGCCCCGGCCGCGGCCAGCTTCTTCGCGTACTCCTCCTCGCTGAGGTTCCGCCAGGCGGTCAGCGAGATGTCGGGGCGGTAGAGCTTCTCCGGAGGGGCGTCGGTGACGTCGACCATCCAGGCGTCCTGGCCGGAGAACTGCCCGTGGAACAACCAGCGGATGGCTCCCAGGTACTTTGCGTAGAACCTGAGCGTCTCCCAGCCCTCGGTGAAGTTGACCATCACACCGACGTAGAGGTGGTTGTCGGCGTCGACCGGGACGTAGAACTCGTAGTGGATGAACTTGGGGTAGGCGATGCGCAGCACGCCCGGCATCGCCAGGGAGGCGAAGCCGGGGAACTCCTGGGCCTCGATCGCCGGGTCGACCTTGTCCGCCTTGCCCGTGTTGCCGAGGTTGAAGGTCTCCTTGGGCGGCTGGAGTTTCCACCAGCGCTTGTTGGACCAGCGGCCCACACCGGGGAACTCGGCCTCCCAGTGCACCTCGTCCTGGACCCGGAAGATCCAGCGTCCCCTGGGGACGATCCGGGTGATGTTCCAGGTCGGCATCGGCTTGAACAGCCGCCACAGCGCGGTACGGTGCAGGTACTTGGCGTGCCCCTCGTCGAAGCCGTTCTCGCAGGCGAACCGCCAGTTGCCACCGCGGGGTTCGATCCGGCCGCCCATGACGAAGCCGTGGGAGACGAGTTCCTCGGGGAGTTGTTCGTCGATCGGGTGGGGGTCCTCACCGGCGACGGGGATGTACACCCACACCATGCCGAGGCGCTCCTCGACGGCGTACGTCTTCACCTCGACCTTGCCGGTGAGCCGGCATCCGGGGCCGTCGGTGATGACCGCGCACAGCTTGCCGGTGGGCAGGTCGAACGTCCAGCCGTGGTAGGGGCAGCTGACCGTACCGGGGAACTGCTGGTCGCCCTCGGAGAGCGGCACCCCGCGGTGCGGGCAGCGGTTGTGCAGCGCGTACGCCTTGCCGCCGTCCCGGATCAGGGTGATCTTCTCGCCGCAGATCGTGAACGGGAGGGGTTTGCCGGTGATGTGGCTGGACCAGGTGACCGGGTACCAGTAGCCGCGGAAGCCGGCAGCCGCACCGTCGTAGTGGGGCCACGACGACCAGTCCTGCCGGCCGGGTTGCCCGGCCGGTCTGCGGCCCGTGCGGCCGGTGCTCGTGGAGGCGGGCGAGCCCTCACTCGTCGTCATGGTGCGTGACCTCCTGCTGCCGTCGGAACATGCCCCGAGCATCGGGTGACCGGTCCGATCCGCCTACGGACCCGTTCCGCTGAGCAGACCGCACCGGATCTGCGGTTCGTCCCTGCCTGCCGGGGTCCCGATGCAAGCCCATCCGGGCGGCACGCCCCACTACCCGGCGGGTGAACGGCCCGCCGCGCAGCCGGTCCCGTGTTCCATCCCGTTCAGCGGACCGTGATCCGTGCCAGTCGCCGTCGCCCGGGTCTACGGTTCGCGCCAACCCACGGGCCGCACCCCGTATGACCGGCCGAAACCGGCGGTCTCCCGTCAACCCACCGAGGTATCCATGGAGACACGGGTCAGCAGGAGACACCCCCTCGCGGGTGTCGTCGCCCTCCTCGCTCTCATCGCCGCAACAGCCCTGACCGCGTGCAGCGCGGCCACCACCGACTCCGCCACAGGTTCCGGCAAGACCACGGCGTCCGGCCCCACGGTCCGGATCGCCGTCGGTATCGACCCCTCGTTCGCGCCCTTCTTCCTCGCCGACGCCAGGGGTCTGTGGGCGGAGCACGGGGTGAACGTCCAGCTCGTCCAGTTCGGGCGGGGCGGTGAGGGCGTCGACGCCCTGGCCGCCGGTCAGGTGCAGTTGGCCGGCAACTCCGACACCACCACCATCGGCATGCTCCAGCAGCACACCGGTCTGCGGTCGCTGCTCGTCTACGAGGAGTCCGGCCGCTATCTCAAGGTGGTCCTCGGCCCCAAGGTCAAGGACCCTTCCGAGGTCAGGAAGATGGCCGTCGTACCGGGGCTCTCGGAGCTCGCGGCGACCCGGTTCCTCCAGTCCAAGGGCATCGACGAGACATCGGTCGACTTCGTCACCGCGGATCCGCCGGAGATCCCGGCGCTCTTGCAGAAGGGCGACGTCGACGCCTACGTTCTGTGGGAGCCGTGGCCCGCCAAGGGTGCCGAACTGGGCGGACGGGTCCTGGAGACCACGGGCGACTACGGCCTGTCGTACGCCCACTGGCTCATCACCGACGACAAGTGGCTGAGCAACAACAAGGGCACGGCGGTCAGGGTCGCGCAGGCCCTGCGGGAAGCGGCGAAGGCCACCGAGGCCGACCCGGACGCGGCGGCGGCCGCCACGCAGAAGGCCGCGAAGGTCCCCACCACCCAGACCGTGCAAGCCATCGAGGACATCGACTTCGGCGTCCGCGACATCACCGCGGCCGACCTCAGGGGTTACACCGCGACCGCCCGGTTCTACGTGGACACCGGGAAGGTCAGTTCCCAACCGGACGTGACCGGGGTCGTGCTGCCCGGATGGTTCACCCAGCAGACGAAGGGATCCTGATGACCAAGGCCATCGAGGCCGACCGGCCGCCGTCCGGTCCGGCGCGTGAGAACGACGCCCATGGTGCGGCCGTCGCCGTCGACGGGGTGGACATCCGGTTCGGCTCCTTCCACGCCGTGCGCGACATCTCGCTGGACATCGCCGCCGGTGAGTTCCTCTGTCTGCTCGGCCCGAGCGGCTGCGGCAAGTCCACCCTGCTGTCGGCGCTCGCCGGGTTCGTACACCCGCACTCGGGCAGCCTCACCGTCGACGGAATGCCCGTCACCGGTCCCGACCCCGAACTCGGCATGGTCTTCCAGAGCAGCGAGGCCCTCTTCGACTGGCTCACCGTCCGCCAGAACGTGGCGTTCGGCCCCCGGATGCGCGGCAGGTCCCGTGCCGAGCAGCACAAACTGGCCGACGAGTACCTCTCCCTGGTCGGCCTGCGGCACTGCGCCGACCGGTTCCCGAGCCAGCTCTCCGGCGGAATGCGTCAGCGCGTGCAGATCGCGCGCGTCCTGGCGAACGAACCGCGCGTGGTGCTGATGGACGAGCCGTTCGGCGCGCTCGACGCGCAGACCCGGCAGGTGATGCAGGAGGAGATGGCCCGCATCTGGCAGACCTCGGGCTGCACCGTCGTCTTCGTCACCCATGACATCGACGAGGCGATCCTGCTGGCCGACCGCGTCGCCGTCATGACCGCCGGCCCGGCCGCCTCGGTCAAGTCCGTCTACCCGGTGGACCTGCCCCGGCCGCGCGACGAGTCCGACCCCGCCGCCCGCGAACTGCGGCACGCGCTGCGGGACGACATCGGCGAGGAGGTCCGCAAGGCCCTGCTGGCCCAGGGGCTCGACCAGGAGGAGCAGCGATGACGGTCGTCACGGCGAAGCCCACCGCCGAACCACGGGTCGACCGGCGCCCGGTGCGCGGCGCCGTACGGGGACTGCGCACGGCCGCTCTGTCCGTGGTGTCCGTCCTCGTCGGCGTCGGGATCTGGCAGTTGCTGGCGATGTCGTACGGCGCCTCCCTGGTCGCCTCCCCGCAGGCGACCCTGTCGGCCGCCGTCGATCTCGCCCGCGACGGCACGCTCACCAACTCGATCATCGCCTCCAGCCGCCGCATCCTGATCGGCTGGGGTCTCGGGCTGCTGGTGGGTGTGCCGGTCGGCCTGCTCATCGGGCAGATCCCGCTGGTACGACGGCTTCTCGACCCGTACATCGAGTTCTTCCGCTTCATCCCGCCGGTCGCCTTCGTGACGCTGGCCGTGGTCTGGCTCGGCATCGGCGAGTCGTCCAAGGTCGTGCTGATCTTCTACACGGCGGTCTTCATCGTCACGCTGAACACCAGCGCCGGAGTGATGGCGGTGAACGAGTCGAAGCTGCGGGCCGCCGCCAGCCTGGGCGCGGGCCGCCGGCAGATCCTGCAGCAGGTCGTGCTGCCGTCGACCGTGCCGTACATCGTCACGGGGGCGCGGCTCGCCATGGGCAACAGCTTCCTGACCATCGTCTCCGCCGAGATCGTCGCCGCCCAGGTCGGTCTCGGTTCGCTGATCTGGACCTCCCGCAACTACGGGCGCATCGACTGGGTCTTCGTCGGCATCATCACCCTGGGCATTCTCGGCTTCGTCTTCGACCGCGTGCTGCGCATCGTGGCCTCGCGGGTGCTGCGACGTTATGGAGTGAAACTGTGAGCAGTCATGTGCAGGGGCAGACGTCCCGTGCGCTGGTCCTTGAGCGGTTCGGCACGCTTCCCCGACTGGTGGAGCGTCCCGTGCCGGTGCGGGAGCCCGGCCGGACCCTCGTACGGGTACGGGCGGCGCAGGTGGCGCATCTCGATCTGAACGTCGTGGACGGGAAGTTCGGCATCCTCCCGGATCTGCCCTCCGTGCCGGGCACCTCGGCGTGCGGGGTGGTCCTGGCCTCGGACACCCACGCCGAGGGCAGCCTGGTGAGGATCAACGGCAAGGGGCTGGGGCTGCGCCGGGACGGCGGCTGGGCCGAGCATGCCGTGGTGCCCGACGCCGCCGCGCTGCCCGTGCCCGAGGGCACCGATCCGGCGCTGGCGTGCAGTTACTTCTCCCCCGCGGGTACCGCGTGGCTGGCGGTGCACTCGGTGGCGGGGGTGCGGCCCGGGGAGCGGGTCCTGGTGACCGGTGCGTCGGGCGCGGTCGGCGCGCTGGCCGTGCAGGTCGCCGCGCGCGCCGGGGCCGAGGTGATCGGGGTGGTGGGACGCCCGGCCAAGCTGAGCCATGTCCCGGCGCCGGCGAAGCCGGTCCTGGCGGCGGAGTTGTCGCCGGACGCGGTGGGCGGCACGGTGGACGCGATCGTCGACACCGTCGGCGGACCGGTACTGCGCGACGCCCTCGCGCTGGTCCGTCCGCGCGGGCGTGCGGCGCTGGTCGGCTACACCGCCGGGCGTGAGTTCAGCGTGGACCTCGCCGACTTCCTGCTGGCGGACGTGGCGCTGTTGCCCGTCAATCTGATGTCCCGCGGCAAGGAGGTCGCCGCGGACGCCGAGCGGATGCTCGCCGAACTGGCCTCGGGAGAGCTGACGTTGCCGATCGAGCGGCACGGGATCGAGGGGCTGGGGCAGGCGGTGGACCGGTTGCGGAGCGGGGAGGCGGTCGGGAGGGTGGTGCTGGATCTGGACTGAGACCGCTCAGTGGGCTGACGCCGCTCAGTGGGCCGAGGCCGCTCAGTGGACGAAGGCCGTTCAGACCAGGACGACGACGGCATGGCCCCGGCAGCAGACGCTTCCGGGGCCTCCGCCGTCCGCGGGCCCGCAGCGCTCCACGAGGTCGAGCGTGACCTCGCCGCGCACCGGGTCGACCGCGCGTACGGTGCCGGTGACTTCGAGCCGGTCCCCCACGTGGGCGGGCGCCCGGTTCTGCCAGGCGACCTCCCTCACCCGCCCGGTCCCGCCTGCGAAGCCCGCCGCGGCCCGGTGGAAGAGACAGCCGTGCAGCTGCGCCATGACGACCGGTCCGGCCAGCCCCTCGGAGCGGGCGAAGGCGGTGTCGTAGTGGATGCGGTGGGTGTTGCGGGTGACGGCGCCGAAGCGCAGCAGGGTGACCTCGTCGGGGATGAACGAGACGGGTGGTACCGGCTGACCGACGCTGACGGAATCCATGGGCGTACTCACCTGACTCACTTGACTCACCTGACTCACCTGACTCACCTGACTCACCTGACTCACCTGACGATGAACCTCTCCGTGACCTCGACGAGCACTCCGCGCGCCGCGCTGTACGTCTTCTCCACCGTGAGCAGCAGGAACCCGTCCCCGGATCCCTTGCGCTCGACCGCCATGAGGGCCCGGAGCACGTCGATCGCGTCACCGGCCCGTACCTCGTCCTTCCAGCGCACCTCCTGGCCGCCCGCCATCAGCCGCACGTCGAGCCCGTCCGTGCCGGGGACCTCGTCGCGGTACATGCCGTCCGGGCGGACCTCGTCCGGGCCGGGGCCGGGAGCCGGGCGCAGCAGGCTCACGAGGTACATGGGGTGCACGGTGAACCGGGAGTGTCCCGGCTCGGTCAGGTGCGGCGCGGTCTCTCCCGAGGCCCGCGCGAACTCCGCGGCGTCCTCGGCCCGTACGACCCCCAGGGGGCGCCGTTCCTGCCGGCCGATCGAGGCCCGGGCCCGTTCCTCCGCCAGATCCAGCTCCGCCGCCATGTGCCGCCTCCGTCCTCGGGTCACGCGACGCTAACCGCCGCTGCCCGTCCGTCACCACGGGTCCGGCCCGCTCAGCGGACCGCTCCGCTTGGGTGCGCCCGTGAGCGCCGGACACGATGCGAGGCATGGACCTCATGGACATTCAGCCGCCCCCGCAGGGCGCCTACGCGGACGCGGACGGCGTCGACTACCACTACATCGAGCTGGGCGAGGGAACCCCCACCGTCTTTCTGCACGGCGGCGGCCCGGGATGTACGGGCTGGTCGGACTTCGGGCAGGTGGCGCCGCTGTTCGCGGCGGACCGCCGGTGCCTCCTCGTCGACATCCTGCAGTACGGGAAGTCCGCCAAGCCCGTCATCAAGGGCCCCATGTGGGACTACCACGCCGCGAAGACGGTGGCGTTGCTCGACACCCTGGGCGTGGAGCGCGCCGACTTCGTCTGCAACTCGTGGGGCGGGACGATCGCGCTCAACCTGGCCGCCAAGTACCCGGAGCGTGTCCGGTCGCTTGTGATCACCGGCAGTATGCCGGTCTTCCACGGCCCGCTGGCCCCGCTGCCGGAGAGCGGCCGTCGCGGACGCAACGCCCGCGACGTGTACTACGGCGGTGACGGCCCGTCCCGGGAGAAGATGCGGGCCCTGATGGCGCGTCTGGAGTGGTACGACCCGGACGCCGTCCCCGAGGGCACCGTGACGCTGCGCCACGAGCAGAGCCTCGACCCGGAGGAGACCGCGCTGGCCGGCGCCTCGGACAACCCGCGCGGCGACTGGCAGGACCTCTCCGCCGAACTCGGCCGTATCGAGGCCCCCGCGCTCTTCCTGTGGGGGATGTACGACGCCTTCCTGACCCCGGACTATCCCCTGATGCTTGCCCGCATGGTGCCGCGGGGCAGTCTCCATGTGATGGATCAGGCGTCCCACCACCCCCAGGAAGAGCGTCCGTACGATTACTACAGCGTGGTCAGCGGGTTCCTGAACCAGCACCACGGCTGACGGCGAGCGGAGGACACGTGAGCGCATCGATCCCCCGGGTCGTCGAACTGTCCAGCCCGTTCGCCCGGTTCGCGGGCAGGCTGCTGGTCGGGCTCGGTCACGAGGTCGTCCTCGTCGAACCCCCTCAGGGCGACGGGACGCGGCGCGAACTCGGCGGTGACGCCTTCGCCCACTGGCACGCCGGGAAACGCTCGGTGACGCTTGACCCGTCCGCCCCTGAGGGCGCCGCCGGGCTGCGGCGCCTGCTGGCGGGCGCCGACGTCCTGCTCGACGGAACGGCGGACGGCGCGGGCCCGGCCGCCGAGGGCCTCGACCATCTGGTCCATGTGCGTGTCACCCCGTTCGGTCTGGTCGGTCCCCGCAGCGGTTGGCAGGGGACCGACCTGGTCGTGGCGGCGCTGGGCGGGATGCTCGCGCAGGTGGGCGATCCCGACGGGCCGCCGCTGCGGCTGCCGGAGAACCAGGCGGAGCAGCTCGCGGGCGTCAACGCGGCGATCGCCGTCCTGCTCGGCCTGCGGGCACGGCGCCGGGGGCCGGGTCAGCTCATCGACGTCTCCGCGCAGGCATGTGTGGCGGCGGCCCTGGAGGCGGGAGCCCTCGCCTATCTGCACGAGGACCGGGTACCGCCGCGGCCGGGGCGCGTGCACCCCCTGGTCCCGCACGGGCTGTTCCGGGCCGCCGACGGTTACCTGGGCGGTGGACTCGGGGGCAGCCCCCGCATGTGGGACGCGCTGCTCGCCTGGCTGCGCGAGGAGGGCGCGGACGCCGATCTCGCGGAGCCCCGGTGGCAGGACCCTGTCGAGCGCAAGAAGCACCAGGAGTACGTCTTCAACGTCGTCCAGGACTTCGTCGGCACCTGGCCCAAGGCCGAGTTCGCGGAGCGGGCGCAGGCCAGGAAACTGCCCTGGGCGGCCGTGGACCTGCCGTACGAGCTGCCGGACAACCCCCAGCTGTCCGCACGGAACTTCTTCACCCGGGTCGAGGGCCGGACCGACGTGGGCTTCCCGTTCGCGTTCCCCGAGGGCCGCAGGGTCACCCGGCTCCGCGTGCCCGGCCCCGGTGACGACCAGGCACTCCTCGACGACCAGGCGCTCCCCGACGAGCAACGCCCGGTGCGACGGGCCGAGGGCGCCTCCTCCGCCCGGCCCGCCCTGGACGGCGTCCGCGTCCTCGACCTGACCTGGGTGCTCGCGGGCCCGTACTGCACGAAGGTCCTGGCCGACCACGGTGCTGACGTCATCAAGGTGGAGTCCCTCGGACGCCCCGACCCCACCCGGTTCGCGCCCTTCATGCACCTGTCGCGGGGCGACCACACGGACCCGAACACCAACGGCTACTTCAACGAGGTCAACCGCAACAAGCGCAGCATCGCCCTCGACACACGGACCGAGGAGGGCGTCGCCGTACTCCGGGACCTCATCGCTTCCTGCGACGTCCTCGTGGAGAACTTCAGTGCCACGGTCATGACCCGGCTCGGCCTCGGCTACGACGCGCTGCGCGAGATCAACCCGGGCATCGTGTACGTGAGCATGTCGGGCATGGGCCACACCGGCCCGCGTGCGGGCTGGGTGTCGTACGCCGACACCGTCTCGGCCAGTTCGGGACTGACCGGGCTGACCGGCTGGGGGCCGGACGACGTGGTGGGCGTGATCTACGGCCACGGTGACATCGTGGCGGGTCTGCAGGCGGCGCTGGCGACGGTCGCCGCGCTGGAGCACCGGGCGGAGACCGGGCGTGGCCAGCACATCGACCTGTCCCAACTGGAGGCGATCGCCGCGCACATGGGGACGAGCCTGCTCACGTCGTCCCGGACTCCGATCGGCAACGCGCACCCGGTGTGGAGCCCGCAGGGGGTGTACCGCTGCCTCGGCGCGGACCGCTGGCTGGCCGTGAGTGTCCGCTCGGACGAGGAGTGGGCGGCGCTGTGCGACGTCCTCGGCCGTCCCGAACTCGCCGCCGACGCACGGCTGTCGACGGCGGAGGGCCGGAGGCGTGAGAGCACCCGTGTCGACGGCGTGCTGGGCGACTGGGCGCGCCGTCTGTCCGCCGATCAGGCGGCGGAGCTGCTGCAGGAGCGAGGAATCCCGGCCGGGGCGGTGCAGGACGGCCGTGAACTCGTCGAGCACGACCCGCAGTTGAGGGCACGCGGCTTCTACGTCCGTGCCGAGCACCCGGTCGCGGGCGCCTTTCTGCACGAGGGCGTCCCCATCCGTCTCACCGGCACGCCCGGCGGCATCCGGCGGGCCGCGCCCGTGCTGGGCGCGCACACCGACGAGGTGCTGCGCGACGTGGCGGGCATCTCTCCGGAGCGGCTCCGGCGGCTGCACGAGGAGGATGTGCTGCGATGACCGACTCGACGGCGTACGGCACGGGCACACCCGGCGCGCGGGGGCACGACATGACCGTGCCGGGTCTCGTCGAGTCCGCGGCCGAGAGGTTCGGTGACCGCATCTTCCTGCGCGTGGGGGACGTGACGCGCACGTACGCCGAGACCCGCGAGGCCGCGGCCACCATGGCGGGCGCGCTCGCCGCCCGGGGCTGCCGGCCGGGGGACCGGATCGCGGCGCTGCTGTCCAACCGGATCGAACTCGTCGACCTGGTCCTCGGGTGTGCGTGGCTGGGCGCGGTCGTGGTGCCGTTGAACACCGGGTTGCGCGGCCGGTCGCTGCGCCAGGCGCTGGACGCGGCCCGGCCCCGGTTCCTGTACGCCGAGGCGGAGTCGGCGGCGCACGCCGCGGCGGCCGGGCATCGTGGCGTCGTCTGGCCGGTGGGCGGCGAGGACGTCCCCCGGCCGGGCGTGGCCGAGGCGATCGCGCCCGCTCCGGTGCGTCCGGAGGACACCGCCGCCCTGCTCTTCACCTCGGGCACGACGGGGAGTTCGCGCGGTGTCCGCTGCCCGGGGGCCCAGTTCGTGTGGTGGGGCCGCAATGTCTCGGACGCGCTGCGGCTCACGTCCGACGACGTCCTGTTCACCTGTCTGCCGCTGTTCCACACCAACGCCCTCAACACCCTGGCGCACGCCATGACGGTGGGCGCGAGCTGTGTCGTCGGCGGGCGTTTCTCCGCGTCGCGTTACTGGTCGCAGGTGGCGGACGCCCGTGCCACGGCCGTCTATCTGCTCGGTGCGATGGTGCCCATGCTGCTCGCGCGGCCACCCGGCCCGGACGACCGGGCACACCGGGCGTGGCGCGGTCTCTCCCCGGCCACCCCGGGCCCCCTGTGGGGGCCCTTCCGCGACCGCTTCGGCGTCACCCTCGTCGACGGGTTCGGCTCGACGGAGACGAACCTCGTGATCGGCGCCACGCCCGACGAGTACCGGCCCGGCCGCATGGGCACGGTACGCGAGGGCTTCTCCGCACGAGTGGTCGACGAGACGCTCGGCCCCGTCGCGGACGGAACACCGGGCGAACTCCTCGTCCGCAGCCACCACCCGTACGCCTTCTCCACCGGCTACCTGGGGGATCCGGAGCCGTCGCCCGGTTCCTGGCGCCGTACGGGCGACCGTGTGGTCCGCGAACCCGACGGGTGGTTCCGCTTCGTCGACCGCGTCAAGGACGTCATCCGGCGCCGTGGTGAGAACATCTCGTCGTCCGAGGTGGAGTCGGTGGTCCGCTCCCATCCGGCGGTCGCCGAGGCGGCGGCCTTCCCCGTGGGCTCGGACCTGGCCGAGGACGAGGTCATGGTCGCGGTGGTCGTCCGGCCGGGCAGTGCGCTGGACCCGGAGGACCTGGCCCGGCACTGTGCCCGTGAACTGCCCGCCTTCGCCGTACCCCGCTTCGTGGAGACGGTTCCGGCACTGCCGCTCACCGAGACCGGCAAGGTCCGCAAGGCCGTCCTGCGCGAACGCGGTGTGACCTCCCGGACCTGGGACCGCGCCGCCGTCACCTCCGGTACGGCGTCCCCTCGGAGCACGTGGACGGCATCCGCACCGAGGCCGGGCTCGCCGCCCTGACCACGGCACCGCGTTCCGGCTAGGGCCTGTCGTCACATTCCCGTCGTCGCCCGAAGGGCGGCCCCGCGGCGTCTGGTGCGTGCTCTCGGCGTGCCGGGCGGAAGCCCTCGTACTGGACGTACTTGGGCTTTCGCCCGGTGCGGCGGGAGTGCGTGCCAGGCGTCGCGGGGCAGACGGGAATTTGACGACAGGCCCTAGGCCCGCCCCCCGGTCACCCGGCCGGGTGGAACTCCCGGCCGTCGCCCGGTCGTTCACCTCAGTAGCCGCGCGGCCGACCGGCGTCCGTGGGCAGTACGAGGGGAGTGGCGGGAGTGGCGCGGATCATCGTCATCGGGGGCGGGACGGCCGGTACGGCGGCGGCGCTGGCCCTGCACAGGGCCGGGTTCGACGTCACCGTGCACGAGGCGCACCCCGACTCGGCGGAGGACATCGGCGCGTTCCTCACCCTCGCCACCAACGGCCTGCGGGCCCTCGCCCAGTTCGACGCCGTCTCCGCGGTCACCTCCGTCGGTTTCCCGCTGACCACCCTGCGCGTACTCGACGGCACCGGCACGGAGTTGGCGCGGCGTCCCCTCGCGGGGGTCCAGGACCCGCTCCTGCCGTACCGGTGCCTGCGCCGCGGCGAACTGAACGCCGCCCTCCAGTCGGAGGCCGCTCGAAGGGGCATCGATGTCCGGCACGGCGCCCGGCTGGCCTCCGTCGAGGACGGCCCGGACGACGTCACCGTCCGCTTCACCGACGGCAGCACCGCGACCGGCGACCTGCTCATCGGCGCCGACGGGCTGAACTCCACCGTCCGCCGCACGATCGCCCCGGCCGTAGACCCTCGTTACTCAGGCGAGCACGTCCTCTACGGCTACACCACCGAGGCACCCGTCGCCGGTCCCACGGACCTCTTCACGCTGATCCGTGGCAGCGCGGCCGCCTTCGGCTACGCGGTGAGCCCCGCCGGGGAGACGTACTGGTTCGCCCGCGTCAGCGGTGACCCGCTGTCGGCCGAGGACCTCGCGAACGGCACTCCGGCCCGGTGGCGCGACCTGCTCCTCCCGCTGCTGCGCAAGGACGCCACGCCCGCCGCGGGCATGGTCGCGGCCACCACCGACAGCATCCTGGTCACCAACGCCACCGAGATGCCGCCGGCCACGCCCTGGCGTGCCGGGCGGGCTCTGCTCATCGGTGACGCCGCACACGCCGCCTCACCGGCGACCGGGCAGGGCGCGTCGATGGCGCTGGAGGACGCCGTCGTCCTCGCGAAGGCCCTGCGGGACGCCCCGGACACCGAGAGCGCACTGACCGTCTACGAGACGCTCCGCCGCCCCCGCGTGGAGCACAACATCATCACCAGCGGACGGATCTCCCGGGGCGCCCACTCCCCCGCGACCGTCCGCCCGGGCAGCCTGGGCGGTCCGGGCACGACCGCTGCCCCGGTCGGCGACGACGACCTGGTCCGGCAGCTGGACTGGGACACCAACCTCTGGACCATGGTCACCGACAGCAGCCCGGCCGGTGACCGGGGCTGATTCGAGCCGGGGCACGGGCCGTCCCGTCACACCGGGGAGATGTCCGGTCACACCGGGGAGACGCACTGCTCCGCCCAGACGATCTTTCCGGTGGATGTCTGGCGGGTGCCCCAGCGGTCGGTGAGCTGACCGACGAGCAGCAGGCCGCGGCCGCCCTCGTCGAAGGTGCGTGCCCGGCGCGGGTGCGGAGCGGCGTTGCTGCCGTCGGCGACCTCGCAGATCAGGCACTGGTCCTGGATCAGCCGCAGCCGGATGGGGGCGGCGGCGTGCCGGATGGCGTTGGTCACCAGCTCACTGACGACCAGTTCCGTGGTGAACGTGAGGTCGTCCAGCCCCCAGCGGGCCAGCTGGTCGGACGTCACCTTCCGGGCGTCGGCGACGACGGAGGGCTCCTTGTCCAGGTCCCAGGTGGCGATCCGGTCGACGTCCAGGGCACGGGTACGGGCGATGAGCAGGGCGACGTCGTCCGTGGGCAGGCCGGGGAGCAGCCTCTCCAGGACGGTGTCGCAGGTGTCCTCCAGGTCCCGCCCGGGGTGGTGGGACAGAACGCGGCGCAGCGTGTCGAGGTTGCCGGGCCTGGCGTTGATCAGGCCGTCGGTGAAGAGGGCGAGCAGGCTGCCCTCGGGCAGTTCCAGCTCCGTGACCTCGAAGGGCAGACCTCCGACACCGAGCCGGGGACCGGCAGGGACGTCGAGCAGTCGGACCGTGCCGTCGCGCCGGACGAGCGCGGGAACGGGACCGCCGGCCCGGGCGATGGTGCAGTGCCGGGTGACGGGGTCGTACACCGCGTACAGGCAGGTGGCGGCCATGTCACCGGCGGTCTCCTCGGCCTCCGGGGTCTCAAGCACCTCCGGGATCCCGGTGCCCTCGGCCGTCTCGACCTGGCCATCCTCTTCGTCCCGGCTTTCGTCCCAGCCTCTCTCCCGGCTTTCCTCCCGGCTGTCGCCCGCCGCGCTGTTGCTCTCCGCGGCCAGGCGGATGACCAGGTCGTCCAGCTGGGTGAGCAGCTCGTCGGGGGCGAGGTCGACGTCGGCGAGGGTGCGCACCGCGATCCGCAGCCGTCCCATGGCCGCCGTCGCCTGGAGGCCGTGGCCGACGACGTCCCCGACGACGAGCGCGACCCGGGCGCCGGACAGCGGGATCACGTCGAACCAGTCGCCGCCGAAGCCTGCCTGGGTGCTGCCGGGCAGATAGCGCGTGGCGACCTCCACGGCCGGCTGCTGCGGCAGCTGCCTCGGGAGCAGGCTGCGCTGCAGGCTGAGGGCGGTGGCGCGCTCGCGGGTGTAGCGGCGGGCGTTGTCGACGCAGACGGCCGCCCTGGCCACCATTTCGCCGGCCAGCAGCAGGTCGTCGGGGGCGAAGGGCTCCGGGCGCCGACGCGCGAAGACCGCCACGCCGAGCGTGGTGCCGCGGGCCCGCACCGGTATCGACATCACCGAGTGGAAGCCGTAGTCGCGTACCCGGGCGGCCCTGTCGGGGTGCGACCGGGTCCACCGGTCGAAGTCGTCGTCTCCCTTCCCGCTCAGGACGGGCCGGCCGGAGGCCAGGGAGCGGGCGGGCGGCGAGTAGTCCGGGTAGATGTCCACCGCGCCGAGTTTGACCGCGGCTTCGGGGGTGCCCTCGGTCGCGGACCGGTGGGCGACCCGGCGCAGGGTGATGGTGCCCACCACCGGGCCCGGGAACGGGTCGCCGCCGTGCAGCACGGAGTCGAGGAGATCGACGCTGACGAAGTCGGCGAGCCGCGGGACGGCCATGTCGGCGAGTTCGTCCGCGGTCCGCGACACGTCCAGAGTGGCTCCGATGCGGGCGTTCACCTCGTTGAGCACGGCCAGCCGCTGCCGTGCCTCGTACTGACCGGTGATGTCGCAGCCCGCCGTGAACACTCCGTGGATCCGGCCGTCCGGATCCGTCACGGGCGACATGGTGACCGCCCACCAGGTCACCTTCCCGGTCCCGGCCTCCGCCGCCGGGGCGGCGACCTCGTAGCGAACCTCCTGCCCCGTGCGGGCCACCGAGCGCATCGTCTCGATCAGACGCTGGGCGGACGCGGGGACGGAGGGTGCTCCCTCCTCCCGGGCGTCCCCGTACAGGTCCTCGACGGCGTGCCCGAGCACCTGCTGCTCGTCGAAGCCGAGCAGGCGGCACGTCGCGGCGTTCATCCGCAGGATCCGCCCGTCGACGTCGTAGACCGCCATGGTGAGCGGGGACCGTGCGAAAGCCCACTCCAGGAGCTGCGCGTCGTCGTACGCGCCGACGGCCCGCGACGGCGCCGGGGAGTGGACGAGGAACCACTGGGACTGTCCGTCGGCGGCCGGCGCCGACCAGGCCCGCAGGTCCGCCTCCAGAGGGTGACCGTCGTGGTGCCGCAGCGCGACCCGGCCGCTCCAGCTCTGCGACGCGACGGCGCGCCGCAGGGCCGCAGGGGTCGGATCCGCGGCCAGCAGGAGGGACGCGGGACGGCCGAGCACCTCGGAGGGCGTGTAGCCGAGCAGGTGCCGGGCGCCCGGGTTCCACGCCGTGACCAGGCCGTGTGCGTCCACGGCGGCCACGGCGTCCGGCGGCTGGACGGGATTCCTCTCCCCGTCCCCGCCCATCGGTCGCGGAGTGTCACCGCTCGAACGCATCGTCACTCACCTCGCCGCAGACCACCCGCGAGGAACCCAGATCCCGAACTTCTTTTTATTACCCGCCATATGGATCAATAACCGGACAGACAGACTCCTACCGCTCCCTCCTCCTACTCCCTCCTACTGCTCCAGTGAGAGAGCGAAGAGATGAGCCCTGGCCACCCCGTCGGGCGCGGTCAGTGTGATCGTGGTGAGCTGCCGGCTCGCGTCGAGTTCGATCACCTGGTGGAAGACGGCCGCCTTGGTGGCGAGGGGCCCGGTCCGGGTGTGGATCTGGCTCGTGGTCACCGCCTCGGTCTCGCCGTTCTCGGGGCCGGACGCCAGCCAGTTGGTGAGCGTGAGCTGCGCGGTCCCGCTGGTTCCGTCGGCGTAGCGGACCACCGCCGGGACGGTCACGGCCCCCGTGTCGCCCGCGCCGAGGACGTGCAGCTTCGCGTAGGCGCCCTGCGGGACGGTGATCTCCTGTCCGGCCGCGACGACGTTGTTGTTGGTTCCCTCGCTCCCGTTGGTGAAGAGGAAGGCGATCCCGTTGTCCGTCGTCTCCCCGGTCTGCGGCAGCTGGGCCATGGGGTACGTGCGGCCGGAGCCGTCGAAGTCCCCGTCGCCGTAGTACATCTCGGTGGTGATGCCGTCGTTGTCGAAGACGCCGGTGAGGTCGATCTGGGTGACGGTTCCGCTCTGCGGCGGTTCCGGCAGGCCCCAGGGGTCGGCGGGCACGGTCACCTTCACCGGGGCGATCCGCAGGTCGGGCCGTGAGCCGGCCGGGAGGATCACCGCCTCCCCGTCCCGTGGCAGGTCCAGCTCGACCACGCCGTCGCCCAGGTCGCGCCAGGCGGGGGCCGGGCCGCCGACCCCGGCGACCGTGAGCCGCCCGCGCAGCGAGTGTCGTATGCGGCACGGCTCCCCGGCGAGGCTGCGCACCCGGACCCAGCGGGTGCTGCCGCCCCGGCGGACCGCGCTGACCAGGAACGCGCCCTGAGTCCGGAAGTCGTGCAGCGTGACGTCCTGCCATGCGGTCGGAACGGCCGGGAAGACGCGGATCGTGTCGCCCCAGCTCTGGCACAGCATGTCGTGCAGGCTCTGCGCGGCGGACAACGGTGTCTCGACAACGGGCCCGGCCTCGTAGTACATGGTGTTGGGCTGCACGAACCGGGCGACCAGCTCCCGCAGATACGTCAGCGAGTCGTCGCCTCGGCCCATCTGGGCGGTGATCGAGGCGGCGCCGGTGAAGCTGTAGCCGCGCAGGGCACCCTCGAAGCTGATCCAGTGGTTCAGCGAGCGTTCGATCAGGTCACGGTGCTCGGGCTGCTCCCAGTTGACGAGGTAGAGGGGGTAGACCGACAGCATGTGGGAGTAGTGCCGGTGGGACTTCGCGAAGGGGACGCCTGCTCCGATCATGAAGCCGTTGTCGTCCACCGGGTAGTCGGTCAGCTTCTCCAGCACCTCGCGCCACTTCGGCTCCAGGGTGTCCCGGACGCCGAGCAGCTCGGTGGTCTCCAGCAGGGTGGTACAGCTCCAGCGCAGCAGCGCCAGGTCGTAGTTGCAGTCGGGGGCGTTGCCGTACTCGGGCGAGTGGGTCGTCGGCAGGTGCAGTCGTCCGTCCTCGCCCTCGTACAGGAAGTGCAGGTAGTAGTTGGTGGCGCGGCGCAGCAGCGGGTACAGGACGTCTTCCAGGACTCCCCGGTCCATGGTGTGACGGTAGGTCAGCCACACGTTGTGCAGCGCCCAGGGCAGGTTGCCGACCTCCGGGGTGGTGCTGACGCCCGGGACGGCGACCGTGCCGCTGCTGTCGCAGGTGGCGTCGGTGGCGCGGCGCACGCCCGCCGAGTCGGAGCGGTACTCGGGGCGCAGGGCGCCGATCAGGGTGTCGGTGTTCTCGGCGAGGGTGCGCGGGACGGCGTCCAGTTCCAGGTGGTTGGAGCCGTGCACCGCCCAGTACTCCAGCTGGACGTTGAGGTTCCACCACACGGCCGGCCAGGGGGTGGACTCCAGCCAGGGGCCGGTGGTCGCCATGATCGGCGCGTGCTCGCGGGCGCCGGAGGCGAGCTTGTAGAGCTGGATCCAGTAGAAGCTCTGCAGCATCCCGTCGGGGACGGAGAGGAAGCTCTTGCGGTAGAAGCGGTGCCACCACTCGCGGTGGGTGCGCAGCAGGCTGGAGACGGGCAGCGCGGACGCCTTGCGGACGGCCGTCCTGGCTCGGCCCTCGGCGTCGGTGCCGGGGTGGGAGTGGGCGACGGACAGGACGTACACGCGTTCGCCGCCGAGTGTGCGCTCCCGGTGAGCGGTGACGGTCTGGCCGCCCGCGACCAGTGACTGGACGACGACACCCGTGCCGTCCGGCTCCCGTGTGATCACCGGATCGGGATTGGGCTCCAGGCCCTCCGGAGGGTCCTCTCGGACGATGCGCGGGCTGACGGCGGGCGAGGGGACGAACTCCCAGCGGAAGTCCCGCTCCCCCACGCTCGCCGTCGCGGTGACGAGCAGCAGCGTACGGTCGTTGTGGACCAGGGCACGCAGTTCGATGCTGCCCTTGTCGGTGGTGACCGTGCCGCTGATCTCGGCGTTCCACAGGTTCAGGCGGAGGTCGGCACCGGTGATGGCGCCGACGGGACGCAGGAGGAGATTGCCGACGGGAAGGCGGGCCAGGCCCCAGTTGTGGCCGAACTCCGGCCGATGGTCCTGTACTTCGCTGTGGTGGACGGTGAAGCGGAGGGCGTTCGCCCCGGGTTCCCGGTAGACGATCGAGCCGAGCAGACCGTTGCCGAGGAACGGGCCCTCGTACCAGGCGCGCGGCAGTCGCCTCCATCGCGGGTCCTGTGCGGCGAGGAAGTCCCGCCACTCGCGGTCGGTCCGCATGCCGGTGACGGCCACGGGGCCGACGGCCGGGCCGGGCCGGTCCGCAGCCGCGGCCGGTTCCGCGACGCCCATCCCGGTCGTCGCTCCGGCGGCGGCGCTCGCGGCGACGCGGCCCAGGAACCCCCGTCTGCTGACTCCCATCGCCGATCTCCCGTCCCATCGATCCGTACGTTGACCCGTACCTTGACCCGCGCATGGCCGGCGCATGGACCGGCTCATGGACTCGCCCATGCCCGCAAATTGATCCGATGACTGGCTAGTCGGGAGCGTAAGAAGAGGCCGATGGCGCGTCAATACCCCTGACATGCACGGAGGTTCATCCGATGAATGGCAGGCTAGGGTCTACGCACGATCCGGAGGCGGCCCACTGCTCTCGCGCACCACCAGCTCGGTCGCCACCTCCACCCGGGTTGTCTCCGGCTGTTCCCCGGACAGCAGCCGCAGCACCATCCGGGCCGCGAGCGCGGTCATGTCGGCCAGGGGGGTGCGGATCGTCGTCAGGCGTGGGGTCACCCAGTCGGCGAACGGCAGATCGTCGAAGCCGACCACGCTGACGTCGTCCGGGATCCGCAGTCCCAGCTCCGCGGCGGCCCGGTAGGTGCCCAGCGCCTGGTGGTCGCTGCCCGCGAAGACCGCGGTCGGAGGCTCGCGCAGCGCCAGCAGTTCCAGCGCGTGCCGGTGCGCGGGGGTGTGCGTGAAGTCTCCGTACCGCACCAGCGCCGGGTCGAAGGGGAGCCCCGCCTCCGCCAGTGCCGAGCGGTAGCCGTCGACCCGCGCCCGTGAGGTGAGCCGACGCTCCGGGCCGCTGATGATCGCGATCCGGCGGTGGCCCAGCTCGATGAGATGGCGGGTGGCGGCGAGCCCGCCGGGCCAGTTGGTCGCGCCCACCCACGGCGTCCCGGGCGCGGGCTCGTCGATCGGCGCGACCAGCGCGTACGGGATGCCGAGCCGGCCCAGCTCCTCGTGCTGTTCCGGCGTCAGCTCCGGCACCACGAGGATCGCCCCTCGGGTGGGCCGGGTGGCCAGCGAGTCCAGCCACTGCCGGGCGCGCCTGGTCCTGCCGTGCGTGGCGGAGACGACCAGCCCCATGTTCGCGTCGTGCAGGACGTCCTCCGCACCGCGGATCAGCTCCACGGCCCAGGGGCTGTCCAGTTCGTTGATGACGAAGTCGATCAGCCCGCCGGGCTGTGCCGCGGTGGCCGTGGGACGGTGTTTCGCCAGATAGCCGTGCAGCTCCAGCAGGCGCTGCACCTTCGCTCGAGTCTCCGCCGATACATCGGACCTGTCATGCAGCACCTTGGAGACAGTGGAGACCGAAACTCCGGCATGTTCGGCGATCTCGGCCAGAGTTCGCCGCCTTCCGGGGTCAGATCCCGTCCGAACCGTTGACGTCATCGG
Source organism: Streptomyces acidicola (assembly GCF_009377235.1). GTDB lineage: Bacteria > Actinomycetota > Actinomycetes > Streptomycetales > Streptomycetaceae > Streptomyces > Streptomyces acidicola. The sequence goes on from NZ_VMNX01000008.1 coordinate 43,471, forward strand.
ATGAATCTCCTACGTTTCCGGGGCGGTCGCGAGTTGCGAAAACTATCGCAACCATGCTCACGGGAGTAAAGGTGATCCGCGATGACGACTCGATGCCGGCGCTGAGCTACGACGGCGGGGCGCACGACCGGGTGCGCGAAGAGCCGACCGGGGCCAGGTTCCGGGGCGACACGGTCCGCTGCGCCCGGCGGCCCTGGCCGGATGTCGAGATCACCGCCTGGCCGACGGCGGCACCGCCCCGGCCCACCGCCGCCCTGGACCTGCGCACGCACCGCGTCCGGACCGGGCGTGTGCTGCACACGGCCGCGGGTGCCTTCGCCGTGGGTCGCGGCGCGGGCGTGGAGCGGTCGGCCGGAACGGGGCTCGCCGCTTGGCGGCAGCCCCCGACAACGACTGAAGGCAGGACATGAGACTGAGGCACCTATCCGTACTGGCCGCTGTGACGGCGCTGCTGGCCCTCCCGGTGCAGGGCCAGGCGCAGGCGGCGGGCCCCGGCCGCGCCTACCACGTGGCGCCCTGGGGCAGCGAGAACGCCTACGGTTCCGAGGCGAGACCCCTGCGCACGATCGGCGACTGCCTCTCCCGGGTCCGCCCCGGCGACAGCTGTCTGATCCACCGCGGCACCTACCGCGAGCAGGTGAACCCGCCCTCCGGTACGAAGGACGCCCCGATCACCGTCGCCGCGTACGGTGACGGCCCGGTGACCGTGGACGGGACCGAGCCGGTGACCGGCTGGAAGGACGCCGGCGACGGCCTGGTCGCCGCCGACACCGACCTCCCCCTCGACCCCGACTTCAACGCGGTGTTCCTGGACGACGACCGTGCGGCGGAGGGCCGTTGGCCCAACTCCGGCCCCGATCCGCTGAACACCACCTGGGCCGAGGCCGACGCCACCTCCACCGACCAGCGCGTCGACGACACCGACCTGCCCGACGCCGACTGGACCGGCGCCACGGTGCACCTGTGGTCGGGCTCCAACCCCTGGGCCCAGCAGACCGGCACGGTCACCGCCACCTCACCCGGCAAGCTGGACTTCAAGGGCGGCAATTACCGCTGCCCGCCGCTGTGCATGGGAGACCAGAACTACCGCAACTACTACCTCGTCGGCTCCAAGGCGGCCCTCGACCAGCCGGGCGAGTGGTACTACGACGAGACCGCGCGCCGTCTGTACATGGTCCCGCCGAAGGACGGCATCGCCGGACACACCGTGACCGCCAAGCACCGGCTCTGGGGCGTCGACCTGAGCGAGAGCTCGTACGTCACCGTGCGCGGACTGAACCTCTGGGGCACGTCCCTCAGAACGGGCGCCGACAGCACGGGAGTCACGGTCGACCGGCTGCGCGCCACCTACATCTCGGAGTTCTCGACGCTCCCCATGCCGCCGGACAGCGACCTGGCGATACCGCCGTCCGAGGGCCATATCGTCGCCTCCCGGATCCTCGACTCGGGCGTGCAGATCCTCGGCACCGGCAACACCCTGAAGAACAGCGAGATCTCCCGGTCGGCCGGGGACGGTGTCCTGCTGCGGGGCACCGGCAACACCGTCATTAACAACTACATCCACGACGTCGGCTGGATGGGCAGCTACACACCCGGCATCGAGATCAACGGCAACGGCCACACGGTCACCCACAACACGGTCCGACGCACCGGACGCGCCTCCATCGACACCGCCTGGCAGCTCAACGGCCCGGAGTTCCGCGACAACCGCATCGCCTACAACGACATGTCCGAAGCCATGCGCACCTCGCGCGACGGCTCCCCCTTCTACGTGTGCTGCAGCCTGAACGGCACCGGCACCTCCATCGACCACAACACCTCGCACGACGCCGACGGCCAGGTCGGCTTCTACGTCGACAACTACTCCGGCCACTTCCGGCTGCACCACAACGTCGCCTGGAACACCGGCGCCCGGGGCACCTTCTTCAACGGCCACACCGGACCGAGCATCGCCAACGAGGACCACAACTCCAGCTACGGCGTGGGCATCAGCGAGAACTCGGTCCGGCTGAGCGGCGCGACGGACGCCTCCGGCTCGTACATCAGCAACATCATCGGCCCGAAACCGATCAGCGTCAGCCAGACCGGCGACCCTCTGCCGGTGGTCCGCTCCAACCTGATCAACGACAAACCCGGCTACACGGACGCCGTGAACGGCGAACTGTGGCTGACGGCCGGCTCCCCCGCCATCGACGCCGGCGAGGTGATCGACGGCATCACGACCGACGTCAGGGGCGCGGCTCCCGACCAGGGCGCGTACGAGTACGGTGAACCGATCTGGTCGACGGGCTGCAATCTGGCGGGCTGTCAGCAGAGGGTCCGCCACGGCACCTGGACGGCGACAGCGAGCGACGGTACGGACGCCGCCGCCGTCACCGACGGGGACATCAACACCCGCTGGACCGCGGCGAGTCCACAGTCCCCGGGCCAGTTCCTGACCGTCGACCTCGGCGAGGCCAAGACCTTCGACCGGCTCTCGCTGGACGCCGGCCGCGACACCAGCGGCCAGCCGTACAGGTTCTCCGTCGCGGTCAGCCGCGACGGGACGCACTGGAGCGAGCCGCTCGCCCGGGTCTCCGGCCGCTCCTTCACCCAGGACGCGGTGTTCCCCCGGCAGACCACCGCCCGCCACCTCAGGATCACGCTCACCGCGAGCGGCCCCGTCCCCTGGGTAGTCAACGACCTGCGCCTGTACGGCGACGGACCCGACTCCGCCGCCACGCTCCAGGCCGAGCAGGCCACGGTCGTACGAGGCGTGCAGCGCGGCACGGCCGCCACCGGCGTGCTCGGCTCCGGCGACTGGCTGGGCTTCCGCGAGGTGAACCTCGCCGGGGACCGGCTGACCGTGCGCAGGGCGTCCTCGTGCGCGCGGACCTGTTCGCTCCAACTGCGCCTGGACGCACCGGACGGCCCGTTGCTCGGGGTGGTGCCCGTCCGGGGCTACAGCGACGGGAAGTGGCAGGAGCAGTCGGTGCGCCTGAAGCGCGAGGTCACCGGTAGCCACGATCTCTACCTCGTGGCGGAGGGCGGACGACAGGTCGCCGCGCTGGACTGGCTGACGGTCCGGTCCTGATCAGCGCCGCCGATGCGGGCGCGCCGGGCGGCAGCGCACGGGGCTGCCGCCCGGTTCGCGTTCAGTGCAGGTCGGCCCGCGCGGGGGTGCCGTCCACGGAGATGCCGTCGACGGGGATGCCTTCGACAGAGCCGTCACTGACGGGACTGTCGCCGACGGGACTGTCATCCAGGAAGCCACCCGACTGGTGCTGCCACAGCTTCGCGTAGGCGCCGTCCGACGCGAGCAGTTCGTGGTGCGTGCCCTGCTCGACGATCCGTCCGCGGTCGAGGACGACGAGGTGGTCCATGGTGGCGACCGTGCTCAGCCGGTGTGCCACCACCAGGGCCGTCCGCCCCTCCATGAGCCGCCACAGCGCCTCCTGGACGAGGAGTTCGCTCTCGGAATCCAGGGCGCTGGTGGCCTCGTCGAGCAGCAGGATCGGCGCGTCGCGAAGGATCGCCCTGGCGAGGGCGACCCGCTGACGCTGTCCGCCGGACAGCTTGACGCCCCGCTCGCCCACCATGGTCTCGAAACCGTCCGGCAGCACGTCGGCGAACTCGGTGACGTGCGCCGCCTCGGCGGCGCGGCGGATCTCGGCGTCGGTGGCCTCCGGCCGGGCGAACGCGATGTTGTCGCGCAGTGTGCGGTGGAACATCGCGGGTTCCTGGGGCACGTATGCGATCTGGCTGCGCAGGTCGGCCTGGCGTAGCTTGCTGATGTCCTGGCCGCCGATCAGGATCCGTCCGGCGTCGATGTCCGTCATCCGCAGCAGCAGCCGGGAGAGTGTGGTCTTGCCTCCGCCGGACCGGCCGACGAGACCGATCTTCGCCCCGCTGGGCACCGCCAGGTCGAGACCCTTGAAGAGCGGCTCCGCGCCCGCGTGGGCGAAGGTCACCTTCTCGAAGCGGACGTCGGCGGCCCGGGGCCGCAGCGGCTCCGGCGACTCGGGGTCGAGCACGGTCGGCGGCACGAGCAGCAGTTCGGTGAACTGCGCGGCCTCGGTCATCGCGCTCTCCATGCGGCGGTAGATCTGGTTGAACTCGAACATGATCCGCGTCGCGTTGGTGTAGTACGTGAAGGCGACCACGACCGCCTCCACGCCGTGCGCGCCCCCGCCGAGCGTGACCGCCAGCAGCAGGCCCAGTACGTTGGTCAGCACGGACATCGGCGCGACCAGGGTGTCGATGCGCAGGTTGCCGTAGTCCCACGACCGCAGCGAGAGCCGCCGCGACTCCGCCACGCGGGAGCGGTGCTCCGCGGCCTCGCGGTCCTCGGCGGCGAACGCCCGGACCGTGTCCATGTTCATCAGGCTGTCGGCGACATGGCCCGACACCCGGGCGACCGCCCGCTCGCGCTGGGCGACAAGCGCCTGGCGACGGCGGATGAGGGGTACCACGCACAGCCCCGTCACCGCGATCATCACCAGGAGACCGACGACGAGCAGCGGTTCGTAGCGCCACAGCACCACCGCCCCGAACAGCAGCGGCACGAAGTTGCCCATGACCGAGAACGTCAGCGTGTCGACGAACTGCTCGAAGCGGGCGGCGAAGCTCAGGACCCGCTTGGTCAGCGAGCCGGCGAAGTTGTCGTGGAAGAACGCGGCGTCCTTGGCGAACAGCTCGTCCATGCCGATCACGTACAGGTGCTCGATGCCGCGGGCTTCGAGCCGGTTCAGACAGTGCAGGCCGACGCGCCACACCGCCTCCGCGAACAGCAGGATGCCGGCGAAGCCGAGGACGTACGGCAGTGCCGAGCCGACGGTGGCACCGGTGTCGCCGGCGATACCGCCGACGAGCTTCGCGACGACCAGCGGCGCGATGTAGTAGAGGCCGATGTTGCCCAGCGCCGGCAGCAGCATCCCGGGAACCGCCAGCCGCCGGAGCCGGACCAGTTCCCGTCGGTAGTAACGAAGTGCGAGGAGCACCGAGCCCTTGCCCGGCAATGCGTCGTGCGATTCAGGAGATCCCATCCCCCTGCCTTCCGGTACTCGCACGTCGAAAGCGCCGCGAGAACGGCAGTTTCCCGTGACGGCACCCACGACGTCCAAGCGTTTTTTTCGGTCGCGGAGATGCACGCGACTTCGCATTGGCGAGATTCAATCCCTCTGGGTTCACCTCAAAACGCTGGATCCAGTGCGCTACGGATATGAAGACCGTGTCCTGCAAAGTATTGGGAAATGATCCTCACTTTTTTGGGGCGCATGAATTCCGCCGCCGGGACGATCCCCAGCCAGGGCAGCGCGGCACCGACGGTGGCGTACAAGCCACGGAGCACACTCGCCTCGCGGCGTCCCCGGGAGGAGCATGGAGATGAGCGACCAAGGGAGGCCCGCCATGAAGACCGGAGCCTCGTATTACGACCGCTGGCTGTACTCGCACACGCCCTCCCAGGCCGAGGGCGAGCGCGACGAACCGGCCGAGAGCGCGGCCGTGGAACAGCATCCGGACGTCCCCAGGACCGAGCCGTCCCAGGCGGAGGGCGAGCGAGTGGACGACATCCGGACCGCATGACCCCTACAGATGATCAGTGAACGGTGCCCGCAACAGAGCCCCGGTACCGCGCGAGGCGCACCGGGGCTCGGCAGCGTACGGCGCCGTCCCGGGCGTCGCCTCACCGGTGCTGGTGGGACAGCCTCTGTGCCAGCGTGGGGATGATCACAGCGGCGGCCACCACATGGGACATGGCCAGGACGATCTGGGTGGAAGTCGCCGTGTGCGGGGCGACGGCCGGGCCGGCGAGGGACAGCGCGGTGAGCGCGACGGTGGTCACCGTGAAGGTGCGAGCGGGCCTCCTGGCCCAGCGGGCGAGGGCCACCGCGAGGATGATCCCGGCGACCGACCAGAACACCACGCCGCCGGCGAAGCCGCCCACCGGAATCTCCGCGGCCTCCTCGGCCCCGGGACTGGCCGCGTCCATCGGGACACCGGCAGCCCGGGCGACGAGTGCGAAGGCTTCGGTCACGACAGCGCCGGCGAGAGTCGCCAGAACACCGACCAGCCAGACGGGGCGCGCGGCCAGGAAGCGGGTGAACCGAGGTGTGGACGGGAACTGAGCGGTGGTCTGTGTCTGGGGCGCGGTCTCGCTCATGGCGCGGTCTCCTGTCATGGCAAGGTCTCCTGTTCGGCGTTCGGGCTCGGTATGCCTTTCGTGGGGGTAGACCGAGTGACGCCCCAGAACTCAGCGGTTCCCAGCGGACTTTCCGGAGAGTCGGCCGCCGGAGGCAACTCCAGGACAGCGATCACCGATCACCGATCACCGATCACCGATCACCACCGCACGAGAACTCAGTCACGGTCCCCGATGTTCTCGCTCGACACGAGCGCCCGGCGTGCCCAGAAGCCCAGCAGTACCGTCCCCCCGACCAACAGCGGTACCGGGTCGCCCGCAAGAGGAGCCAAGGCGTATCCCAGTGCCATGACCGTGAAGACGGTCAGGGGTACGAACGCCGCGGTGCCCTCCATCCCCAGCCACAGCTTCGATCCGCCGGTGCCCAGGACGCTCGCCCCGCCGGGCACCCAGGGGCCCGCGGCGACCACCAGCAGACCCGCGGTGCTGAAGGCGTCGGCCAGCTGAAACGGCATTTCCTCAGGGGTGTCCGGGTCGGACCTCCACAGCCGCAGGGTGTCCCCGATCAGCATGAGGGACAGCCCGGCGGCCGCCACCCACACAGTGGTCCTGTGGTCGCCCCGTACGAGACCGCGCAGGGCGAACAGAAAACCGAGGAACGCGATTTCGGCGCCCCACAGAACGCCCACCATTCCCGTCTCCAGCTGCCAGCCCCCACCGGGTCCCCGTAGCAGTACCCATCCGGTCAAGAACACGGACCCGGCTGTGACGATCCCGTCCAGCACGCGCAGCAGCCACAGGCGCCGGCCGGTTCCGGCACCGGTCGCGACCGTCAGACCCGCCACTCCCAGGCCGACCACCACCGTCACTCCGGTGACCACCACCGAACCGAGCACCGGCCGCACATCCAGCCCCCAGGCCCAGGGGTGAGCCGACATCACGTCGATCGCGGCCCGGTACAGCCCTCCGGCCGCCGCGGAACCCGCCAACAACAGCAGCCGCGTCCGCACCCGGCCGCTCGCGCCTGACGCGCGGAGCGCCAGGGAAGCCGTCAACGTCCAGCAGGCGACGGCCGGCCCGAGTCCCTGCATGGGTGTCGCCCAACTCTCGACCGCCCACCACCCGGTGGCAGTGAGCACTGAGCCAACGAGACACGCCAAGCCGACCGCGGCCCAGGTCCGCTCCCTGGTCCAACGGAACCGGCCCGCTCGGATAGCGAGCGCGTCCGGCGACTTCCACAACCCCAACATCAGGTGCGCCCCTCAACGGCCACCCGCCCGCAGGACACCCCTGCGGCCGCCCGATCACTCGGAGACCGTAAGGGACTCACCACCAGCACCGAACGGAAAAGTCGGTTGATTCACTCGTACTGTGTAAAAGGAGTGGTCATCCCTCCTCGCCCTTCGGCTCCGCTCAGCCGCATCAGCGTCCCCGATTCACCCTCCCGATCAGGACGTTCGACACGGCGTCGCGTGAGGTAGGGAGCCACTCACGACGCGGCCTTCCGGAGCGAGCGCCGTGGTCGGCACCGATATCGACGCGTCCGGCGGCTACCTCACCGGCTGACAGGACTCTTACCCCGTATCCGCACTAATGGAGTGGGACAGCGGGCGCATCGTGCGTCACCGAGGCGGAGGGAGACCGTGTGAGTAGCGGGCGTTGGACAAGGCGGCAGGCCATGCGGGCCGGGGTGACGTCCGCGGCAGTCGCGGCGTTACCGGGGACTCAGGCCGCTGCCGCCGAGGGACACGGCGTGCCCGGGGGCGGGTACGCGTGGAACGTGGAGGCCGTCGGCTACTGCGACATGGACGACCGGCCGGCGTTCAAGATGGCGATCCGTGAGGTGGCGGGACGGTGGTATCTCCACACCGGCCACTTCTGGGACTCCGGCTGGAGCGTCGTCGATGTCACCGATCCGGCGCGACCCGAGGTGGCGGCCTTCGTCCCGGGGCCCGCGGACACCTGGACCCTGCAGGTCGACCTGTCCGGGACGACCATGGTCACGGCGCTGGAGCAGATCTTTCCCAACTTCGGCGGGGAGCCGGACGCCGAGTTCGAGGACGGCGTGCTGATCTGGGACATCGAGGAGCCGCTGAGACCGAAGCGCCTGGGCCGCTTCCACACCGGCGGAACAGGCACGCACCGCAACCACTACCCCGGCGGACGATATGTGCACCTGGCCGCCGGGCTGCCCGGCCACACCGGCAACATCTACATGGTTCTCGACATCGCCGACCGGCGCCACCCGCGTGAGGCGGGCCGCTGGTGGGTGCCCGGCCAGCGTGACGGCGAGGCGTCCGAGCAAAGCAGGGACTCCGAGCAGGGCGGGGGGTCCGAGCAGGGCGGGGCGACGACCGCGGCACCACCCGGGCACGGCTTCTGCTGCCCCACCGGCGCGGACGTGTCGCTGCACGGGCCGGCCTATGTGACGGGCCATCACGCGTACCTGCCCTACGGCGCGGCAGGCATGGTCGTCCTCGACATCTCCGAGGTGTCCCGGCCGACGCTGGTGAGCACGCTCCGGTTCAGCCCGCCCTTCCACTCGCGCTTCGGCGTGCACAGCGTGCTGCCGCTGCCCGAGCGCGGCATCGCCTTCGCCAACTCCGAGAACGTCACGTACGCCGAGGGCGCCGCCCACCACAACTCGATCGTCGACATCACGAACCCGGCCGAGCCGTACCTGCTGTCCCTGTTCCCGGAGCCGGTACCGCCGAAGAACGCCCCGTACGACGACTTCACGACCCGGGGTGGCTGGCGCGGCCCGCACAACATCAACCACCATCAGCACCACCCGGACGTCGAGCGCCAGGGCGATCTGTTCTATGTCGCGCACTTCAACGCCGGGCTGCGGATCTACGACGTCTCCAACGTGCGGCTGCCGCGCGAGGTCGGCTACTTCCTGCCGCCGGATCCCAGTCGCCGTTACGGCCCCATGCCCGAGGACCGCCTCGTCACCCAGACCGAGGACGTGGTGGTGGACCGCCGTGGCTACATCTACATTTCGGACAAGAACCAAGGCGTGTGGATCCTCCGGTACACCGGCCCTCGCAGCGCAGAGCGTCGGACGACGAGTCACAGGCCCTCACGGACACCTTGAGCCGGGCCGACGGCGTCCCCGATGCACGAGAGGCAAAGACGTTCCTGCCGTGCACGCCACGCATCCGCGGGAGGCTGTCAGGACTCCTGCTTCGCCGTGTGCGCGGCGGTTTCGCCAAGGCTCAACTCACGGATGATGCGGGTCAGGTCGGCCGGGGAGGCCGCGAGGCGGACCGGCTTGCCCGCGTCGTCGAGTTCGGCGATGTGCCAGCTTCTGGGGACGGTGTCGCCGTCGCTGCCCCGAACGCGCCGCACGCCGCCCACGGTGAGCCGGTCCATCGGGATCGGCTTCGCCGCGAACCTGCCCGGGCCGGGGTGGGGTGTCACCGCGGGCGGGCCGCCTCCGAGGACGATGTGCGTGCCGAAGCGGTACGGGTTGTAGTCGGTGTGCTCCAGGAAGCGGGCAGCCAGGAACACCTCTCCTCGCTGCTCTTCCTGTCCTTCCAACTCGGCGGACCCTTCGACCGTGGCGGCCGCTTCGGGCGTACGAATGCGGGTGGCGCGCCAGGCCCAGGTGAGCAGGCCCAGCGTGGCCAGGGAACCCGCGGCCGCCCACGCGATCGCCACGCGAGAGGTGAGCAGGGTCGTTGGGTTGAGGTAACTGAGCGGCAGCAGCCACAGGGCCGTGCCGACGAGCGCCGCCGTGAACGGAAGCACCGAGGGGAGGACCTCGTCGTCGGGCAGCCGCCGCCCGCGCAGGCGCAGCAGCACGCGGGCGCCGGGGTGCCCCGCGGCGAGAGCGAGGGCGGCCGCGACGGCGGCCGCGTCCCCGGCGACAGGGACGTGCTGACGCCACACATGGCGTTCCCCGGCGACCTCCATCACCTCGCGGCGCCAGATGGTCAGTTCGACCCTGTCACCGGGCCGGAACTCCTCGGCGTCCTCGCGCGAGACCGCGAGTCGTTCCAGTGGCCGGCGGTCGGCGAAGTACAGCCAACTGGGCTTCTTCGCGGGCCAGTTGGCATCGGTCCGTGCGATCACGGCCGACAGGGTGGTCAGGCACCCTCCCTCCTCACGTTCCGCGACGGGTGTCCCGGATGTGCACGGGGCGGCCGACTTCCACGCCAGCTCATCCGACCCGATGCTCGGCACCCACCACGCGGCCAGGCCCGCGCACGCGAGCAGCAGCGCGCACAGTGCCAGCGAACCGGCCCAGCCACTCCCGGCGGTGCGGTACGAGACGACGGGGAGGTGGCTCGACTCCGGGTCCCCGTAACGACGGTGCAGCGCACGGAGCGCGCCCACCTCCGCGTCGAAGTCCGGGTCGTCCGGGGACCAGCTGTGCGGCAGGGGCAGGAGCCGCTTGCGTCCGTCGCCCAGCACCAGGATGACGCGACGGGTCTCCTGGACCCGGGGGGTGTTCGCGTACTTCAGGCGTACACGTAGGTCGGCGACGTCGCGCCACGGCACGCTCCGGCGGCGCAGCAGTGTCCGGGAGTGCAGGCCGTACGCGTCGGCGCTCACCCGGACGGTGACCGCGCGAAGCGATGCGATGCCCACCAGCGACAGCAGCAGCCCGAGACCCAGCCAGGCGTCCGGGCCCTCGTACGCCATGCGCACCACGAGCAGGCTCACCCCGGCCGCCGCAAGCCCGACGAAGAACCACAGGGCCCGCGTCTGGAGGGGACGACAGGTCACTTCCCGGACATCGGTCATACCCGGAAGCATCCCACCGTGCGCGCTGCGCCCACCTGTGCATGATGCGGCAACGTTCCGGCCGACCACGCTGCCGACCGGATGCAACGCGGCAGTTACACGGAGGACGGATGCGATGCGTCAATTCCACTGTGTAAATGGAAGTTTGCAGGTCGAGAAGAGAGCGGAATGGACTGTTCCAGTGGCTGCCGTCATGTGTAGGGTGCACTCAAATCTGCGGAGAGGTGGGATGGGATCAGTGGGACTGACACGTCGTGCGCTCATCAAGCGTGGAGCCGGAATCGCTGCGGGCGCAGGGGTATTGAGCGGTCAGGGGACTTCGGCATGGGCCTCCCCGGCCGTGGACGGCCGGACGGGCGCGCGTGCCGTCGAAGTGACCGTCACGGAGGCGACCAACGCCTCCGCCGCACTCGCCCCGGACGGCCGGACCGTCGTCCTGGACCTGATGAACCTGCTGTGGACGCTGCCCGCCAAGGGCGGCGACGCCGTGCAGCTCACCGGTGTCGAGGAGGAGGCGAGCGAGCCGGACTTCTCGCCGGACAGCCGCCGGATCGTCTACCAGGCCTACACCGACAACGCCTTCCACCTCTGGCTGATGAACGCCGACGGCACCGGACGGAAGCAGCTCACCTCCGGTGACGCCGACCACCGCGAGCCGCGCTTCTCACCCGACGGCACCCGGATCGCCTGCACCGCCGAAAGCGACGGCCGGTACGCGATCCACGTCATCGACGTCGACAGTGGCGATGCCACCGCCTGGACCACGGGCACCGGCCAGGAGGCCCAGCCCTGCTGGACGCCGGACGGCACGGCGATCGCGTTCGCCACCGGGACCGGCGACGCCCCACGGGCCATCGACAAGGTCACCGCCGACGGCACGCGCACCACCCTCGCCAAGGTCACCGAGGGCCGCCTCGCCGGGCCTTCTTTCTCACCCGACGGCAGCCGCCTCGCCTACGTCCACCTCACCACCGCCGGCACCGCGCTCGTCGTCGACGGCGAGACCGTGTCCGGCGACGGCGAGGACGTGTTCCCCTTCGCCGCCCGCTGGGCCGGTCCGGACGAGCTCTTCTACACCGCCGACGGAGGCCTTCGCCGCCGTACGCTCCAGGGCACGGTCAAGGACATCCCGTTCAGCGCCCGCGTCACCGTGCCCAAGGTGGCCGAACGGCCCGCCGCCGCCCGGGACTTCGACGGCGCCGGTGACCGCCAGGTCAAGGGCATCGTCGGTCCCGCGCTCTCCCCGGACGGCCGGAGCGTTGCCTTCGGCGCCCTCGGGGACCTGTGGATCATGCGCCGCGGCGGGGCACCCGAGGCGGTCGTCGCCGACGGTCACCGCAACACCGACCCGGCCTGGTCCCTGGACGGCCGCGGCCTCGTGTACACCAGCGACCGCGACGGCGGCGTCGCCCTATGGCAGTACGAGCTCGCCACCCGCGCCAGACGCCGCCTCACCGACACCGGCATCTCCGCGTCCGCGCCCACCGTCAGCCCGGACGGCACCACCGTCGCCTTCGTCTCCGAGGGCGCCACCCTCTCCGTCCTGCAGCTCGACACCGGAGCCGTACGCAAGGTCGCCGGCCCGCTCAACGCCCCCGGCCGCCCCACCTTCACCGCCGACGGCAAACGCCTGTCCGCCGCCGTCCTCGTCCCCGTAACTCCCCGCTACCGCGAGGGCCACAACCAGATCCTCACCGTCGAGCTCGCCACAGGCGAGGCCCACTACAGCGAGCCCCTTCCAGGCGGCTCCCTCGCCAACCGCATCGACGCGGGGCCCGTGCACTCGCCCGACGGCACCAGAACGGCATACATCGCGAACGGCACCCTGCACATCAGCGACCTCGACGCCGAAGGCCGCACCACCGGCACCGCCCGGCAGGTGGGCGACGAGACCGCCGACGCGCCCAGTTGGAGCGGCGACTCCGCCACCCTGCTCTACCTCTCCGACGGCCGCCTGCGCCTGACCACCCCCACCGGAAGGACCTCAGCGGTCCCGCTCCGGCTCTCCTGGCGCCCGGCGCGGCCCACCGGCCGTACGGTCGTCCGGGCCGGAGCCCTCTGGGACGGCACCGGCCCCGCCCTGCGGCGCGACGTCGACATCCACCTCGACGGGCACCGGATCGCCGCCGTCACCCCGCGCGGAGAGCGTCCCGTCCGGCCCGGGGACAAGGTGGTCGACGCCCGCGGCCTGACGGTGCTGCCCGGCTTCGTCGCCGTCCACGAGCACGGCCCCTGGGAGCGCAACGAACTCATGCGCCTGTGGCTCTCCTTCGGTGTCACCGCCCTGCGCTCACCCGGCACCTCCCACTACGCGGCAGTCGAGGCCAAGGAGGCCCTCACCTCCGGCCGCCGCACCGGCCCGCGCGTCTTCACCGCCGGCGACCTCGTCGACGGCTCCCGCATCTACTACTCCTCGGGCCGCCCCGTCACGGACGAGGAGCAGCTGAGCCGCGAGATCAACAAGGCCCGCGCCCTCGGCCACGACATGGTCAAGACGTACGTCCGGCTGCCCTACGCACTCCAGCGCTCGGCCGTCCGGGAGGCCCACCGGATCGGCCTGCGGAGCGCATCCCACTACCTGTACGGGCCGCTCTGTCTGGGCGCCGACGGCGTCGAGCACGTCGGCGGCACCAGCCGCTACGGCCGACGCCAGAAGGAGACCCACCTCGGCCACAGCTACCAGGACGTCACCGGCCCGCTGGCCGCGAGCGGCATGGCGTTCACGCCCACCTTCGGACTGTCCGGTCTCGGCCTGTCCGCGGTCCGGGCCGCCCTCTACCGGCACGCGGACTGGGCTCTGGACGACCCCCGGCTGACCTCCCTGCTCACCGCCGCCGAGTACGCGGAGCTGCGCGAGGGCATCACGGCGGCCCTGGAAAAGGAGCCGACCGCCGAACTCGCCTTCGTCGCCCGGCACGGCAAGACTGTCCGCCGCCTGGTCGAAGAGGGCGCCCATGTCGCCGTCGGCACCGACAGCCCGCTCGTCCCGCCCGGCGTCTACTACCACCTCAACCTGCAGACCATGGTCCGTCACGGTGTCAGCCCGTACGAGGCACTGCGCTCCGCCACCGTTCAGGGAGCCCGCACCCTGGGCCTGTCCGACCAACTCGGCACCGTCGAGCCGGGCAAGCTCGCCGACCTCGTCCTGGTCGAGGGCGACCCGATGACGGACATCAAGGCCGCGGCTTCCGTACGCCAAGTCGTCCTCGGCGGCGTACCGCACACGGTCGCGGACCTCACGGCGACGGCGACGGCGACGAAGCAGAGTGGAACGGTCGTCCACAACGCCACCCTGCCCGACGTCCCCCAGCAACCGGCCCGCGACAACTTCTGGTGGCACCGGGAGGAGCACATCCCCCACTCCTGCTGCTGATCGCGCGACAACTTGTGCGGGTCGAGGGGGACCTCGACCCGCACTTCGGCGATCCTGCAACCTGCACCGGCGGCTCGGGTGAAAATGGGCGCAGTCGGTGCAGACATCGGTTGGATCTCAACCTTCCGCCGGTCAGACACTTCCGGGCATGCCAGTTGACCTGTGAATACGTCCTAGCCACCCGCAGATGAGCCGCCACCTCGATTTCCGATACGTCGGAGGTCTTCCCCTTTCACTCAAGGCGCCTGCACCATGCCAAGAGGTTCACAACCAGGAATGGGAGGCACCTACGTGACCGTGATGCCTGGGAACGGGATCTCTCGAAGAGGTGTGATCGGTACGGCGGCCGCGGTCGCCGCGGTCGGCTGGTCGGCAGGGTCCGGCACCGGCTGGGCGGCGCCCCGCGCGGCCGGCGGGGCGGAGGGACTGCACGAACGGATGGTCAGGGCCGCCGCTCCGCGTTGGCGGCGGATTCCCGGCGACTGGAAGGACGGCCCCTTCCTGGGCAACGGCCTGCTCGGGGTGCAGGTCTACCGAGGTGCGACGGCCAACTCCGTGAAAGTCATGGTCAGCCACAGCCAGGTGCAGGACCAGCGCCCACAGTGGCGCGCTCCGTACGGATTCTCCCGGTTGCCCATAGGGCACTTCGACCTCACGCTCGCCGGTGAGGTGACCGGCGTCGACTGGACCTTGGACCTCTGGGACGCCGAGCTGCGCGGTACCGTCACGACCACACGGGGCAGCGTCCGCTTCTCGATGCTGGTGCACAACACCCGTACCGCACTGCTGATCTCCACCCGGCCCAGTGCCGGCGAGGAGGCTGCGGCCTGGTCGTTCACATGGATGTCCGCGACCTCTCCGCGCACAAAGGACAAACCCGCCGACTACACCGGCAACCCCGACCCCAGCGTCGGCTCCGCCGGAGACACCGGGGCCACCAGGTATGTCGAGCAGCCGCTGATCGCGGGCGGAGGGTGGACCACCGCCTGGCGCGAACGCCGCGTCGGCAGCGGCAGGCTGCTGGCCGCGCACATCGTCTACCGCTTCCCCGGGGACCTGTCGCGCACGACGGAGCTGGCCGTCGCCGAAGTGGCCCGTACGCTGTCCGCGGACCCGGACGACCTGGTGCGCGAGCACCGCGACTGGTGGCACCGCTTCTACCGGCGCAGCCTGTTGTCGGTGCCCGACAAGCGCATTCAGGACTTCTACTGGATCCAGCTCTACAAGGCAGCCTGCGCCACCCGGGCCGGCGGGCCCTCGATGTCCGAGTGGGGGCCGTGGTACCCGGAGACGGGCGGCAGTTGGACCGCCGTGTGGTGGAACCTCAATGTCCAGATCGCCACTTGGCTGATCCAGGGGTCCAACCACCTCGAACTCGACTCCGTCACCTCCACCTTCAAGGACTTCGAGGAGTTCCTGCCGCTGTCCGTCCCGCCGGAGTACCAGGACGGGCAGACCTACGCCCTGGCCCACCCCTCCGACTGGAAGCTCCGCCCCGGCGCCAAGACCGTCGGCATCCCCGGCACGTCCACCAAGACCGACAACAACGGCAATCTCATCTGGGCCATGCACAACGTCTGGCTCAGCTACCGCCACACCATGGACGTGTCGATCGTCCGCGACGTCCTCTTCCCGATCCTCGTCAAGGCGGTGAACTTCTACGACCACTTCCTGCACGAGGGCAGCGACGGAAGGCTTCATCTGCCGCTCACCCGGTCGCCCGAGTGGGCCGACGCCGAGGACTGCACCTACGACCTCTCCCTGCTCCGCTGGGGCTGCGTCACCCTCCTCGACTGCCTGCGCATTCTCCGTACGGACCATCCGCGCGCCGCACGCTGGCGTGAGATCCTCCGGCGCCTGGTGGACTACCCGCGGGACCCGACCGGGATCATGATCGGCGCGGGGAAGCCGCTCACCGAGTCCCACCGGCACTTCTCACACATGCTGTGGCTGTACCCGCTGCACGAGCTGAACTGGGACCGGCCGGCCGACCGGGAGATCATGCGGACCACCTTCGACCACTGGGTCAAGGACCGCGGTCTGTGGGCGGGTTACAGCTACGCCGTCGCCTCCTCGATGGCATCCGTGATCGAACGGCCCGAGGAGGCCCTGGACTTCTTGACCTTCTTCACCGACGGCAACGTCGTCCACCAGACCTGGGGCGCGAGGATGACGCCGAACACCATGTACGTCGAGGACACGAACCTCGGCATCGAGAGCCCCTTGACGGCGGCCCAGTCGGTCCTCGACACGGCCGTGCAGAGCCATGGCGGCATCGTGCGGGTCTTCCCCTCCGTGTCACGGCGCTGGCCCGACTTCTCGGTCCAAGCCCTGCGTACCCAGGGCGCGTTCCTCATCGACGCGGACCGGTCAGGCGGCCGAACCCGATGGGTACGCGTCCACAGCGAGGCCGGCGCACCACTGGTGCTGCAGCACGGCATCGACGGCGCCATCGACGTACGGGACGAGCACGGGCGGCGCCTGCGCTACCGCGAGACGGCGGCCGGCCGTATCGAGGTTCCCCTCGGCAGGGGAGAAACGGCCGTCGTTCTCCGCCGTGGCACGGACACGGACCTCGGCCCGCGTGACGTACCGGCCGTCGGAGACTCGAAGCCGTGGGGGCTGCCGGACTGAGCCGACGCCTCACCGATCGATCGCGTTGATCGCGCCCAGCAGACGCGGGCTCGGGGGCGAGCCCGCGTCGGGCGCTCCCGGCCCGCGGTCTGCGTGGTGGCTGCAGGCCGCCGCACTGCCTGCGTTCCGCAGCCCGTGTTCCGCAGCCTGGTCAGCATCAGCGGCATGCTCAGAGGACGGCGCAGGTGTCGCCGATCGCCTCGTCCAGAATCGCCAAGCCGAGCGAAAGCTCGTCCTCGGTGGCGGTCAGCGGCGGCGCCATCCGCAGGACTCCGCCCATGCCGGGGAGCTGGACGATGTTCGTGTGCAGGCCGAGTTCGAGGCAGCGCCGGGTGACCCGCGCGCCCAGCTCGTTCGAGCTCCGCTTGGTCTCGCGGTCAAGGACGAGTTCGAGCCCGGCCAGCAGGCCCCGGCCACGGATGTCGCCGACGATCGCGTGACGCGTGGCGATGTCCGCGAGGCCGTGGCGGAGGAACGCGCCGAGCGACCGCGCGCGCTCGTCGAGCCTGTCGCCGATCAGGACGTCGAGGACGGTGTTGCCGACCGCGGCCACGAGCGGGTCGGCGATGTGCGTGGTGAAGAACAGGAACCCGCGCTCGTGCGCCTCCTGCTCGATCTCGGCGCTGGTGACCACGGCCGCGAGGGGGAGTCCGGCCCCGAGCGTCTTGGACAACGTGAGGATGTCGGGGACGACGCCGTCGCGCTCGAACGCATACCAGGTCCCCGTACGGCAGAGGCCGGTCTGGGCCTCGTCGAGGATCAACAGCATGCCGCGTTCCCTGCATTTTTCTTGCAGGGCCGCGAAGTACCCGACTGGCGGCTCGATGATTCCGCCTGAACTGAGAATCGGTTCGACGAGGCACGCGGCCAGGCTGCCGGTCGACTGGGCGTCGATCAGGTCGAAGGCGAAGTCCAGCTGGCGGCGCCAGTCCAGCGAGCCGTCGGGCGTGGTGAAGTCGGGCCGGTACGCGTTCGGCACGGGGATGGCGAAGTTGCCGGGCGCGCCCGGGCCGTAGCCCTTGCGACCCGCGCTGTAGGTGGCGGACGCGGCGGCCTGCGTCATGCCGTGCCAGGACCGCGCGAACGAGACGATCTCGTGCCTGCCGGTGACGAGCTTGGCCATCCGGATCGCGGCTTCGTTCGACTCGGCGCCGGTCGTCAGCAGCAGCGCCTTCTCCAGCGTCGCGGGCAACGTGTCGGCCAGTCGCCGGGCGAGGTCGACCACTGGGCGGCTGAGCATGCCGCTGAAGAGGTGGTCGAGGGTCGCGACCTGCCGCTGGACGGTCGCGACGATCTCCGGGTGCGAGTGGCCGAGGATCGCGCTCATCTGGCCGGAGGTGAAGTCAAGGATCTTCCGGCCACTCGCGGTGAACAGGAAACTCCCGGCGGCTCGGTCGATGATCTCGGGGGTGAACTCGCCGCCGTAGCGTACGAGATGCCTCTCGGCATCGGTCCAGAAGGTTTCGGTGGACGACGTGGAGGTGGTCACAGCAGCCATGTCGCCGACGGTAGGTCGCGCTCGAGTGACACGTCCATCTCACAATTCCGGCTCCCCTGTTCGGCAGAACCGCACAACAATGAGGGCGTGATGAACCCCTGGAGGCTACGGCTGCTGAGCCTGCTGGACACGCTGGGCACCGTCCGTGCGGTCGCACAGGCCGCCAACCTGAGCCCGTCAAGCGTGTCTCAGCAGCTCGCCGTGCTGGAGACCGAGACGCGCACACAACTACTGGAACGAACGGGACGCCGGGTGCGGCTGACCCCGGCCGGGCTGATCCTCGCCCGGCGGGCGCGGGCGATCCTCGATCACATGGACAGCGTCGAGGCGGAGTTGCGCGGGTTCGGCGAGGAGCCGTCCGGCCTGGTGCGGCTGGGGGCGTTCCAGAGCGCGATCCACACCATGGCCGTGCCGGCGGTAACACGTCTGGCGCGCGAGTATCCGCACCTGGACGTCGAGTTGCTGGAACTGGAGCCGCACGACAGCATGCCCGCGCTGCGAGGTGGCGACGCGGACGTCATCATCACGACCACGGACTTCGACGAGCCGCCGTTGGGACCGGATCTCGACCTCGTGCCACTGGCCACGGACGAGATCCTGCTGGTGGTCCCGCCCGGGCATCCCGCGGCCGGGCGCGGCGCCGTGGACCTCGCGGCCTACGCGGACGAGCCGTGGGCGTTCGACACGCCACAGTCGTACATGGCGAGTCTCGCGCTACGCCTGTGCCGTCAATCGAGGTTCGAGCCGCGGGTGGTGTGCCGGTTCAGCAACTACATGATGACCCTCCAGCACGTCGAGGCCGGGCTGTCGATCGCGCTGCTGCCCGGCTTGGCGGTCGATCGCCGTTATCGCGTCGCCACCGGTCATCTCGCGACTCCCGTGACGCGCACGATCACGGCGGCGATCCGTCGTGGCTCACCACCTCGCGCGGCGGTGAGCGTCGTGTTGGACGCACTGCGTCACCAGCCGGATCTGCCGCTGCCGGGTCGTGAGTGAGGTTCATTGTCAGGGCAGGAATTCGTAGAACGGACGGTCAGGCGCGAAGTTGCGAGAACACAATGTCACGTCTCTCCCCCTGAGATAGTCCAGCAACCATTCACTGAATGTCATCTCGTAGAGAGTCCACGCCGGACTGTCGAACTCCTGGACCACGACACGCCAGGGCGACGAGGGGTCGTCGGGAACGCGAAGGAAAACCGCCTCGCCCGTCGTGGCCGTCGCCGCCGGCATCAATTCGCCGGGGTTCGCCCCTACCGGACTGGGCAGGTACTCCGCCATGTCCTCCTCGCGCCAGAGCTCGAGATCCAGCCTGATGTCCTTTCCCAGGCTGTGCAGAAGATGACCGGCGGGGTGCTTCAGAGACAACTGCCCGTTGACCGAGATCGAACCGTAGGCGTCGACGATCTCACGAAAGTCCGCAGGGAATTCGATGCCGAGTTCCTGCTCCAGTTCGATCCATGGTGCCGGATCCGACCAGTTGAACCGGGGTTCACCCAACAGGGCTTGTATCTCTGAAAGCGTTGCCACCCAGTAGTGTCCTGAATCGTCAATTCGTTGACAGTGGACGGTGAGAGTCTCTCACGCCGGCGTTGTCTGGTTCGGTCGTGCCGCATGCGGCGTCACTTCCTGCGTAGTCTACGTCATTCCGTCGTTCCGAGGAAGCTTCAGCCGTGCGCTTCTCCGACTGTCACACTGATCGGCCGGCGGTCGGCGGCCAGGCGGATCAGCAGCTGGGCGGAGGGACTGTCGGACAGCCAGTGCAGCGTGCTGGCCGGTTCCGTCTTGTCGCCCAAAGCGTCGAGGAACGGCCCGAGTTGGGGATGCTCAGTTCCATCAGCGCGGGTGACGCGGTCGCGAACGCGGTGATGCACCAGGCAGCGCAGGCATTGGCCGTCGGCGTAGGCACCTTCTTCGCTTCCGCAGGTGGTGCAGGGTGCGGCGGGGCCTGCTCCGGCGCAGGGTCCGCAGATCGCGGCCTCGCCGGTACCCGGGAGGTGGGCGATGCCGGTGAGAGGCCGGCGGATACCGCAGCGCGCGCAAGGTCCGGGGCGGCTGCGGATGCGGTGGTAGCAGGGTGGGCAGACTGGGCCCATGGGCCAGTTCGCTGCCACGACCCGTAAGCGGTGGCAGCCTGCGCAGGTCCGCTGGGGCAGGGGTCTGCAGGCCCAGCAGGTCAGCGTGCCGTCCCGTCGCCGGTAGCAGGGTCGTTGCCGTCCGCAGACGGCGCACGACGCGGCGGTGGTGGGTCGGCGGTAGCAGCGGTAACAAACCTTCCCGGCACCGTCGGCCGGGCTGCCGGCGCGGCGGCTGATCCGGGTGAGTTCCCCGCAGATGGAACAGATCCGGCGGGGTTGACGGGTGCGCTGGTAGCACGGTTGACACAGGGGTCCGTGCGGCCCGTTCGCTTTGGTGGGGGACAGCGCGCCGCGCTCCGTGCAGGTGCGCAGAGGCCGTCCCCAGCACCGTCTGCAGATGGGACGGCCGTGCTCGTCGCGGCCGGCGGGTGGGCGCAGCTGCGCCCATTGGACGCACGACGTGAGCACTGACGGGTCGCTCAGGTAGCAACAATGCCAGTGCAGGAGTCATTTATTCAGTCGGTGCTCCGCGAGAGAACTGCAAATTCATGATCACCGCGCTCTCCGAGGCGGCGTGAAGACGTAGAGGTCGAGGATGTCGGGACAAGGGGCGACGCCGGGGCCGCCGGCCCTGACCCAGGCGGCGATGTCCTCGGTAGCGTCGGGGTCGTTGACGAGGCCGAGCCAGACCGGGCGGGCGCCTGCGGCGCGGGCCGCGGCGGACGGCTGGACGACGATCACGTTGGCGTGCTCGCACACGTCGAGGCAGGTCGAGATGCGCAGCGGGACGCTCTCCGCCAGGCGCGCGGTCTGACGGTCGTGGTCGACTCCGGTCACCTTCGGAGTTCCGCAGCAGCAGTCCCGGCAGACGACGATGCGGCACGGTGCCGGTTCGGCGGAGGTGTGGTCCGTGTCAGCTGCTTCAGGGCGCTGTCGAGGCAGCGCTCGTCACACTCCTCTTCGGGGGAGATCCATCCCCGGCGGCCGGGCGCAGGAAGCGGATCACGGGGTGGCCGGGGTCGTGGGTGACCTCGGCGCCGACGCCGTAGACCTGCTCGATGAGGGCAGGTGTCAGGACCTCGGCCGGCGTGCCCTCCGTGACCGCGCGGCCGTCGCGCAGGACGAGGAGGCGGTCGCAGTACATCGAGGCGAGGTTGAGGTCGTGCAGGGCGATCACGGTGGTGACGGGCAGGCTCGCGACGAGGTCCAGCAGGTCGAGCTGGTGCTGGATGTCCAGGTGGTTGGTGGGTTCGTCGAGGAGGAGTTCGCGGGGTTCCTGAGCGAGGGCGCGGGCGATCTGGGTGCGCTGGCGTTCGCCGCCGGAGAGGGTGTGCCAGGACTGGCCGGCCCGGTCGGTCAGTCCGGTGCGCCGCAGGGCCTCGGTGACGGCTTCCGCGTCGGCCGCCGTGGGCGGTGTCCAGGCGCGGCGGTGCGGGATGCGTCCGAGGGCGACGATGTCCCGGACGGTCAGTTCGGTCCGGGTGTCGGCATGCTGTTCCACGCTGGCGATACGGCGTGCGGTGGCTCGGCGGCCGACCTCGGTGAGCGTGCGCCCGTCCAGGGTCACGGCTCCGGCGCTGGGGGCGAGAACCCCGGCCAGCAGCCGCAACAGTGTCGACTTCCCCGAGCCGTTGGGGCCGAGCAGGCCGACGGTCTCGCCGGGGCTCAGGGAAAGGGTGACGCCGTCGACGACGACCTTGTCGCCGATGCGCCGTACGACGCGGTCCGCACGCAGGCCAGTCATGCCCTCCTCCGCCCGCGGTAGAGCACGGCGACGAAAGCCGGCACGCCGATGAGGGACGTCACCACGCCCACCGGGACCTCCTGGGGGTCGAGGACGGTACGGGCGAGGGTGTCCACCCACACCAGGAAGACGGCCCCGGTCAGCGCCGTCACGGGCAGGAGACGGGCGTGCCCGGAGCCGGTGAGGGCGCGGGTGGCATGCGGGAGGACCAGGCCGACGAAGCCGATCGCGCCGGCGCAGCTGACCAGGGCGGCGGTGAGCAGCGCCGTCGCGGACAGGAGAACCAGGCGAGTGCGGGCGACACGGACCCCGAGTCCGGCGGCGGCCTCGTCGCCGAAGGCGAACGCGTCGAGCGTACGGGCGTACCCGAGGCAGATGACGAGGACCACCGCCAGGACGACGGTGCAGAGCAGCACCTGTCCCCAGTCGGCGCCGGTGAGCGAGCCGAGCAACCAGAACAGCACGCCCCGGGTGGTCTCCGCGTCCGCCGAGGTCAGGACGATGAACGAGGTCAGCGCCGAGAACAGCTGCATGGCCGCCACCCCGGACAGCACTACTCGGTCGGTGCTGCCGCCCAGGTTGTGGCTGAGCAGCAGCACCAGCGCGAAGGAGAGCAGCGCCCCGAAGAAGGCGCCCGCCGACAGGGACACCACTCCCCCGCCCACGCCCAGCACGACCACGGCGACCGCTCCCGTGGACGCACCGGAGGAAACACCGAGGACGAAGGGATCGGCCAGCGGGTTGCGCAGCAACGACTGCATCACCGCCCCGCACACGGCGAGCCCGGCCCCGCACACGGCGGCGAGCAGCGTGCGAGGCATCCGCAGGTTCCACACGATGCCGTCCCGCAGTGGCGCCAACGTGCTCTCACCCAGGCCGAGATGGGCTGAGACGGCGGCCCACACGTCGCCGGTGGAGATGTCCGCCGGTCCGATCGTCACGGCCACGGCGATCGACGCGAGCAGCGCGGTCAGTCCGCCGCCCGTCAGCAGCAGGGTGCGGAGGCTCACTTGGCGAGTCCGAAGTCGCGCAGCCCGGCTGCGACCTTCTCGATCCCCTCAACCGTACGGATGGACGGGTTCATCGCCTGCCCGCTGAGCAGGACGTACCGCTTCTTCTTCACCGCGTTGAGATTGCGGGTGGCCGGGTTGGTTTCCAGGAAGCGGATCTTCGCGGCCGCGGTCTCCGCGGTCTGTTGCTTGCGGGTCAGGTCGCCGAGCACGATGACATCGGGGTCACGGTCGGCGACAGTCTCCCAGT
The DNA here is from genome assembly GCF_009377235.1 of Streptomyces acidicola. GTDB lineage: Bacteria > Actinomycetota > Actinomycetes > Streptomycetales > Streptomycetaceae > Streptomyces > Streptomyces acidicola. The sequence continues at coordinate 66,928 of NZ_VMNX01000008.1, forward strand.
TGATCTGGGGCCACTCGTCGTGGGTGTCCGAGAAGGCGTTCTTCGCGCCGACCGCACGCGTGATGGCGCCGGGCGCGCCGCAGCAGCCGGCCAGGTACGGCGACTGGGAGTTGGCGAACCAGTACATGAGGGAGACGCCGGAGGCGTCCAGCCCGTCGGTCGCCTTGCGTACCCGTTCCTTCAGATCGGCAACGACTTTCTCGCCCCGTTCTTCGACGCCGAACGCCCTTGCCAGATCGCGTATTTCGCCGTAGAGAGCGTCGAGAGTGAGCGGCTTGCTACGCGATCCGTCGCCGCCGCTGTCGTTGTCCTTGCCCGAGCAGTCGGACGGAGAGACGTACGTGGGCACGCCCAGCTTCTCGAACTGCTCTCGGGTGGCGACCCCGCCCTTGCCGAGGGTGGAGACGAACGAGGCGGTGACGAAGTCGGGTTCGGCGTCCAGGACCTTTTCGAAGGAGGGCGCGTTGTCAGCGAGCCGGGGCACGGACGTGTCGGCCTTCTCCAGGCCCTTCATCACCGGGTCGGTCCAGGTCGCCGTACCGGCCATGCGGCCGGCGAGACCGAGGGAGAGCAGGATCTCCGTGGTGCCCTGGTTGAGCGAGACGGCCCGCTTCGGGGCCGACTTCAAGATGGCCTTGTGGCCGCAGTTGTCGAGGGTCACCGGGTAGCCGGCGGCAGAAGTCTGCTCCGACTTCGCGTCGTCGCCGGCCGAGCCGCAGGCGGTAAGCAGCAGGGCGGACGCGAGGAGAAGCGCCGGAGTGCGGAGAAGGACGGGGGTGCGGAGCACGGGCATGCCTCGGGGGTCGGGGCTCGTACGCGGAGCCTGGCCTACGGACGTCCCTCCGCGCCAGGACGCGAAGGTGCCAGCAGGTCTTCGGACTCGGGGTCGTCCGGACGAGGCGCCTTCCCGGTCTCCCAGTGGCGTCGTGCCCCGCCCGTCCCCCTCACCGCTGCGCGTCAGTTCCGGATTCGCACCGGATTCCCTGGCCTCGGGTGTGGCTCGACTGGCCCGATGAGGCTATCAAGTCCGTCATACGGTCTGGTGATGCGATCGGTCACGGGTTCGGCACGCAGGTGCTGGTGTTCTGGTCCCTCCGCAGGGACTGGCCGAGCGGCGGTGCGCCCCGGCTGGGGGCGGTCGAGGCGTTCACAGACACGGCAGCCCATGCCGATGGGGGTGGCGGCGGCGCCGGCGAGGTCGAGTCCGTCGGCGTGGACGAGGCGATGGGCAGATGGGCGCCGGTATCGCTGAGGACCGGGCGGGCTTCGTCGTCGACGCCCTCCTCGTCCCGTACCTCCCGTCCGCCGTGCGGATGGCCAAGTCCGGCTTCGCCACGGCCGATGACATCGGCACCGGTATGGAACTGGGCTGCGCCCACCCCATGAGCCCGCTGAAGCTGGCGCACCTGATCTGTCCCGATACCGTCGCCTCGATCGCAGAGTCACTCGTGGCGCACCCGGACCGAGGGGCCCGGACCGTGCCGCCTGGTGAGGGTCCGGCAGGCGCGGACAGGGGAAGGGCGGGAAACGCCTGTGCGGCCTTTCCCGGCCTCGGCCCGTTTCACACCTGTCCCCCGCATGTATCAGCTCACCATCCGAATGGTGGACGCGGTGCTCCGTACTCGGGGGCGGGCCTTTACGCTGGCTGGTGCAGCTGGTTCGCCCCGTCCGCCAGGCGGGATGCGTCGTAAGAGGGAACCCGGTGGGAATCCGGGACTGCCCCGCAGCGGTGAGCGGGAACGACAGCCGTCATACGCACTGGGTCCGACGTACCGGGTCTGGGAAGCGACGGCCAGTAGGTGTCCTCCGGTCAGGAGGGCGTGCCCGTGAGTCCGAAGACCTGCCAACTGCCCGTGTGCGAAACACTCGCGCGCGGACATCCCGGTGACCTCGTGGGCGGGTCGGCGTACATATCAAGCGGATGACCGCGCTGTGCCGCGCAAGGTCGTGTCCGCCTGGTTCCGTCACCCCTTCGCGCTCTCGTCCCGTCGCCGGGATCTCAGGGAATCATCTCGCGAAGGAGATCTCCGTGACCACCAAGTCCGCAGCCGCGGCAGCACGGGCCACCGTGTACGGCTACCCCCGCCAGGGACAGAGCCGGGAACTGAAGAAGGCCGTCGAGGGCTACTGGAGGGGCCGCGTCACCGCGAACGCGCTCCGGGACACCGCCGCCGGGCTACGCCGTACGAACTGGCGGCAGCTCGCCGAGGCCGGCATCGACGAGGTGCCCACCGGCGACTTCTCGTACTACGACCACGTCCTGGACACCACCGTCATGGTCGGCGCGATCCCCGCCCGGCACCGGGCGGCCGTCGACGCAGACGCGCTGGAGGGCTACTTCGCCATGGCCCGCGGCACGCAGGACGCGGCGCCGCTGGAGATGACGAAGTGGTTCGACACCAACTACCACTATCTCGTACCAGAGTTGAGCCCGGACACCGTATTCGCGTCCGACTCGGCCAAGCAGGTCGCCGAGTTCAAGGAGGCCCTCGCCCTCGGCTTGACCGCCCGGCCCGTCCTGGTCGGCCCTGTCACCTACCTCCTGCTTGCCAAGCCCGCCCCGGGCGTGCCGCCGGATTTCAACCCGCTCACCCTTCTCGACCGGCTGCTCCCGGTGTACGCCGAAGTGCTCGCCGACCTGCGTGCGGCCGGCGCCGAGTGGGTGCAGCTCGACGAGCCCGCCCTGGTCCAGGACCGTACGCCGGCCGAGTTGGACGCCGCGGCCTGCGCGTACCGGGACCTCGGCGCCTTCACCGAGCGGCCCAGGCTGCTGGTCGCCTCCTACTTCGACCGGCTCGGCGAGGCCCTGCCCGTCCTCGCCAAGGCCCCGGTGGAGGGTCTGGCCCTGGACTTCACCGAGGCCGGTGCCGCCAACCTCGACGGCCTCGCGGCGGCCGGCGGGCTGCCCGGCAAGCGTTTGGTCGCCGGCATCGTCAACGGCCGCAACATCTGGGTGAACGACCTGGAGAAGTCGCTCTCCACGCTCGGCACGCTGCTGGGGCTGGCGGACCGGGTGGACGTGACCGCCTCCTGCTCCCTGCTGCACGTCCCGCTCGACGCCGCCGCCGAACGCGACATCGAGCCGCAGATTCTGCGCTGGCTCGCCTTCGCGAAGCAGAAGACCGCCGAGATCGTCACTCTCGCCAAGGGCCTCGCCCAGGGTACGGACACCATCGCCGCCGAACTCGCCGCCAACCGCGCCGCTCTGGCCTCCCGGACGGGTTCGCCGATCACCAACGCTCCTGACGTACGGGCCCGGGCCACCGCCGTCACCGACGCCGCCGCGCGCCGCTCACAGCCGTACGCCGAGCGCGCCGGCACGCAGCGGGCCCGCCTCGGGCTGCCGCTGCTGCCGACCACGACCATCGGATCCTTTCCGCAGACCGGCGAACTGCGCACCGCGCGCGCTGACTTGGGGGCGGGCCGGATCGGCACCGCCGACTACGAAGAGCGCATCAGGGCCGAGATCCAGGAGGTGATCTCCTTCCAGGAGAAGACCGGCCTGCACGTCCTCGTGCACGGCGAGGCCGAACGCAACGACATGGTCCAGTACTTCGCCGAACAGCTCACCGGCTACCTCGCCACCCAGCACGGCTGGGTCCAGTCGTACGGAACCCGCTACGTCCGCCCGCCGATCCTGGCCGGCGACATCTCGCGGCCCGAGCCGATGACGGTGCGCTGGACGTCGTACGCCCAGTCCCTCACCTCACGCCCGGTCAAGGGCATGCTCACCGGACCGGTCACCATGCTCGCCTGGTCCTTCGTCCGCGACGACCAGCCGCTCGGCGAGACAGCCCGTCAGGTCGCCCTCGCCCTGCGCGACGAGGTGAACGACCTGGAGGCGGCCGGCACTCCGGTGATCCAGGTGGACGAGCCCGCGCTGCGCGAGACGCTGCCGCTGCGGGCCGGCGACCGTCCGGCCTATCTGGCCTGGGCGACGGAGGCGTTCCGGCTCACGACCGGCGGCGTCCGTCCGGACACTCAGATCCACACCCACATGTGCTACGCGGAGTTCGGCGACATCGTGCAGGCCATCGACGACCTCGATGCCGACGTCATCAGTCTCGAAGCCGCCCGCTCGCACATGCAGGTCGCCCGCGAACTCGCCGCCCACGGCTACCCGCGCGAGGCCGGACCCGGCGTGTACGACATCCACTCCCCACGCGTACCGAGCGCCGAGGAGGCCGCCGCACTGCTGCGGACCGGCCTCAAGGCGATCCCCGCCGAACGGCTCTGGGTCAACCCCGACTGCGGCCTGAAGACCCGCGGCTGGCCCGAGACCCGCGCCTCCCTGGAGAACCTGGTCGCCGCCGCCCGCACGGTCCGAAGTGAGCTGCCCGCGTCCTGACCCGGACGAGCGGCCGGGGTGGGAGTGCCCGCGCTCCGACCCCGGCACCGGCCAACGTAAGATCGCCCACTTCGACAGAACGGCAGCCTGCGCACATGGCTCTCGGTATCCCCAGCAAAAGGGCGGGCGGCGAACGGTCAGAGCGTCACGGCCGGGACAGCCTGACAGCCAGGAAGTGCGGCTGCCGACGGGTCTTCTCATATCGGCGGGGATCGATGATCCGGGCTCCCTCGGTCGCCTGGGGCTCCTCCAGGCGCTCCAGCACGAACCCGGCCGCGAGGAGTTCACCGAGGAACGTCTGGGCGGTGTCGGGGAGTTCGCCGCTGCTCTGGCCTTCGGCCCGCTCACGGACCGGGAGCAGGCTGATGCCCTGGCCAACTGACTGACGAAGGGACTGAATCAGGGCCGCCGCCCTCCGCGCCATCTGCTGGCCGTACGACCGTCACGCCGCCCGGGCAGTAGCCGCAGCGGGCCCCGTCTTCGCACCCCCAGCCAGGATCGGTGCAGGCACCCCGCCAGTCCCCGCCCTCCGCGGGCACATCCGAGCCAAAAACATCCACGCCCGCAGGCTGGGGCACGACACGGTCTGCTCATCCGCGTCCGAGTCGCCCGCTGGAACCCACCATCCGGCATCCTGCCCGGTCAGCCGCGCGCAACCGAGCAGCAACAGCCAAGCCGACATGGCACGCGCTCCCCCATGACCTGACATGACCGTCACCTCTGCCCGAGGCAACGGCATGGGCTTCCCGGAGGATCTCCAGGACGGGCAGGACGAGCTGCGCGCCCAGTTCCCGATCATCACCGCCCATCCGGAGCCGGCCTACCTGGACAGCGCAGCCACCGCTCAGAAGCCGCAGGCAGGTCTGGACGCCGTCCAGACCTGGCTCACCACCACCAACGCCCATGCCAATGCCGGTCGCGGCACCTACACCTGGGCCAACCGGACCACAGAACTCGTGGAGCGGACGCGAGACCACGTCAAGGAGTTCCTGGCCGCCCCGGCTCCGGAACGCTCCGCCGTGCCCTTCACCAGCGGAACCACCGAGGGCCTGCGGACGATCGCCCGCGACTGGCTGACCTCGTACCTCACCGACGGGGACGAGATCATCGTCCCCGTCGCCGACCACCAGCGGACATCGCCCCCGGCTGGAGACACGGCAGCTCCTGGCCCGGCAGCCGCGCCACGGCACGGGTGCGGGAAACGGCGCGGGCCTGCCCCTGTCCGCGCACGTACGGCTGCTGCGGCAGGTCAGGTTTGCCCACCCCGTCAGGTCTGGCAGTACGGCAACAGTTACGTGGTGGTGGCGACTCGTTAGACGGCGTGACCTGCCGGTTCGGCTCCATCCGGGCGCTGGAGCAGCTTCGCGAAGAGCCCGTGACGGGGAGCCAGGCACCAGGTGAGGACGAACAGGCCGGTGAGAACCACGACCACGGAGCCGCCCGCGGCGAGGTCGTAGGCGTACGAGACGTACAGGCCCGCGATGCTGCCCGCGCAGCCGATGAGAGAGGCCATTAGGGCCATCGCCCACAGGCGCTCGGTGAGCATGCGAGCGGTGGCGGCGGGGGTGATGAGCAGCGCGAGGACGAGGATGTTGCCGACCGCCTCCAGGGACATCACGATCGTCGTGGTGACGACGACGTACAGGGTCAGGTCGAGTCGGAACACCGGCAGGCCCGCCGCGCGTGCCGTCTCGCGGTCCAGGCTGACGGCGACCAGTTCCTTGCCGATCACCAGCACGACGAGGACCAGTACGGCCCCGATGCCGGCCACGGTCCACACGTCCGACGCGCTCACCGCCAGCACCTGGCCGAACAGGAAGGACGACAGGTCCGTCGTCCAGCTGTCCCTGGTGGAGACCAGGACGATGCCCAGCCCGAAGGCGAAGGCGAAGAAGACACCGATGACGGTGTCCTCCTTCAGCCGCCGGTTCTGGGAGACGAAGGCGATCAGCACGGCCGTGGCGATGCCGGCCGCGGCTCCGCCGAGCAGAAGGTTGCCTTCGAAGGCGTAGGCAAGGGCGACGCCCGGGAAGGCCGAGTGGGCGATCGCGTCGCCGATGAACGCCATGCCACGCAGCACGACGTACACGCCGACGACGCCGCACACCAGGCCGACGACTGCCGCTACGGCGAACGCCCGCTGCATGAAGGGAAGTTGCCAAGGATCAGTGAGGAAGGCGATCAGGTCGCTCATGATGCGGTCACCGTACCGATCGCGCGGTCGAGGCCGAAGGCCCGCAGCATCTGGTCGGGGTCGGCGAGAATGTCGGGGCCGCCCTCGGCGACGACCGTGCGGTTGATCAGCGCCACCCGGTGGCAGGTGCGGGCGGCGGCCGCCAGATCGTGCGTAGTCATCAGCAGAGCCTTGCCTTCCGTGGCCAGCTGGCCGAACAGCTCGTTCAACAGTTCCTGGGTGGGGACGTCGACTCCCGTGAACGGCTCGTCGAGGAGCAGGATGCGTGGGCCGGCGGCCAGGGCGCGGGCCACCAGGACCCGCTGCCGCTGGCCGCCGGAGAGCTCGCCGATCGGGCGCCGACGCAGCTCGGTCAGCCCGGTCAGTTCCAGCGCCTCGTCCACCGCCGCCCGGGCGGCCGCGCCCGGGCGGCGCAGCCAGCCCATCTGCCGGGTGCGGCCGGTGAGGACGGCGCCCGCGATGTCGATGGGAAAGTCCCAGGCGAACTCATGCCGCTGCGGCACGTATCCGATGCTCCGCCCGCTCCGTCGCCCGGTCCGGCCCTCGACGGCCACCTCGCCTCCGGCCAGCGGAACAAGCCCGAGCACGGCGCGCAGGAGCGTCGTCTTGCCCGCGCCGTTCGGGCCGATGAGGCCGACCAGTTCACCTGCGTCGACCGACAGGTCGGCCCGCTCCAGGGCGGTCCTCCCGCCGAGGACGACGGTCGCACCCGCGACCCGCAGCATCGGGTCCGATCGCTCAGCCACGTGCGGTCCTCCTGCGCCGCGCGGCCAGGAAGGACACGACGCCCACTGCGGTGAGCGCGGCCGCCGCCGAGCCCAGGAGTACGGCCTGACCGGCGCCGGTGGAAGCCATCTTGCCGTCGGCGTCGTCCGTCGAAGAGCCGCCCGTGGAACCGGAGTCGGACGCGGAGCCCGCCGTGTCCGAGGAACCGGACGTCCCGGAGGTCCCGGCCGCTCCCTTGCCTGAGCCGTCGCCCGGCGTCACCGTGCTGGGGTCGGTGTCGCCGACCACGAACGTCACCGTCTCGGTGTCGGAGACCTTCGTTCCGTTCGCGAGCGTGCCGCTCATCTTGAAGGTCAGCCGGTATGTCCCTTCCTTGGTGAACGCCCATCCGCCGTGCGCGTGCGTGTCGGCGGGCACGTCGAAGGAGTCCGGCATCCCGTCCTTGCTGTTGAACAGCACGTTCGCGCCCGACATCGCGTCATACGTGTAGAGCGCGTAGGCACCCGGACCCTCGACCGCGGTGAGGGAGAACTCCACTCCTCCCGTGGTCGCCCCCGCCTTGATGTTGTCCGTCGACCAACCGGGCCACAGCAGCCCCTCCTGCTGCACCTGGTCGAGCAGCCACACCGGGGCGCCGCCCTTGCCGAGGAACGCGAACTCGTCGCCCGCCGGAAGGGTGTTCTTGGCCGCGGGCTTGACGTGCAGGACTACGGAAGAGGGCTCGCGCCAGGTGGTCTTTCCCGAGACGGTTCCGTCCTTGATGTGGATCTGCAGCTTGTTGTCGACGACGCGGGCGGCGAAGTCGACGTGGCCCTCGTCGAGGACCTTCTTGTCGGACACCGCGTCGGCGGATGCCGTGGTGGCGGCACGGGCGGTGGGCCGCTCGGTCTCGGCCGCCTCCGTCACGGCCTTTCGGGCCGCCGCCTGGGTCTGCGCCTCCTCGGAGGTTCCCTCGACGGGAGTCTCCTCGGCAACCGGCTCGTTCCCGGGCGTGGCCTCCCCGCCCGCCACCTCGAGGCTGTCCCCGACCACCACGGTGTACACGGTCCCTACGGACAGTTCCCGCCCGTCCGCGGCCGTGGCCTCGGCGCTGAAGATGACCTGGTACGTGCCGTCCTCGCTGAACTCCCAGCGGGTATTGCCCTGGTGGCCCACGGGCAGCTCATGTGCGCCGGACAGGTCGTCCGCGCTGTCGAACAGCAATGTGTCCTGGGCTCTGTCACCGGCCCCCTCGTTCTCGGCCGAGTACACCTTCAGGTCACCGGGCCCGTCGAGCCCGGTCAGAGACCACCGCACGGTGTCCCTGTCCACCGCGCCCTCGGGCACTCCGGTGGTGTCCCATCCGGGTGCCGAGGCGTCCGTCACGTCCGCACTGCCCACCTCGATCACATGGGCGCTCTCCGCCGGATCCATGGTGAGCATGCCGTCCGCGTAGGCGATCCGGCCGAGTCCGGGCTCCGCCGTGCCGTCGGCCGCGACGGCGACCCCGCCCCCCGCCAGGGTGGCCGCGAGCACCACCGCCACGGCGGCCCTCTGACCTCTGCGCATGCCCCTCATCAGGCGTCCTTTCCCAGGCACTTGGCGAGTTCGGTCGCGTTGTGCCGCATCATCGCTACGTAGTCGTGGACCTTGTCGTCGAACGAGTCGCCGTAGATCGTGCAGATGCCGACCCCCTCGTCCTCGGCGACCCGGCGCAGCACGTCGGCGCGTGCCGCGAGGTTCGGTTCCAGGAACACGGACGGGACCTGCTTCTCCCGGATGGTGTCGCCGAGTTCCTCCACCTCGGCCGCACTCGGCTCCTGGTTGGGCACGGGCACGACGAAGCCCGCGATCTCCATGCCGTACGCCTTCGCGAGGTACCCGAAGGCGTCGTGTGTGGTGATCAGCTTGCGGTTCTTCTCCGGCACGGTGGCGAGCTTCCTGGCAACCTCCTCGTCGAGGGCGCGGAGCGTCTTCAGGTACGCGGCGGCGTTCTTCTCGTACGTCGCCCTGCCGTCCGGATCGGCCTTGATCAGCTCGGCTTCGATCCGCCGGACGTACGCCTCGGCGTTGGCGACGTCCTCCCAGGCGTGCGGGTCCATGTCGCCGTGGACATGCTTGCCGATCACTGCCTGCGGCAGCACCCACAGCTCGTCGCCCGCCCTGCCGAGGAAGGAATACGGCTTCTCCTTCGGCACCGTCTCCTTGGCCCGGTCGGGCACGTTCACCACCACGTCATCGGCCGCGAGCCGCGTCGGCTCGCCGCTCTTGTCGTCGTCGGCGCGGACGTAGACCTTCCCGGTCTCGGCGTTGAGCGCGACGTCGGCGTGCCCGCCGTCGAGTACGGTCACTCCCTCGGGCGCCTCGGTGTCGTCGCCGACGGTGAAGGTGAAGGTGCCGCTGCCGATCTCCTCGGTCTTTCCGTCGAGTGTCTCGGTCCTTCCCGCGACGGTCAGCCGGTACGTTCCGGGCTCGCTGAACGCCCAGTTGACGTGGGTGTGAGCCTCGGGCGGCAAGGTGAAGGAGTCGGCGTCGTCGAAGCCGTCGGCGGAGTCGATGTACACCTCGGGCTTGCCGAGCGTGTCGGTGAGATAGACGCGCAGCTCGCCGGGCCCCTCCAGCTCCGTGGCGGTCGTCCGGACCTGGGAACCGTCTCCCTCGACCTCGCCCTCCACGGCCCAGCCGAGCCACAGCACGTCGAGCCCGAGATCCTCCTCCAGCTTGATGACCGTGCCGCCGTACTGCTCCAGCTTCTCGGCGATCTCCATCTTCGGGGCGGACTTCTTGGCGTTGGTGTGGACCATCTTCATGATCCCGGGCTCTTCGAGCAGCAGACCGTTACTGAACACGACATCGGCCTTGGCGACCTTGGCCGCGTCGCCGGGGCTCGGCTCGTAGGAGTGCGGGTCGCCGTGGTGCGGCACGATCGAGGTGACGTCGACGCGGTCGCCGCCGACCTGCTCGACCAGGTCGGCGATGATCGCGGTGGTCGTCGATACCGTCAACTCGGCATCGGACGTCCCGGCTTGAAGACCACTGCAACCGGGCAGAAGGGCGCTCGCCGCGACCAGCGCGACGGTGGCGGTGGTGGTGCGTCTGGGGTGGCCCCGCATGGGGCTCCTCCTTTTCTCGAACACGACAATGCCGCGTACGACGGACCGGGTCGCTGCCGGGCGCCGGCCCGCCGTACACGGAGCTTTCACTGGGCGGTACGCCGACGTCGTACGAAGAACACCGCGCCGCCGCCCACGACCAGGGCGAGAACGGCGATGCCCGCGATCACGGCGACTTGGGCACCGGTGGAGGCGAGCCCGCCGGACGTCGGGGTTCCGCTGCCGCCGGTCGACGAGCTTCCGCTCGTTCCGGAGGCGGCGGAGCCCGGGTCGGTTGCCGGGGCTGAGGCGCTCACTGAACCGGACGCCGATGGCGACACGGTCGCGGTCGGCGTCGCGGAGGCCGACGCCGACGCGGTGGCCGTGGGAGTCGCAGTCGGCTCGTCCCCCTCGCCCGGGTTCACGGTCGACGGGTCCACGTCGTCCCCGACCACCCAGGCGACGGTCTCCGTGTCGCTGACCTTCCTGCCGTCGGCGAGAGTGGCGCTGACGGTGAAGGTGGTGCGGTAGACGCCCTCCTGCGCGAAGGCCCACACGGTGTGGCGGTGGGTCGGTACGGACAGATCGAAGCTGTCCGGCAGCCCGTCCCCGCTGTGGGCGTGCATGGTCACCGAGCCGACCGAGCCTTCCGTGAAGATGCTCAGCGCTCCCGGGCCCTGGACGGCGTCGAGCCGGAAGGCGACACGGCCGTCGATCTCCGAGCTCTTGAACTGGTCGGTGCTCCAGCCGGGCCAGACAAGACCGTCGACCTGCTGGATGGGCAGCCACCACACGGGCCCGCCCACGGACCCAAGGAACTCGTACCCTGCGGTGATCTTCCGCCGAGCCGCGGGCTTCACATGCAGGACGACCATCCCGGGCTCGTACCACTCGTAGTCCTGCGCCGTGCCCTGCTTGATCTGGAACCGCAGCGAGCCGTCCACCGGGCGCGCGGCCAGATCGAGGTGGCCGTTGTCGATGACGTGTGCGGCCGGCACGGTGGGCGTGGTGGGCGTCGCGCTCGTCGAGGGCGAGGAGCTCGTGGACGTCGGGGGCGTCGGGGTGGACCCGTCGCCGGGCAGCACGTCGTGCGGGTCGACGTCGTCGCCGACCACCACGGCCAGAGTTTCGGTGTCGGTGGAACCGCCGCTGGTCACCGTGAACGTCAGCCGGTAGACGCCCTCCTTGGTGAACTGCCAGATGGGAAGCAGTCGTTGCTCATCGCGCGGCAACGTGAAGGTGCGCTGGACGGAGGCCACACTGCCCAGGTAGGGGATCGCCGGAGCGTCCGCGTAGTCCATCTCGCGGGTGTAGGCGGCCATACCGAAGTCGCCGGGTCCTTCGTATCCGGACAGGCTGACCTCGGTGTCACCCTCCGCCTCGGAGCCGTTCCAGCCCGGCTCGGGGGCGAAGATGTTCTCCGCCTCCCAGCCGTTGAGCTGCCAGGTGTCCATGTTCGTCGTGCCGAGCGCGGTGGCCACCGGGTCCAGGGTTGACTGCAAGGACGACTGCACCGCGTGCAGCACCACGTCGGAGGGCTCACGCACGACCGTTGTGCCGCTGCTGCGGTCGTCGATCTGCAACTCCAGCTTGCCGTCGACCAGTCGGGGCGTGAAATCGAGCTCGCCCTCGTCGAGGACGAGGGCACCGCCGACGGTGCGGGCAGCCCCGCTGCCGCCGGCGGCGGCCAGCCCTGCCGCGCCCAGGAGCACCGCGGTCGCCCCGGTAAGAGCCGCGGCCGTCAAGGCGCGTCTGCCGCGCGTCAGGGCCCGCATCACGAGCCGACGACGACGGTGTACGTCTCGGTGGCGGACTCCGTCACACCGCCGGCCGTGCCCTGGACACGGAACGTGAGCTGGTAGGTACCGGCCTCCTCAAAGGCCCAGTTGGCGTGGTTGTGGGTGGCGACGCCGAAGGTCCGGGACTTGAAGGTGGTGATGCCCGGGTTGCTGTCGTACCAGCGCGTCCCGCTGCCCGCGTAGATGCTGAAGTCGTCGGTGGCGGCGCCGTTACGGGTGGCGCTGACGAGGGTGTACGTGACGGTGTTGTTCGCGAAGACGCCGGTGGTGAGGTGCTCGGTGGAGATGCCCGGGAACAGCACCCCGGCGGCGTCGGCCTCGGCCTCGGTGTCCGGCAGCAGCCAGATCTGGCTGCCCGCACCAAGGAAGCCGTAGCCCGGGTTGGCGACCTTCGCCGCCGCCGGCACCGACAGGGTCACGTCGGCCGGCTCGTACTCGGTGCCGGTTTCCTCGTCGTGGACGTGGAGGTGCAGGTCGGCGCCGTCCCACTCGGCGTCGAGGACGTCGACGTGGCCGCTGCTCAGGCTGGTGGCGGCGAAGGCGGAGGTGTTGAGCCCGGCTGTGGCGAGCGCGGCGGCGGCGATGCCGGTGACAGTCAGCAGGTGTCTGTGGGTACGCAAGAGAAACCCCCATGGGTCATGTTCATGCCCGCTCGGGCATGAGTAAGACGATAATCATTTTCAATAGAGCATGCAACGAGATCGCTGTGATACCCGGGTGCATCAGCGGTCGAACGGTGCGGCAGCTGTGAGGGTCCGTCGCGGGCGAGACTCGTCCGCACTGGTGCCGAAGAGAAGCTGTTCAGACGGCGACCGACGAGAACCGCTCCGGTCGACGAGAAAGCGGGGTGCCAGACCATGGCATACGGTCATCAGCACGCCCCTGACGAGCAGTTCACGCAGGTACGGGAGGCGTGGCGGGCTGGATCGGAGCAGCGGCTCATCGGCTCGGGGCCGCTCACCGGAGGCGCACCGGACAGGTAGGGCCGGTCGCTCTCCCGCCGGAGAAGGCGGGGAGCGGTGAACGACCCCGACCAGGAGGTGCACCTCGGCGGATCCGGCCGCAACGCTCAGCGGAAGAGCCTGCCCAGTGCCGTCCTCGACGACGTGGTCGATGCCGAACCGCTCTCCGGTAAAGCGGTGAACGATGTCTCGCGCCTGACTCTTGCCGACGGAACCCGGCTCGTCCTCAAGGGCTCCGTCGGGGGCGCCGTCGGACCTGTTCCCATTCGAGGCGGAGCCGCTGCCCGCCCTCCGTGAGCACGGAGGCTGCGAACGCCCCGAATGCTGGAGGTGAGTTCCAGTCATCCCCCCCATGGAAGCAATAGGTGCCCAGAGCGGCCGTCGACGGTGGGAGTCCCCTGGGACTTTCCTGGTACTTCCGGCCGCGTCAACAGACATGGCGACGAAACAGCCGAAAGACCATCTACACAGCTCAACGCCCTACCGTCATTCAACGCGGCAGCAACATAGCTCGTGATCGCCGGTTAGCCAAACCGGCGTTTCCAGAGACGATTATTTCGCCAGCGTCCACTTCGCGAACTGTGTCGTCCGTCTCTGGACTCTTCCATCGATCCGTCTAGTGTTCCGTACTCCCCCGGAGAATAGCCGCACTTGTCCATTGAGCTGATAGCAACCAACGCCGAACGGCACCACGAGAAGGAGGCCGCGGCGTACCCGACAGCCCCTCCCCATCATGTCGTCTCACCTGATAACCAAGCGCCTCTCCTGACCAACGCCTGGTATTCGACCAGTGACCTCGCCGCTTGTCTGAGAGTGGACGCCTCAACTCTCCGCCGCTGGCGCACCGCTCAGCCTCCTCAGGGGCCGCCTTTCATCACGGTCTCGGAACGCGTCGTCATGTACAGCGCTCTCGACGTCGAGGAATGGCTTCGCCGGCGACGCACCGTCCCTACCAAGGGGCTCAATGGCCGATAAGACCAGTGTTCCCGTAGGTGTCCGACTCTCCACCGATATCGAGTACCGTCCTGACCGCCCCACTCCGTATCGGGCACGCGTCCGGTGGACCGATCCGACCAGCAAGCGCCGCCAGTCACTGTCCGAGGGAAAAGGACAGCGAAGAAGAGGCGCAGGAATGGCTCCAGGCCATCATCGAGGCCGCACAAGCCGGCCTGAGCCCGTCGCTGGCCCATGAAGCTCGCCGAATACGGCGAAGCGAACATGGACCTCGCCCTGCGCGGCCTGGAGTTGAAAACGCTGGACCCCTACCTGTCGGGGTGGCGGATGCGTGTGGTCCCCGCCCTGGGCCACCTCGCGGTGCGGATGATCACCAATGGCGTCGTCGACCGCACCGTGCAGAACCGGATCGCCGACGAGCACAGCCGCTCAACGGTGAAGAACACCATCGCCGTCCTGGTCCGCGTCATGGAGCAGGCAGTCCGTGACGGCATCATCAAGGTCAACCCCGCCCGGGTGACCGGCCGGCAGAAACTCTACAAGCAGGCCGAGGACGAACTCCTCGACCCACGCGCGCTGGTCCTGCCCGACTGGGAGACCCTCCTCTCACTGGCCGACGCGCTCGTGGCCGCCTCCCACGACCAGTACCGCGGCTGGGGAGACGTGGTCATCTTCGCCGCGTGCACCGCCGCACGGATCGGCGAAGTGTCAGGCTGCCGTGTCGGGGACATCGACACCAGCCAGTGGATCTGGACCGTGCGGCGTCAGACCACACCCGCGCCCGGCGGTCTGACCGACAAGGGCACCAAGGGCAAGCGGGCCCGCAAGGTTCCCATCGTCGAGGAGATCCGCCCCCTCATCGCCCAGCGCATCCTGTCCGCCAGCCCGAATCCCGACGCCCGCCTGTTCACCGGCCCGCGCGGCGGACGCATTCCACCGCCGTCCCGCGCGACGCCACACACTGGGACGACGTGGTCGCCAAGCTCGGCTACGAGCACCTGCGCCGCCACGACCTCCGGCACACCGGACTGACCTGGTTCGCCGACGCCGGAGTCCAAGTGCACGTCCTCCGCAGGATCGCCGGCCACGGGTCACTGACCACCACCCAGCGCTACCTGCACCCGGACGTACAAGATCACGGCCGCCGGGGCCGCGCTCTCCGCACACCTCAGCGTGCTGCGCGCGCCGCGCTCGCTGCCGAGCCCCATCGTTGTGACCGGCTGACCCCGGTCAAGGACGCCGGTCCCCAACCGGTTCCCAAAAATGATCAAGGGCCGGTTTCGGATGCCTCCGAAACCGGCCCTGAGCTGCGACTGTCTCCAGTCGGGACGACAGGATTTGAACCTGCGACCCCTTGACCCCCAGTCAAGTGCGCTACCAAGCTGCGCCACGTCCCGTTGCCCGTCTGACCTGGGGTTTCCCCTGACTCAACGTGCACAGAAACAATACCGCACTCGGACCGGTGGTCGCGCACTCGTTTCTGCGCGGTACGGACAGGCGCGGCGACGCTTGACCTGAAGTTTGGTTGAGGTTGCACGATCGTCGTATGTCGATCGGAACTGAGCGCGCAGACCGTCATGAGTACGGAAACACACGCGACAGCTACACGTACACGGACCTGCCCCACCTGATGGGGATGATGACGGGGGACGAGAAGCACGGCCCCGCGGCGACATCCACACTGGACGTGCTGTGGGTGCTCTACGACCGGGTACTGCGGGTCGAGCCGGAGCGGGCGGGGGATCCTGAACGGGACCGGTTCCTGTTGTCCAAGGGGCACGGGCCCATGGCGTACTACGCGGTGCTCGCCGCCAAGGGGTTCCTGCCCGTCGAGTGGCTGCCGGAATTCGGTTCGTACGACTCGCCACTCGGTCACCACCCGGACCGGGTCCTGGTGCCGGGCGCCGAGATCGGCAGCGGGTCGCTCGGGCACGGGCTGCCCCTCGCGGTCGGTACGGCGCTGGGGCTGCGGGCCCAGGGGCTCGACGGGCCCGGCATCTGGGTGCTGATCGGGGACGCCGAGCTGGACGAGGGCAGCAACCACGAGGCGATCGCGTACGCCGGGCCGGCCGGCCTCGACCGGCTGCACGCCGTCGTGGTCGACAACGCCTCCGCCAGCCACGCGCTGCCTGGCGGCATCGCCGCGCGGTTCGAGGCGGCCGGCTGGTCCGCCGAGACCGTCGACGGACGTGATCACCAGGCGTTGTACGCCGCTTTCACGGCACCGCATCCGGGCCGCCCCCGCGTGGTCGTCGCCCGCGTCGAGCCCAAGAACGCCTGAGAGACGACGCTCCGCAACCCGCCCTCTCGACCGCCGTCGAGTTCTCGACCAGTCCGTTCCCAGTCCCAGTCCACCTCCAGTCCGTCTTCAGGCATTGAAAGGACCCCACCCATGGACACCATGCGTGACCGCTTCGCCCCCGTCGTCTCCCGTCTGCTCGACGAGGATCCGCGGGTCGCGGTCGTCCTCGCCGAGATCGGCAAGGACGGGTTCGAGGAGACGCAACACCGGCATCCGGATCGAGTGATCAATGTGGGTATTCGCGAGCAGCTGCTGGTCGGGGCCGGTGCGGGACTGGCGCTGACCGGGATGCGGCCCGTGGTGCACACCTTCGCCAGCTTCCTGGTGGAGCGACCCTTCGAGCAGGTCAAACTGGATCTCGGTCACCAGGACGTGGGCGCGGTGCTGGTCAGTGCCGCCGCGTCGTTCGACTGGCCCGCCGGGGGCTTCACCCACATGGCGCCCGGCGACGTGGCCCTGCTGGACACGCTGGACGGCTGGACCGTGCACGTCCCGGGACACCCCGACGAGGCGGAGACCCTGCTGCGGCATGCGGTGGGCCCGGGCGGCAACAAGGCGGACAAGGTGTACGTGCGGCTGTCCGTGCAGGCGAACGAGCGGGGCCTCACGGTCGACGGGGCCCGCTTCCTCACCGTCCGCGAAGGGCGCGGCGGCGTGGTCGTCGCCGTCGGGCCGCTCCTCGACGCCGTACTCGGCGCCACGGAGGGGCTCGACGTCACCGTCCTGTACGCCACCACCGTGCGCCCCTTCGACGCCGCCGCACTGCGCCGTGCCACGGAGGCGGCCGGAGCGGATGTGGTCCTCGTCGAGCCGTACCTGGCCGGTACCTCCACGGCCGCCGCGAACGACGCCCTCGCCGACATCCCGCACCGGGTGCTGGGGCTCGGGGTCGGGCGCCGGGAACTCCGGCGGTACGGGACGGTCGAGGAGCACGTGTCCGCGCACGGTCTCGACGCCGGGTCGCTGCGGGAGCGGATCACGGGGTTCCTGGGACCGACACCGGCCCACGTCTGACATCCGAGATCTGGCATTTGTCGTCCGGCATCTGGCGTCTGGCGTTCTGGCGTCTGGCATCCGACGTCTTCCGCCCTCGATCACTGCCGGACCGTCGGCTGACTCAGTCCGCCACCGGCAGTCCCAGTCCCGGATGTGCCTCCAGCAGCCGTGGCGGTGCCGCCTGCCGCCAGGAGTCGGCGAGGATGACGCGCAGCTCGTTCTCGTCCTCCAGGACGGCCAGCCGGACCCGTACCCAGGCGAAGCTCGCCTCGTGGTCGGCGATCCAGAACTTGTCCGGTTCGGCCAGGACCAGCTCGTCCCGCTCCACCTTGGGGCAGCGCACGGCGATGGAGGTCTCGTCCTCGGGCAGGGTGGCGAACATCTTCCCCGCCACCCGGAACGTGGGCATGCTCCAGGCGATCTTCTCCGTCGTGTCCGGCAGGGAGAGGGCGATACGTCGTACGTCTTCGGCATCGAGCATGAGACGCACCGTAGCGGGCGCCACTGACAATCACCCGGAGAGCGTCACCTGGTGTGAGGCGGTGCCCCGATGCGCTTGCTATCCCGAAATCGGGAACCAGCTTTCCGTGGCCCACTCACCCCATGGCCGCCGCCTCACCCAGCGCATCCAGCACGGGGCGGATCAGCGGATGCTCCTCCGCGCCCCGGCGCACGGCGGCGAAGACCCGGCGCGTGGGCGCCGTGCCGTCGACGGGGCGTACGACGACTCCGGTGAGGTCCATGCCGTGCAGGGCCGAGCGCGGCACGAGGGCGACGCCCGCGTCGGCGCAGGCCAGGGCGACGACCGCGCGGAAGTCGTCCGAGGAGTGCTGGAGGCGGGGCTGGAACCCTGCGTTCTCGCAGGCCAGGACCACGACGTCGTGGCAGGGGTTGCCCGGGTAGGGGCCGATCCAGGGGTCCTTGGCCAACTCGGCGAGCGGGACCTCGGCGGTGTCGGCCAGGCGGTGGGTGACCGGGACGACGGCGTCGAAGGGCTCGGCGTACAGCGGAACGTGGGTGAGGCGCGGGTCGTCCGCGTCCGGGGCGCCCCGGTACTCGACGGCGACCGCTATGTCGACCTGCCGGTCCAGCACCATCGGCAGGCTGGCGTCGCCCTCGGCGTCCTGGACGCGGACGCGGATCCCCGGGGCCGTGGCGGCCAGGCTCGTCAGCGCCGGGGCGACGACGAGGACGATGCCGGTCGCGAAGGAGGCGACGGTGACCGTGCCGGCCGCGCCGGAGCGGTACGCCGCCAGCTCCGCCTCGGCTCGCTCCAGTTGGGCGAGGACCGCGTTGGTGTGGGCGAGCAGGATCTCACCGGCAGGCGTCAGCCGTACCCCCTTCGCACCGCGCTCGACCAGCCGGTGGCCGGTCTCCTGTTCCAGGGCGGTGAGCTGCTGGGAGACGGCCGACGGGGTGAGGTACAGCGCCGCGGCGGCCGCGGTCACCGTCCGGTGGTCGGCCACCGCGCGGAGGATGTGCAGCCGCCGTGCTTCGATCATGCGACCGATTCTCCCAGCTCTTCCGGGTCGGTCGGGGACCCGGTGCGGCTCAGAGCCCGAGTTCCGCCCGCGCCGCCACGAACGCGTCCACCGCACGGTGCACGTCCTGTGTCGAGTGCGCGGCCGACAGCTGCACCCGGATGCGGGCCTGGCCCTGCGGGACGACCGGGTACGAGAAGCCGATCACGTACACCCCGCGCTCCAGCAGCAGCTCGGCCATGCGCCCGGCCACCGCCGCGTCGCCGATCATGACGGGTGCGATCGGGTGGTCGCCGGGGAGGATGTCGAAGCCCTCCTCGGTCATCCGCCGGCGGAACAGGACGGTGTTGTCGGCGAGCCGGACCCGTAGGTCGTCCGCCGACTCCAGCAGGTCGAGCACCTTCAGCGAGGCCGCCGCGATCACCGGGGCGAGGGTGTTCGAGAAGAGGTACGGCCGGGAGCGCTGGCGCAGCAGGGCGACGATCTCGGCGCGGGCGGCGACGTACCCGCCGGACGCGCCGCCGAGGGCCTTGCCGAGGGTGCCCGTGACGATGTCGACGCGGTCCATGACGTCGTGCAGCTCGGGGGTGCCGCGGCCGCCCGGGCCGACGAAGCCGACGGCGTGCGAGTCGTCCACCATGACCATCGCGTCGTGGCGGTCGGCGAGGTCGCAGATCTCGCGCAGGGGCGCCACATAGCCGTCCATGGAGAACACGCCGTCGGTGACGATCAGCTTGCGCCGGGCGCCGCCTTCGGCCGCCTCCTTCAACTGTCGTTCCAGGTCGGCCATGTCGCGGTTGGCGTAGCGGAAGCGGCGGGCCTTGGACAGGCGGATGCCGTCGATGATCGAGGCGTGGTTGAGCGCGTCGGAGATCACCGCGTCCTCGGGGCCCAGCAGGGTCTCGAAGACGCCTCCGTTGGCGTCGAAGCAGGAGGAGTACAGGATCGTGTCCTCCTGGCCGAGGAACGCCGACAACCGTGCCTCCAGCTCCTTGTGCACCTCCTGCGTACCGCAGATGAAGCGCACGGAGGCCATGCCGTAGCCCCAGCGGTCGAGCGCCTCGTGGGCGGCGGCTACGACCTCGGAGTGGTCGGCGAGGCCGAGGTAGTTGTTCGCGCAGAAGTTGAGGACCTCGCCGGGGCGGCCGCCCGCGGTGACGCCGACGGTCGCGGACTGGGGGGTGCCGATGACGCGCTCGGGCTTGTGCAGGCCGGCGGCGCGGATCTCGTCGAGGGTGGCGCGCACATCAGCGCGTACAGAGTCGAACATCGAGGGCTCCATAGGGTGCGGTGGGCGAGTGAGCCGATGGGGCGCGCCGGTGTCGAGAATTCGAGCGCGCGGAGGCCCGAAGGGCTGAGCACGGTCGGGTTCTCGACACCGGCTTGAGCGCCCCGGAGGCGAACCGAGCCAGAAATCAAGCAGTCCAGTCGAGGATGACCTTGCCGCCGCGGCCGCTCGCCGCGTCGGTGAACGCCGCCTCGAAGTCGCGGTAGTCGTACCGGCCGGTGATCACCGGGGCCAGGTCAAGGCCGCCCTCCAGCAGGACCGACATCGCGTACCAGGTCTCGAACATCTCCCGGCCGTAGATGCCCTTGATCGTGATCATGGAGGTGACGATCCGGGACCAGTCCACCGGGAACTCCTCCGTGGGCAGCCCGAGCATCGCGATACGGCCGCCGTGCGTCATGTTGGCGATCATGTCGCGCAGTGCCTCGGGGCGGCCGGACATCTCCAGTCCTATGTCGAAGCCCTCGCGCAGCCCCAACTGCTCCTGCCCGTCGGCGATCCGGGCGCTCGACACGTTCAGTGCGAGGTCGACGCCGATCTTGCGCGCGAGGTCCAGCCGCTCCTCGCTCACGTCGGTGACGACGACGTTGCGGGCACCGGCGTGCCGGGCCACGGCGGCGGCCATCAGTCCGATCGGGCCGGCGCCGGTGATCAGCACGTCCTCGCCGACCAGCGGAAAGGAGAGCGCGGTGTGCACGGCGTTGCCGAACGGGTCGAAGATCGCCGCCACATCGAGGTCCACCGGCACCCGGTGCACCCACACGTTGGACGCGGGCAGCGCCACGTACTCGGCGAAGGCGCCGTCACGTCCGACGCCGAGCCCGACCGTGGCACGGCACAGGTGACGGCGTCCGGCGAGGCAGTTGCGGCACTTGCCGCACACGAGGTGGCCCTCGCCGCTGACCCGGTCGCCGGGCTTGATGTCGGTGACGTCGCGGCCCGTCCCGACGACCTCGCCGACGAACTCGTGGCCGATCACGAGCGGGGTACGGATGGTCTGCCGCGCCCAGCCGTCCCAGTTGCGGATGTGCAGGTCGGTACCGCAGATACCGGTTCTGAGGACCTTGATCAGTACGTCGCCCGGGCCGGTCTCGGGCTCGGGGACGTCCGCGAGCCGCAGCCCGGGCTGCGCCTTCTCCTTGACCAGCGCCTTCACGCACGGCTCCTGTGGGTGAGGTCCCGGAGCCGGGCATGCCGAAGAAGCCCGGACCGGGGAGAGGGATGGGATCTCGTGGGAACGAGGGGTGGGATCTCGCAGGAAACTCGTAGGAAATCTGCCGTACGGTCCCGCCCCCGGTCCATCGAGGATTTCTTAAGCTCCGCCGCAGCTTTCCTTCACGCCTTACCCGGTCCCCGCGGGCGCCTGCGCGGTGCGCGAGGCACGCGAGCCGTATTGATCCAATCGCCGCCGCTTGCCGTATTCCTCCTGAGAGGCACCACCCCGACCAAGCACCACCAGTCCAGGCACCCCCACTGCCAAGGAGCCAAAACCCCGTCATGCTGCCCGCACCGCACATGGCCCTGCCGCCCACCGACCGTGTCCGTTCCCCGTTGACCGGCTGGACCCGCGAGCACTGGGAGGCGCTCGCCGACCGTCAACTCGAAGCGCTGTTCCCGTACGCGACACCCGGCTTCGCGCAGTACCGGCTCCCCGGCCGCGGCTCGACGTCGGGTGTGGTCGCGGACGGCCTCGAAGGCTTCGCCCGCTCGTTCCTGCTGGCCTCCTTCCGGATCGCGGGAGCCCGCGGAGCCGTGGATCCTCGTCTCACCGAACGTTACGTGCGGGGTCTGACAACGGGATCGGACCGTGACAGCGGCGAGGCATGGCCCGAACTCACCGACTGCTCGCCCCAGATGGCCGAGGCAGCCGCCATCGCGCTCGGCCTGCACGAGACCCGCACATGGATCTGGGACCGGCTGCCGCCCCAGGTCCAGGAGCAGATCGTGGACTGGCTGTGGGGCTTCGTGGGCCGCCGTACCGCCGACGACCACGGCCGGCTCTTCCAGGTGGTCGCCGAGCAGTTCCTGGCGTCGGTCGGGGCGCCGTACCGGCAGGAGGACATCGAGACCGGCCTCGACCGCATCGAGGACTGGTACGTCGGTGACGGCTGGTACTCCGATGGCGACGGCCGCACGTTCGACTACCACAACGCCTGGTCCCTGCACCTGTATCCGCTGCTGTGGTGCCGTATCGCGGGCGACAACGACGGAGGGCGTGGCCAGGTCTACCGCAGGCGGCTGGCCGAGTTCCTCGCCCCCTACCCGCAGTTCTTCGGCGCGGACGGCGCCCCCGTCCACCACGGCCGCTCCCTGACGTACCGTTTCGCCGCGACCGCCCCCGTGTGGCTGGGCGCCCTGGCGGGCTGCACGCCCCTGGCCCCGGGGCAGACCCGGCGTCTGGCCTCGGGGACCGTACGGCACTTCGTGGAGCGGGGTGTGCCCGACGAACGCGGGCTGCTGCCACTCGGCTGGTACGGCACGTTCCTGCCCACGACGGGGGCGTTATCGGGGCCGGGCTCACCGTACTGGGCGGGCACCGCCTTCCTGGGGTTGCTGCTGCCCGCGGAGCACCCGGTGTGGAGGGAGCGCGAACAGCCGCTGCCCGTGGAGGTGTCCGACCAGTACACCGCGCTCCCGGCGCCGGGCTGGCTGCTGCACGGCACCCGGCACGACGGGATCGTACGGCTCGTCAACCACGGCAGCTCGCCGCAGGACCCCGCCGACGACGATCCGCAGGCCAGCCGGTTCGGCTACTCGACGGCGACGGCGCCCGAGGCGGGGACGCACGCGCGGGAGCGCAACGTGGACGGCCACCTCGCGCTCCTCGCGCCGGATGGCACTCCCTCGCGCCGACGCCGGATACGGCCCCTGCGCTGCGCCGGACGGATGGCGGCGTCCCGGTACGACGCCCAACTGCCGGGCGAAGAGGACACGTTCCCGGTCGAGACGACGAGCGTCCTTCAGGGGCCGTGGGAGATCCGGGTGCACCGGGTGCACGCCCCGGCGGGTGCGGCGGTCCGGGAGGGCGGGTACACGGTCGCGGACCGGAACCGGCCGTCGGCCGAGCGGGGTGCGGGATGGGCGCTGGTACGGACCGCGCACGGGCTCAACAGCGCGATGGTCGCCCTCCATGGCTGGGACGCGGACACGGGCATCGCACGCGAGGTGGAGGCCAACGCGTTCGGCGCGCACTCGGCGACGCCGTACCTGCGGTGCGGGGCCGGTCTGCCCGACGGCAGCGGCATCTTCGTCACGCTGCTCGCGCTCACCCGGGACACCGTCCATCCTCAGGCGCTGCGGGAGTCGGTGGTCTGTGCGGTGGAGGGGGACGAGGTGCGCATCACCTTCCCCGAAGGGGACACCGTCACCGTACGGTTCCTGGCGGGATGACCACACGGTCCGGCTCCCGGGCGGAGGGCTACGGGAACGGCTCCCGGCGTTCGAGTTGCTCGACCAGTTCGGCGGCCATCGACTTGATGGTCTCCAGACCGGCCCGTCCCCACGCGCGCGGGGTGACGTCGGCCGCGCAGACCGTGCCCAGGGCGATACCTGTGCGGTCGACGAGCGGGGCGCCGAGGTAGGAGCGGATACCGACCTCGTCCACGATCGGGTTTCCGGCGAACCGCGGATACTCCCTGACGTCCTCCAGGACCAACGCCTTGCGTCGGACCACCACATGGGGACAGAAGCCGAACTCGCGGGGCATATGGCGGGACACCATGGTCTTCGCACCTTCCACCTCGACGAGGATGCCGTCAGGCTTGTGCAGTCCGGCGAAGAACTGCCGGTGCTCGTCGATGAAGGTGACCATCGCGTACGGGGCCGAGGCGACCTCCGCGAGCCGCTGCGCGAATGCATCGAAGCCGGAGCCGGGCTCCGGGTGTACGCCGAGGCCCAGCAGACGCAGCCGTCGTACGCGCTCGGGGGCGTCCCGGTCCTCGGGGGTCAGCAGCAGCCGGCCGGCCGGACGGCCCGGGTCGTAGCTCATGGCCGCACCCCACCACTCATGTCGTCCCTCATGTGTGGGCTCCGTGGCTCCGGGCACGCGCGGGTGTATGGGCGAGGAGGTGGCGGACCAGGGTGAGCAGGGTCTGCACGCCTGAACTGGAGATCCGGGCGTCGCAGCACACCACCGGGATCTCGGAGCTGAGGTCGATGGCCGCGCGCACCTCCGCCGGGTCGTAGCGGAACGAGCCGTCGAACTCGTTGAGCGCGACGACGAAAGGGAGGCCGCGCTGCTCGAAGAAGTCGACGGCGGCGAAACAGTCCTCCAGGCGGCGGGTGTCGGCGAGGATGACCGCGCCGAGCGCGCCTTCGGAGAGTTCGTCCCACATGAACCAGAACCGCTGCTGGCCGGGGGTGCCGAACAGGTAGAGCACGTGTTCCGGGTCGAGGGTGATGCGGCCGAAGTCCATGGCCACGGTCGTCTCGACCTTGTTCTCGATCCCGTCGAGGCTGTCGGTCGCGGCGCTGACCGTGGTGAGCAGTTCCTCCGTGCTGAGCGGCGCGATCTCGCTCACCGCGCCGACGAAGGTCGTCTTGCCGACTCCGAACCCGCCCGCCACCAGAATTTTGAGTGCGGTGGGGAAGGGATCAGAGCTGTCGTCGTAGTCCATCGAGCACTGCCTCCAGAAGAGACCGGTCTGTGGGGTTGTGGAAGGCCGGGGGTCTCGCGGTGAGGGCCCCGCAGTCGACCAGGTCGGACAGGAGCACCTTGGTGACCGCCGCCGGCAGTTTGAGGTGCGCGGCGACCTCGGCGACCGAGACGGGTGCCCGGCACAGGTCGAGTGCCTGGGCGTGCTCGGGGCCGAGGTAGCCGAGGGGGATGGTTGCGCCGGCCATCACCTGCGTCAGGAGGTCGAGTGTGGCGGTCGGCCTGGTCCGGCCGTTGCTGACCGTGTAGGGACGCACCAGCCGACCGGCCGCGTCGTCGAGCCAGGGCCCGTCGCCGGCCGCGGCCGCGCTCAAGGCCTCAACGCCGGGGGTTCGACGGCAGGCTGCCTGGGCGCTGTCATCAGGTACGGGCGGACACTCTTGACCAGCATCGCCATCTCGTAGCCGAGCACCGCGGCGTCGGCCTCGCGTCCTGCCATGACGGCGAGGCAGGTGCCGGAGCCGGCCGTGGAGACGAACAGCAGGGTCGAGTCGAGTTCGACGACGACCTGGCGCACATCGCCGCCGTCCCCGAAGCGGACCCCCGCGCTGCGGCCGAGGGAGTAGAGGCCGGAGGCCAGTGCGGCCATGTGGTCGGCGCTGTCCGGGTCGAGGCCGTGGACCGACTTCACCAGTCCGTCGCAGGAGAGCAGCACCGCGCTCGTGGTGTGCGGTACGCGCTGCACAAGGCCGCTCATCAGCCAGTCGAGATCGGAAACATGGCCGGTCGGGGCGTCGCTTGCCATGGTGGATCGACTCCTTGGGGTACGAAGGTCTGCGGGAGCGGAGGGGGTGGGCAGGGAAGTGGTCATCCGGTCGGTGTGCTCCCGTCGTGCCGGGCGGTGAGGTCGGGTCCGGGCGCGGACGCCCGCGTCCCGTGCCCCTCGCGGGGCGGGTGCGCCGTGCGCGCATCGCTCAGGTGGGCCGCGTCCAGGGCCGACGGGACCGCTATGGGGGTGCTGTCCAGGCGGAGGACGCCGAGGGTGGATGCCGTGTCCGTGTGCAGGGCTTCCATGTGGCTCGCATCGGCATGGGACACGGTGTCGGTGTGCCCCGGCTCCATGGCGGTGGTGTCCATGTGCCCCTGCTCCATGTGCCCCTGCTCCATGTGGTGGGCCTCCGCGAGGCCGATCCCCCGTTGGAAGGCCGCCATCAGACCGGGGTCGTGGCCGACGTAGTGGTCGCGGTCCTGGCGGGGCGCGGGCGCGGGACCGCCCCGGAGCTGGGGCGCCATGTGCTCCTGGGCGCGCCGCCGGGGCAACTGGGGCTTACCGGTGGTGCCCGGGACCGCGCCGGTGCGCGGAACGGGGGGCGTGGTGGCGTTCTCCAGGAGGGCCCGCCGGTCGTCGGGGCGGATGCCGGGCAGGGCGTCGGCCGGGTTGGGCCGCTCCTGGCGGGTGTCGCGCACGGGCAGCCTGCTCGGGCCGCCGCCCGGGCCGGCCGGCGTCTGCTGCCGTGGTACGGCGTGAGCGGCGCCCTGACCGGTGGGGGCGGGGGCGGACCGGCTCGGCTGTGGCTGAGTGGCGGTCGACTGCGGCTGGGTGGCCGTCGGCTGGGGCTGGGG
>NZ_VMNX01000090.1 GCF_009377235.1 Streptomyces acidicola
CCCCCCGACCGTCCCCAGCAGCAGCACCCCCACGGCCGCCGCCGCCATCGCGTACTTCAACGCCGTCGAGCCGCCCCGATGGCCCTCCGTCCCGGAGGCCAGCCCCAGCATCGCCAGCCCGGCGCACACCACCGCCACCGCACCCCACTCCAACCCGCTCAGCCGCACCCGCAGCAACCGCGCCGCGACCACCGCGGTCACCGCCAGACTCGACGCCAACGCCGCGCCGACCGCGTAGATCGGGATCGACCGCAGCGCCGCGATCTGCAACAGGAACCCGAGCCCGTCCAGCCCCAGCCCGGCCAGGTACCGCCACTGCCGCAACGCCCGCAGCAACAGCGCCGCGTCCCCGCCCCCACCGGTGCCCGCCGCCTGGCGCGCGGCCATCGCCTGCAACACGGTCGCCGTACCGAAACAGACTGCCGCGCCCAGGGCGCACACCATTCCAAAGGCCACGAATCGACTGTAGGGGAGCGGGAAATCCCGGGGATCCCGGGGCCAGATCCGAGTTCGGCGAATTTCTGCGTCACGTCACTCAGTGCAGGGATCCGCGTTTACTGTGAAAAGTAACTCAGTGCGCACATCATGTGACTGTCCGGAGTCTTTCCGGTTCGGCGGAGGGGTATGCGATGACGCTCGAGACAGAGGCGGGTCGGCTCAAGAGCGAGGCGGACGAGCCGGGTTGGGAGGTGGATCCGGACGACGAGTGGGGCGTGGCTGTCCTCACCACCGTGGGGCGGCAGTTGAAGCTGCGGCGGGAGGCGGCGGGGATGCGGGCCGCCGAGTTCGGGTCGGCGGTCGGGTACGGCGAGGGCATGGTCCGCAAGATCGAGGGCGGGAAGCGCATCCCGCGGCAGGACTACCTGAACACGGCCGACGAGGTGTTGAGCGCTGGCGGGCTCATCGCGGCGACGTGGGAGGACGTGAAGAAGGTCCGGTATCCGAAGAGGGTGCGGGAGCTGGGGAAGTTGGAGGCGCAGGCGGTCGAGATCGCTCTGTACGAGTGCCACATCATCGCTGGGCTGCTGCAGACGCCGGAGCACGCACGCGCCGTCATCGGGGCAGCGCAGCCGCCGTACTCGCCGGACGACGTGGAGCGCATGGTGGCGGCTCGCTTGGCTCGACAGTCGGTCTTTGAACGCGACCCGGCCCCGGCGCTCAGCTTCGTCCTGGAAGAGGGGGTCCTGCGGCGTCCCATCGGGGGCACAATGGCGTGGCGTCAACAGCTCGAACGTCTGCTGGAGGTGGGGCGGTTGCACAACGTCGTGCTTCAGGTGATGCCGATGAGCTGCGACACCCACTCCGGCCTGGACGGTCGGATCGAATTGCTGAAGTTCCCGGACGGTACGGCGGTGGGCCGCTCCGACGGTGCGTTCAACGGCCGGCCCACCTCCGAACCCAAACACCTGCGCATCCTTGAGCTGCGGTATGGCACGATCCGGGCTCAGGCGCTCTCGCCACGGGAGTCGCTGGCCTTCATCGGACAACTGCTGGGGGAAACATGATCCGCAAACCCACCGCCGAGGACGCCTCCGAGCCGGCGTGGTTCAAGAGCAGCTACAGCGGCGGAAATGACGGCAACTCCTGTGTTGAGCTCGCCGTCACCCCCGGCACCGTCCAAGTCCGCGACTCCAAGAACGCCGAAGGCCCCCGGCTCACGTTCGCCCCGGACGCATGGGCGCGCTTCGTGCCGTACGCGGCCGAGGGCTGATCGCACCGGCTGGTCCTCCTTGGCCTCTCGTGCCGGGTCAGCGCGGGTCGCGTATGCCGTCGATGATGCGGGTCCAGTTGTCACCGCCGTGTCCGTCTTCGATCGCGCGCCGATAGTGTGCCTGGACGGCTTCCGGGAGAGCGAGGTCGAGGCCGAGCGATGTGCTGGTGTCGACGATGTGGTCGGACGTCGCGCCCATCATCGTGACTGTGCTGAGGTCGCCCGGATGCTCCCCGGCATCCAGCGCGGCGCCAGGAGTTTCCTCGCCCGCTCTCATGATCGCGCCGATCGAGTCAGCGAGGGAGAGCAACTCCGGCAGGGCCTCCCGGGCCTTGATCCCGACACTGCCCAGCATCGCGGTTGCGTGCATCAGTCCGGACAGGCTGGTGAGGAACACCGCGAGCGCGGCTTGGTACATCATCTGGGCGAGGCCCGGATCCTCGCCCAGGTACTTCGGTGTGCCGAGCAGTGTCAACGCCGCCCGGTGACGTTCCAGTGCCTCGTCGGGGCCGCTGTAGTAGACGTAGGCCGCCTCCGTGCCGATCATCGGCGCCGGGACCATGACACCGCCGGTGAGGAAGGTGGCGCCATGGCCTGCTGCCCAGGTGCTTGCCGCGCGGGTCCGGTCGGGGGTGTCCGAGCTCAGGTTGATCAGCGTCCGGCCTGCGAGTGATCCGGAGACGCTGCCCAGGATGTCGTACATCGCCTGGTAGTCGGTGAGGCTGAGGATCACGAGATCGCTCGCTTCGACCGCCTCGGCCGGTGTGGCCGCGTGTGTTGCTCCGTCGGCGACGACTCCGTCCGCTCGGCCGGCGGTGCGGTTCCAGACGGTGACCGGGTGGCCGGCGGCGAGGAGGGTGCGCGTCATGGCCTGGCCCATCGGGCCGAGCCCGATGACGGTGACGGTGACGGGGCTGTCCTGTCTTGGGAATGGGTTGTGTTGTTCGTCCACCCCTCCATGCTCGAAGCGCGCCACTATTCTCGGAAGTACCCACTTAATACTGCGGTACTTACCTTTTTGTAAGTGAGGAGATCAGCGATGGTCAAGGCGCCGAGATGCGGGCCCTACATCTGTGGCATCGACGCCGCGCTCGACGTCGTGAGCGGCAAGTGGAAGGGGCTGATCCTCTGGGAACTCGACGCCCATCGCGTACGGCGCTTCGCCGAACTCCGTCGCGGTCTGCCGGGCGTGAGCGAGAAGATGCTGACCCAGCACCTGCGCGAAATGGAGCAGGACGGTCTCGTGCACCGGAAGGTCTATGCCGAGGTGCCGCCCCGGGTGGAGTACTCCCTGACCGAGCACGGGCGCACGCTCAATCAAGCACTCGAGCCGCTCGGTGCCTGGGGTGTCGAGCGGATCCGTCGCGAAGGCTCCGAAGTGGTCGACACAGCCAAGGCCTCACGCTGACAGGCGCCAGGGCCGCGGGCCGCGCGTCGCTCCACAGCGGCCGTTCCCGCGACAACGTGCTGCCCCGCGACAGCCAGTGGTCCTCCAGGGCCTGTACGAGGGGCAGCACTGCTCACCGCAAGTCTGCCCACCGAGAGCTCCGATTCGGCTCCGTTGCGCCCATCGGCATGTAGCCGTCTCAGCGAAGGGCCACAGCTGCGGCCGCGCTCCAAGGCAGGCGGCGCTCACGCCCGAGCTCCTCAGGCGGTACCTTCATCCTCACGTCGAGGAGGAGAAGGAACGTGAGCAGCATTTTCGTGCGGCCCGCGGCCGAGGGCGCGGACCCGTTCGGCACGGCCCGGCTGCGGCGCGGGGTGCTGGACGCCTGGGCCACCAGCCCGGCCCGCTTCCGCGAGGACGCCAACGCCGAGGAGGACCTGGTACTCGGCGGGTACCGGGATCGGCTCGTCGTCGAGCTCGCCCAGAACGCCGCCGACGCCGCCGCGCGGGCCAAGGTCCCCGGCCGCCTGCGGCTCACCCTCCGCGGCGGTGTCCTCGTCGCCGCCAACACCGGCGCGCCCCTCGACGCGACCGGCGTGGAGTCCCTGTCCACCCTGCGCGCATCCGCCAAGCGGGACGTGCACGAGGTCGCTGTCGGACGGTTCGGCGTCGGCTTCGCCGCCGTGCTGGCCGTCACCGACGAGCCCGCCGTCGTGGGACGGCACGGAGGCGTCCGCTGGTCCCTCGCCGAGGCACGTGAGCTGGCCGCCGACACCGCCCGCCACAGCCCGGGGCTGGGCGACGAGATCCGGCGCCGCGACGGCCACGTACCCCTGCTGCGGCTGCCGTTCGCGGCCGAGGGCACCGCACCGGAGTCGTACGACACGGTCGTGATCCTGCCGCTGCGGGACGCCGCCGCCGAGGATCTCGCCGAGCGGCTCCTGAACGGTGTGGACGACGCGCTGCTGCTCGCCCTGCCCGGCCTGGACGAGGTCGTCGTCGAGGTCGGGGACACCACCCGTACGCTCCGCCGCCGTCCCCGCGAGCACGGCGTGACCGTCGAGGACTCCCGCGAGGGCACCACCTACTGGCGAACGGTCTCGCAAGCCGGACCCCTCGACCCGGCGCTCCTCGCCGACCGGCCCGTCGAGGAGCGGCTGCGCCCCTACTGGTCCGTGACCTGGGCCGTACCCGTCGACGCCGACGGCACCCCGCTCCGCCCCCGCACCGCGCCCGTCGTGCACGCGCCCACCCCCAGCGACGAGCCGCTCGGCGTGCCCGCGCTGCTCATCGCCTCGCTCCCGCTGGACACCACGCGACGTCACGCCGCACCCGGCCCGCTCACCGGTTTCCTCGTGGAGCGCGCGGCCGACGCGTACGCCGAACTCCTCGCCGAATGGCGGCCGGTGACCCCCGGAAGCATCGACCTCGTGCCCGGCCCGCTGGGCAAGGGCGAGCTGGACGGGGCGCTGCGGCAGGCGATCCTCGACCGGCTGCCGCGTACCGCCTTCCTGCCCCCCGCGATCGACCCGACGGCGATCGGCCTGGCTGAGATCGGCCCGGCTGAGATCGGCCCGACTCGGCGCGACGAGCTTCCCGAGGCGCTCCGGCCCCGCGACGCCGAGGTCGTCGAGGGCGCGGGGGCCGACACCGTCCGGGTCCTCGCCGAGGTGCTGCCGAGCCTGCTGCCGGCCGGGCTCGAACGCCGTGTCGAGCTGCGGACGCTGGGCGTGGCCCGGCTTCCGCTCACCGAGGCCGTCGACCGTCTGGCCGGGCTGGAGAAGGACCCCGGCTGGTGGTGGCGGCTCTACGACAGTCTCGCCGGGGTCGACCCCGACCGGCTGTCCGGGCTGCCCGTGCCGCTTGCCGACGGGCGTACGACGATCGGGCCCCGGCAGATCCTGCTGCCCACCCCGGACGAGGCGCGCATCGAGCCGGAGGCCCTGGCCCGGCTCGGCCTCAAGGTCGCGCACCCGGACGCCGCCCATCCGCTCCTGGAGAAGCTGGGCGCGCTGCCCGCGACGCCCCGTGCCGTGCTCACCACGCCACAGGTGCGCGCCGCCGTGGCCGCCTCCCTCGACGAGGACACCGGGGCCTGGGAGGAGGACGCGCCCGACGCGGAGGAACTCGCGGACATCGTCCTCGGGCTTGTACGGGATGCGGGCCTGGAGCCGGGAGATGAACCGTGGCTCGGCGCCCTCGCCCTCCCCGACGAGGAAGGAGAGCTCTCGCCCGCCGGCGAGCTGGTCCTCCCCGGCAGCCCGTTCGCCCAGGTGATGCGCGAGGACGAACTGGCCTTCGTGGACGCCGAGCTGGCCGACCGCTGGGGCGAGCAGCCGTTGGCCGCCTGTGGTGTGCTGGCCGGGTTCCTGCTCGTCCGCGCCACCGACGTCGTCCTCGACCCGGACGAACTGGAGCCCAGGGAGGGCGACTTCGCCGAGCCGGACGACGCGGGGCTCCTCGACGCCGTCGACGTGTGGTGCGAGGACGTCCTCGACCGGCTCCCGGACACTCCCGTACCGCCCGTCGCGACCGAGATCGTCGCCGTGCGGGACCTCGACCTCGTGGACGACGACCGCTGGCCGCAGGCACTCGCCCTGCTCTCACGGCCGCCGCTGCGTGACGCGCTCACCCAGCCCGTGCGCGTCCTGCTGCCGGACGGGACGCACGAGATCGTCCGGTCGTACACGGCGTGGTGGCTGCGCGGGAACCCGGTGCTCGACGGGCGCCGCCCGGCAGGTCTGCGCGCCGCGGGCGGCGACCCGCTGCTCCACGGCCTGTACGACGAGGCCGACGCCACCGGCTTCGACGACGAGCAGGTACTGCGGGCGCTCGGCGTCCGGACGTCCGTGGCCGCCCTGCTGGAGGAGCCCGGCGGCGCCGCCGAACTCCTCGACCGCCTCGCCGACCCGGAGCGGCACGTGTCGTCCGCGCAACTGCACGCGTTGTACGGCGCGCTGGCCGACCTCGACCCCGAGCAGGTGACCCTGCCGGACGAGCTGCGGGCCGTGCTGGACGGGGAGGTCGTGGTCGTGGACGCGGCCGACGCGGTGGTCGTCGACTCGCCCGATCTGCTGCCGTTCACGGACGGGGTGCCGCTGCTTCCCGTACGGCCGTCCAGGGCCGCCGACCTCGCCGAACTGTTCCAGGTGCGACGGCTGAGCGAGTCGGTGACGGGCGAGGTGGACTCCGAGGGCACGGAGCACGACGTGCCGGAGTCCGTACGAGTGCTGCTGGGCCCCGCCACCCCGTCCACCTACGTCGAGCACGAGGAACTCGTGGTCGACGGCGTCGAGTTGGACTGGCGCCGTACACGGGACGGTGTGCTGCACGCGGCCACCCTTGAGGGCGTCGCGGCGGGGCTGGCCTGGGCCGCCGCACAGTGGCCGCGCCGCTTCGAGGTCGCCGCGCTGCTCGAAGACCCGTCCAGGACGGAGGAGTTGGCGCGGGACCGCTGGTTCGACTGAGGGGTCCGGTAACCCCCGAGTAACGTGATCTACGTAACATCGGCAGCAATTGTTCACCTCCCGTACAACCTTTCTCTCCCCTCATGTATCTGATCCGGCGAGCCATCCGGCTCGTCAGGCCCATAGGCCCCATAGGCCCCGTAGGCCCCATGAGTCATGGGCCCCATGGGGCATAGGCCGAACGGCCAAAGGGCCAAAGGATCAACTCGGGCTCCCGCGTGCGCTGAGCACTCTGCCGCGGGATCCCCCTACACGTGGGGAAACACATGCGCATGCGTGCCACTGTGGCCGCCGTCTCCGGCGCCCTGGCGCTCTCCGCCCTCGCCGTGCCGGCCGCGCAGGCCGATGCCGAACCCGGCGCACTCGTGTCGTCGGCCACGCCGTTCGGTGCCACCGCTGCGGCGGACGAGGTCGTCGGCGACACCGTGATCAAGTCGGTGTCCGTCAACGGCGGCAAGGACGTCCTGGTCGGTACCACCAACAAGAAGACCTTCACCATCTCGGTGACCGCGACCGACCCGTCCGGCATCGAGGACGGCTACGCGTTCCTGTGGCACGGCACCGACATCGACACCGACGTGGACGGTGCGATCGTCCCGGACGCCGAGAACGGCACCTGCACCGCTCTGAACGCGACCAGCGCGACCTGCAAGGTCACCGTCGTCGCCGACCCGAACGAGAACATCTACAGCAACGTTCTCGCGGGCAAGTGGAAGGTGTTCGCCGGTGCCGTGGGCAAGGACGGCGACTACGTCATCAAGGACGCGTACAAGACCCACAGCGTCAAGCGCTACTCCAGGCTGACGGTCAACGCCTCGCCCGAGCCGGTGAAGAAGGGCAGGACCATCACGGTCACGGGTGCCCTGACCCGCGCCAACTGGGACACGGGCAAGTACGCCGGCTACACCCACCAGTCCGTGAAGCTCCAGTTCAAGAAGAAGGGCTCGACGACCTACACGGACGTCAAGACCGTCAAGTCCGGCTCGGCGGGCGCTCTGAAGACCACGGTCACGGCCAGCACCGACGGCACGTTCCGCTACGTCTTCGCGGGCACCTCGACCACGCCGGCGGTCACGTCGTCGGGTGACTTCGTCGACGTGCAGTAGTCGCCGCAGCCGTTAGACGGGGAGACGGCGGTCGACCCACTTCCACAGGAACTCCAGGGCGACCGCCGCCACCGCCGCGATGCCCACGGCCATCCAGGGCATCGCGGCGCCCACCAGCGTGAGGGCGAGGACCCGCGTGCCGCGCTGCCCGCCCGGTGACCGGGGGCACGGGACTGGTCCAGTTCATCCGCGGCGGGCGGCGGCGTGGCTCTTCGAGGGGGAGGCGACGTCGGCGAACGGTTCGACGCAGAGCTGTTCGGCCCTGTCGAGCCGCGGGGGCGGCACTGTCAGGGTTCTCCCGGCGGCCCTGTTCGAGCCGTATCGTTCCCCGCACGGGCCGACGGCGCCGCCTCAGCCAGCGACCCTTGGTACGCCGCCCTTGCGACCGATGTTGAAGGCGATGCGGTACACGTCCGGCAGGTCGATGCGCCCGTCGCGGCGGCGACGCATCACGCCGAGAGCGATCAACTCTTCGATCAGGCGGTCAGGGTCGTCCGGGTAGCGGGGACCGGTGCGGACGAGGGTGTCCTCCTCGTTCCCCACCTCGTACCGCTCGGCCTCTTTGCGCAGGACGTCCGTCAGCCGGGCCTCGCGCCACAGCTCCGTGACCGTGTCCTGTTCTATCGGGACCTGTCGGCCGACCAGCGGATGGACGGCCAGCCGCACCCATGGCATGTCCTCGCCGACCTCCCGCACCCGGGTCTCGGACGCGGTCTGCACCCCTCGGCGGATGCCCTCATGGTGCAGGGCGTACTCATGGCCCGCGTACTTACCGAGAGTCTCGGCGACCGCCTTGTTCAGAGCGCTGAGGAAGCTGCGCGGGCTGACCTGTTCGACGCCGTCCATCAGATGATTGGGCAGCCACGTGTACGTGTTGCCCTTGCGGTAGTTGGCGCCCATATAGGGGCCGGCGATCTGCGCGAACTGTTCGGCCTGGGACCGCTCGTCGCCCCTGAGCAGGGCGGGTGGAATGTGGCGTCGGCCAAAGGCGTCGGTCTCCCAGCCATCCGTGATGCGGCGGAAGCGTTCCGCGTACTCGCTGTCGTGGTTGCCCATGTAGTGGAAGAGCAGCCCGTACAGGTTGGCGTTGGACCAGGTCAGGCTGGCGGCGTTGGCTGTGAGCTTGGAGGCGTCGGGGAAATGGAGGAGCGCGCCGTCGAACATGTCGGGGCGGATGAAGACCTTGCAGCGGATGCTGCGGGTGCCCAGGCGCATGGAGAGAGCGAGTTCCAGGATGCCGCCGACCAGGCGGTCGGCCTGCGCACGGACCCGGTGGAGGTGCTCCAGGGCGTCGAAGATGACCAGACGGGTGGTGCCGTACTGCTGTGCCTCCCGGTCAGCCTGCTGCACCGTGCGTTCCGCCGCGCCAGGGTTGGCGCGCACCCAGGTGACCCGATCGCGCCACTCCGGAAGGTCGCGCAGTTCGGCCTGGCCGAGGGCTGTGAGCAGGACGGCGTACCACAGGTCGTAGGGCCGCACGCCCTCCTCCACGAGCTGCCGCAGGACACCCGTGCCCGGGTACAGGTCCGGCTCGACGGCCGCTCCGTACCCGGGAGAGACGATGAGTCGGCGCAGCCGCTCGATGCCGTACTCCTCGGCGGCGACCTCCCGCAGAGTTTCGTCGAGCAGTGAGCGGTACCAGAAGGTCTTGCCGACGCCCCGCCCGCCGCGCACTACGGTGCTGTCGACGTAGAGCGCCACGCGGTGGCTGTCAGGGGTGAACAGGGTGTGCAGGTTCGGAAGGAGCGTGTCGGCGTCCGTCGCCTCGGGCAGCGCTGCGGAGAGCAGCTCGCGGTATGCCTCGGCGCCCAGTGCGGTCGTCATCGCGGTCCTTCGTTGCTCTGCGGGTCGGCGGTGATCAGGAGGGTTGCGGTGGTCAGGAAGTCACGGTACGCGGCCTGCACGAAGGCGCGGTCCTGCCAGCCCGGCGCGCTGTCCGAGTCCAGACCGACCAGGCCGGGCTCGAACAGGATAGGGATCGGGTGGTGCGGGGCCGAGTCGTCCTCCAGAGAGGGGGAGAAGGCCCCTGGGATGAGCTGGCCTGTCTCCAGCTCCGGAACGTCGTCGTCGTACAGGACGGCGAAGCACTCCCAGGAGTGCTCGCGGAACGATTCCAGGTAGGCGCCCATGGGGCGCTGCGGTGACTCCGGGACCATGGAGGCGACCATGCGGAGCTTCTCCCGGATCGCACGGGCCTGCCCGGAGGAGTGCCAGGCCACGAACAGGTCGCCGTAGCCGCCCCAGGTCTGACGGTTGTCCGCGCCGAAGAGCAGGGCGAGGTCGCACAGCCGGGAGATGGTGACGGCGGCGATGTCGTGGATGCCGGCCCTGCTGTCGAGGAGGACCACGTTGGGGCGTCGGCCGCTCTCGCCCTCGCGGGCCACGGCGTCCTCGCAGGCCCGCACCGCGGCAGCCAGGCGGTCGGCGAAGTCCATGCCGGGGATGTCGGCGTACACACGGTTGAGCTTGTCGACATAGGAGTAGGTGACCCCCGCGGTATCCCGGCCGCGGGCTGGGGTCACCCACAGCTCGCCCCGGCCGGTGCGTGGCCGGTATCCGGACGGGGCCACCAGATCCAGGCCGTCCGCGTTGGCCACGGCGGACTCGACGAGCTGGTCGACGATGCCATGGCGGGGCAGCAGCGCCCCGGCGGCGAGGATCGGGCCGGCGCCCGGGGACTCCAGGTCGAGGTCCACGACGAGGACGACGTGACCCTGGTCTGCGAGGTGGCGGGCGAGGATGGCGGTGGCCGTGGTCCTGCCCACGCCGCCCTTGAAGCCGTACAAGGCGGTGCGGTGGGTGCGTGAACCGTCGGTCTCGACAGCCGGGGTGGATACTTGGGCCCAGTCCTCCCCAACCACGGTGTTGTCCAGGAGACGGACGCTGCCGTGCTCGTCGGCCGGGAGGTGCAGCGGGTCCGGCTGGGCACGCTCGGAGCCGAGCAGGTCGTCGGCCGAGAACAGCCCCGAGGCAAGGAGCAGGGGCCGGTCGGCGGCGTACCGCTGCAGGTCTGCGGTCAGACGCTCACTCCAGGCCGTCGCCCGGTCGGCCGGCACGTCCTTCTCGCGGTCGTCAACCACGAGCGCGAAACGGCCCAGCACGTCCCGTACAAGCAGCAGGTCGAGGCCCTCGGCGGCAACATCGTGGGCGATGGTCAGGGCACGGGGCCGGGCGTCGTCGAACCGGACCGGGACAGGAGGCAGGTTCACTGGAGCCTTCCGGTGATCAGGGCCTGCTCGTGCAGGGCGAGGATCTCTTGCGCCACGGTACGCCGCTGCAACACATCGGCTTCGGCGACCGAGGTCCCGTCGAGGTATCGCTGGTCGACCGACCAGGAGTCGAATGCGGCGAGGCTGCCGAGCGCGGCCGACATGCGTGCAGCGGACCGGCCGTGTGTCAGCAGGCCGACATCGGCTGCGACCCATGGCAGATGGCCGTACTCGTGGCTCACCTTGCCCGTGGCCGGATCCGGCACCCAGGGCGCCTTCGCTGGGGGCTTCCCCTGCTTCTTGGGGGCCATGGTGGCGGCCGTGAACCTGAGCAGCAGGCTCTTCAGCGCACACTCCACCGCGAAGCCGAAGTGGTAGTCGGCATTGGGCAGTCGGCCACCGTCCTGGAGGTAGATGGCGTCCCCGTAGTGCCGCTTGGCGGCGTGACCATAGTGATGCTCAGCCGAAACCGCCGACAAAGTTCCCGATAACGTTCCTGAAGTCCCCGACATGCGACGGATCATAGGGCGGCGTTCACCCGAGCGGCCCTGTCCGGCCGCTTCGTTCACTCCTCCTTGTGCAGGTCCGTCAGGAAGGGCCCGTGCAGCGGCACCTGCTCGCTCGACCGGCCCACCATTCGGGACGGGATGCCCGAGCGCGCCCAGTGGGTGGCTGCGGGACCGGCTCGCGGAGCTCAGTCGCCGGAGCCGCCGGAGACACAGCTCCTGGGTCCTAGGCAGGGAGACGGCGGTCGACCCACCTCCACAGGAACTCCAGGGTGACCGCCGCCACCGCCGCGATGCCCACGGCCAGCCAGGGCATCGTGGCGCCCACCAGCTTGAGGGCGAAGAACTCCTGCAACCGCGGCACGACGAGCACCACCAGGAACGCAAAGCCCATCGACGCCACCAGGCACAGGCGCCACCAGGTGTACGGGCGGGCGATGATGGCCAGCACCCACATGGAGATCAGGAACAGGGTGAGGGTGGCCGCGCTCGTCTCCGCGTCCAGCGCGCCGGGACCCGTGTAGTAGTGCCGCGCGATCAGGTACGTCACGAAGGTCGCCAGCGCCGCCACCACGCCGCCCGGGATCGCGTACCGCATCACCCGCCCGACGAAGTCCGGTTTCGCCCGCTCTCCGTTGGGTGCGAGGGCGAGGAAGAAGGCCGGGATGCCGATGGTGAGCGTGGACAGCAGCGTCAGATGCCGGGGCAGGAACGGGTACTCGACCTGCCAGCACACCACCAGGATCGCCAGCAGCACCGAGTAGACGGTCTTCACCAGGAACAGGGTCGCCACGCGCGTGATGTTGCCGATCACCCGCCGGCCCTCCGCGACCACCGACGGCAGCGTCGCGAAGCTGTTGTTGAGGAGCACGATCTGCGCCACGGCCCGGGTCGCCTCCGATCCGGAGCCCATGCTCACCCCGATGTCGGCGTCC
The DNA here is from genome assembly GCF_009377235.1 of Streptomyces acidicola. Lineage (GTDB taxonomy): Bacteria > Actinomycetota > Actinomycetes > Streptomycetales > Streptomycetaceae > Streptomyces > Streptomyces acidicola. The sequence goes on from NZ_VMNX01000090.1 coordinate 12,322, forward strand.
TTGAGGGCCAGCACGTCGTTCACACCGTCGCCCGTCATGGCCACGGTGTGCCCCTTCGACTGCATGGCACCCACCATGTCCCGCTTCTGCTGCGGGGTGACCCGCCCGAACACGGTGCCCGCGTCGAGGGCGTCCGCCATCGCGTGCCGCTCGGCGGGCAGCCGCCGGGCGTCGACGACCTCTCCGCTGAGCCCCAGCTTCCCGGCCACCGCGCCGACGGAGACCGCGTTGTCGCCGGAGATGACCTTGGCCCGTACGTTCTGCTCGTCGAAGTAGCGCAGCGTGTCGGCGGCGTCCGGGCGCAGCCGCTGCTCCAGGACGACGAGCGCGGTGGGCCGGGCGCCGTGCGCGACGTCCGGGGCGTCCAGGTCCCCGGCCGCCCGCGCGAGCAGCAGTACCCGCAGCCCCTGCTCGTTCAGCCGCTCGGTCTCGGCGAGCGCCGGGTCGCCGTCGGCCAGCAGCACGTCGGGGGCACCCAGCAGCCACGTGCTCGACTCGCCGGTGCTCTCGCTGAAGGTGGCCCCGCTGTACTTGCGGGCCGAGGAGAAGGGCAGCGACTCGGTGCAGCGCCAGTCGTCGCCGTCCGGGTAGGCGTCGATGACCGCCTGGAGGGAGGCGTTCGGGCGGGGGTCGGACTCGCCGAGGGCGCCCAGGACCTTCCGCACGTACGACTCGTCGGCGCCGTTCAGCGACCGCAGCTCGCTGACGTCCATGCCGCCCTCGGTGAGCGTGCCCGTCTTGTCGAGGCAGACCGTGTCGACGCGGGCGAGCCCCTCGATGGCGGGCAGCTCCTGCACGAGACACTGCTGGCGCCCCAGCCGGATCACCCCGATGGCGAAGGCCACGGACGTCAGCAGCACCAGCCCCTCCGGGACCATCGGCACGATGCCGCCGACGGTCCGGGCGACCGAGTCCTTGAAGGCGTTCTCCTTCACGACCAGCTGGCTGATGATGAGCCCGATCGCGGTCGGGATCATCATCCAGGTCACGTACTTCAGGATCGTGGAGATACCGGAGCGCAGCTCGGAGTGCACCAGGGTGAAGCGGGACGCCTCCTCGGCGAGCTGCGCCGCGTACGCCTCGCGCCCGACCCTGGCCGCCGTGAACGCTCCGCCGCCCGCGACGACGAAGCTGCCGGACATGACCTGGTCCCCGGGCTGCTTGAGAACGGGATCGGCCTCCCCGGTGAGCAGCGACTCGTCGACCTCCAGACTGTCGGTCTCCACGCACTCGCCATCGACGACGATCTTGTCCCCGGGCCCGATCTCGATCAGATCCCCGAGCACGATCTCGGACGTGGCGACCTGGGCGGCGACGCCGTCCCTGCGCACCGTCGGCCGGGCCTCCCCGATCACCGCGAGCGAGTCCAGCGTCTTCTTGGCGCGCCACTCCTGGATGATCCCGATGCCCGTGTTCGCCAGGATGACGTACCCGAACAGGCTGTCCTGGAACGGCGCGACGAACAGCATGATCAGCCACAGCACGCCGATGATCGCGTTGAACCGGGTGAAGACGTTCGCGCGGACGATCTCCGCGGTGGAGCGGCTGCTCCGTACGGGGACGTCGTTCACCTCACCGCGGGCCACCCGTTCGGCCACCTCGGCGGCGGTCAGCCCGAGCGCCCGACCGGGGGCGGGGAGGGGAACGGGATGCACAGGATCGAGTTCCGCGCCCGCGTCGATGTGCGTCATGCATTAGACGGTACGTGCGGATTTGGTGCTTCACCCGCCGAGTGGGCGAAAGATCCGACCTGGGGAGGACGGGGGTGGTGCCGTGGTCGTACGGCGGCACCTAGGGGCCGACGGCCCGGTACTGCCTAGGGCTTCTCCGTGACCGCCGGACCCGGCGTCTGTGCAGTGTTTTCGGTGCGGTCGGTGCGGTCGGTGCGGTCGGTGCGGTCGGTGCGCTCGGTGTGGCTGGTGGTGTGCCCCGTGTTCTCGCTCTGCTCGGACTTCTCGCTGTGCTCGGTCTGCCCGGTCGACTCATGGGCCGCGGCCGCCGCCCGCTTGAGCGCCGCGTCGCGCTTGCGTACGTACCAGATGCCGATCAGCCCGAGGCCGCCGCCGGCCAGGCAGGTCCACAGCCACCAGGTGTGGCCGTGGTCGGCGAACCAGCCGTAGAAGGGGAGCTGGACGAGGAAGAGGACGAACCACACGATCGTGCCGCCGGTGATCGTCGCGACCACGGGGCCCTCCAGGGGCTCCGGCGCCTCGTGCTTCGGGGTCCACTTCGCCATGGGGACAGCTTACGAGGGTGGTTGGCGCGGGGAACGGGAGGGCGTCGTGTGACGATTTCATTTCACGGGCCTCATATGTTCATACTGAAACCGTTTGTGTCTGGCCACTTCTGTTCGTAGGAAACGCCAACAGCTCCGAAGGGATCGCTGCTGGTGATGAGGTCCCGCATGTCCAGCTCGGCCCCCACCAAGGCCACCGCGCCCCAGCCCCAGGAGCCGGAATCCCGGCCCGCGCTCGGCGCTCTCGACCGCTACTTCAGGATCTCCGAGCGGGGCAGCACGCTCTCGCGTGAGATCCGGGGCGGTTTCGCCACCTTCTTCGCGATGGCCTACATCATCGTGCTGAACCCGATCATCCTCGGCAGCGCGAAGGACATGTACGGGCATCAGCTGGACAACGGTCAGCTGGTCACCGCCACCGCCGTGACCGCTGCGTTCACGACCCTGCTCATGGGCGTCATCGGGAACGTGCCCATCGCCCTGGCCGCCGGCCTCGGCGTCAACACCGTCGTCGCCCTTCAGCTCGCCCCGCGCATGTCGTGGCCGGACGCCATGGGCATGGTGGTGCTCGCCGGATTCGTGGTCATGCTGCTGGTCGCGACCGGGCTGCGCGAGCGGGTCATGAGTGCCGTGCCGCTCGGGCTGCGCAAGGGCATCGCGATAGGCATCGGCCTGTTCATCATGCTCATCGGGCTGGTGGACTCCGGGTTCGTCTCGCGCATTCCGGACGTCGCGCAGACCACCGTGCCGCTCCAGCTCGGCGCCGACGGTCACCTGGGCGGCTGGCCCGTCCTCGTCTTCGTGCTCGGGGCGCTGCTCACGCTCGCGCTGATCGTGCGCAAGGTGCCGGGCGCGATCCTGATCTCGATCGTCGCGATGACCGTCCTGGCGGTGGTCATCGACGCCGTGGCCAAGGTGCCGTCCTGGGGGCTGACCACGCCGAAGTGGCCCGGCAACCCGGTGGCCACGCCCGACTTCGGGCTCATCGGCCAGGTCAGCCTCTTCGGCGGCTTCGGCAAGGTCGGTCTGCTGACCGGCACGCTCTTCGTCTTCACCGTGCTGCTGTCGTGCTTCTTCGACGCGATGGGCACGATCATGGGCGTCGGTGACGAGGCGAAGCTGACCGACGAGCGGGGCAACATGCCCGGCATCAACAAGGTCCTCTTCGTCGACGGGATCGCGGTCGCCGCGGGCGGTGCGAGCTCCTCGTCCGCCACCACCTGTTTCGTGGAGTCCACGGCGGGTGTGGGCGAGGGGGCCAGGACCGGGTTCGCGAACGTCGTCACCGGTTCGCTCTTCGCCGTCGCGCTCTTCCTCACGCCCGTCGCCACGATGGTGCCGTCCCAGGCGGCCACTCCGGCGCTGCTCGCGGTCGGCTTCCTGATCCTCGCGAACTCGGTCAGGGAGATCGACTGGGCCGACCACACGATCGCGATCCCTGCCTTCGTGACCATGGTGATGATGCCGTTCACGTACTCCATCACCAACGGCATCGGTATGGGCTTCATCACCTTCGTGGTGCTCCGCCTGGCCGCCGGCCGGGGGCGGGAGGTGCCGGTCGCGATGTACGTGGTGTCGGCGGTGTTCGCCTTCTACTACCTGATGCCGGCGCTGGGACTCACGTGAGCGCGGCCGGCGGGGAGCGGGATCCGGGAGCGGGTCACTTGACCCGGTTGACCCCGTTCACCCCGTTGACTCCGTAGAACTTCTCCGTCTCCTCGACAGCGGTCTGGAACCGCTCGTCGAAGTCGGCACGAATGAGCGTCTGGACCACATGGTCCTGGACGCTCATTCCGCGTTTCGCGGCGTGTTGTCGGAGGCGTTCGAGCAGATCGCGGTCTATGCGCAGGCTGAGCACGCTGGTCCCCATGAACACGAGGGTCGGGTGCGTTCGGCGGCGGTGTGTCATGTTTCGCGCCTGACTCACCCGTATGGGTGATGGTCCCTTGACGTGTCGCATGAGTGGGCGGGGTCACGGGCATGCCTGTGACGTGCAGTGGTCTTTAGCGAGGGTAATGAGTTATGCTAAAGAACATGTCCGATCAGACCGATGGCGACGACGAAGCCGCCGTAGACGCCCTCCGCTCAGCAGTGATGCGTCTGTCCCGCCGGCTCAAGCACCAGCGGGTCGACGAGTCGCTGAGCCCCACGGAGATGTCGGTGCTCGGCACCCTGGCCCGCTGCGGCACCGCCACCCCCGGCGAACTGGCCCGCAAGGAACATGTGCAGCCGCCCTCGATGACGCGCATCGTCGCGTTGCTGGAGAGCAAGGGGCTGGTCAGCCTGGAGCCGCACCCCGAGGACCGGCGCCAGAAGGTGGTCAAGCAGACCGAGCGTGCCGAGGCGATGCTCGAGGAGAGCCGCCGCAAGCGCAACGCCTTCCTGGCCTCCCTGGTCCAGGGGCTCGACGAGGACGAGTGGGCCAAGCTCCGCGAGGCCGCGCCCGTCCTGGAGAAGCTCGCGCATCTGTGAGCCGCCGTACAGGGCGCCCAGGGCGCGCGTATCCCGCCCGGAGCGGGCCGCGCCCCTGTGAGACCCCTGGGCGCCCCTCCCGAGGGCCGCACCGAGGACGACGATGATCGTGACTGCCGAAGCCGGCGCAGTCCCGAGGACGGCCGACGAAGTCCGTGACAGCCGAGGAGGCGAACCCCTTTGAGTTCGGGACCCGGAGCAGATTCCGCCCCCGCACCGACCACCCGCGATCCCTTGCCGACCCACGACTCCCTGCCCACCCGCGACCCCCTGCTCACCCGCGACCCGGCAGCCTCGGCCCTGACCCGCGAGGCCGTCGGCGCCGATGAGTCCCACGCAGCCGCAATCACCCGTTCGGCCCAGCGCGAAGCGACGGCCGTCCACGGTGTCAGTGGACTCCGGGCCACGGGCGCCGACGCATCCGGCAGGCCCGAGGCGTCCACCGCCGACCTGCCCGTCCCGTCCGGGAGACCCGCACCGACGCCGATCGGCAAGACCGAGCTGCCCCCGCAGGGAGCCGCGGCGGCCGGCGAGCCCGATTCACGCGAACCAATAACCGCCGACGGGCCGCAAGCGCCTGAACTCATATCCGCCGACCGGTCGCAAGCGCCTGAACTCATATCCGCCGACCGGTCGCAAGCGCCCGAACCCATATCCGCCGGCCGCAAGGCCCAGATCGACATCGAGACCCAGATCGACATCGAGACCCAGATCGACATCGAGGCCCAGGTCGACATCAAGAGCAAGGCCAAGGTGAGCAAGGCCAAGGTGTCCGAGTCCGAAGGCTCGATGTTCCGTTCTCTGAAGGTGCGGAACTACCGGCTCTTCTTCATCGGGCAGGTCGTCTCCAACACCGGCACCTGGATGCAGCGCATCGCCCAGGACTGGCTGGTGCTCAGCCTCACCGGATCGTCGACCGCCGTCGGCATCACCATGGCGCTGCAGTTCCTGCCGATGCTCCTGTTCGGTCTGTACGGCGGTCTCCTCGTCGACCGCCTCCCCAAGCGCCCCACACTGCTCGTCACCCAGTCGGCCATGGCCGTCACGGGCGTGGTGCTGGCCTTCCTGACCCTCACCGGACACGTCCAGGTCTGGCACGTGTACCTGGCGGCCTTCGCCGTCGGTATGGCCACCGTCGTCGACAACCCGGCCCGCCAGTCCTTCGTCTCCGAGATGGTCGGCCGCGAGCAGCTCCAGAACGCGGTCAGCCTGAACTCCGCGAACTTCCAGTCCGCCCGCCTCGTCGGCCCGGCCGTCGCCGGTGTGCTGATCACGAGCGTGGGCACCGGCTGGGCGTTCCTGCTCAACGGCCTGTCGTTCGTCGCGCCGATCGCCGGGCTGCTGATGATGCGCGCCCGCGAACTGCACGCCGTCGAGCGTGCGCCGCGCGCCAAGGGCCAGCTCCGCGAGGGGCTGCGCTATGTCGCGGGCCGTCCCGAGCTGATCTGGCCGATCGTCCTCGTCGGATTCATCGGCACCTTCGGCTTCAACTTCCCGGTCTGGCTCTCGGCGTACGCGGACGACATCTTCCACGCGGGCGCGGGCGCGTACAGCCTCTTCAACACGCTCATGGCGGTCGGTTCCGTCGCGGGCGCCCTGCTGGCGGCCCGCCGGGGCACGGCCCGGATGCGGATACTGATCGCGGGGGCGGCGGCCTTCGGTGCCCTTGAGGTCGTGGCCGCGCTGGCACCGTCGTACTGGATCTTCGCGCTCCTCATGGTCCCCCTGGGGATGTTCGGCCTGACGGTCAACGTCACCGCGAACACCGCCGTCCAGATGGCCACCGATCCGGCCATGCGCGGCCGCGTGCTGGCGCTGTACATGATGGTCTTCGTGGGCGGTACGCCGCTGGGCGCGCCGATCGCCGGCTGGATCACGGACACGTACGGTGCCCGCGCCGGCTTCGCGTTCGGCGGTGCCGTCGCCCTGACCGCCGCGGTCACGATCGGCCTGGTCCTGGCCCGTGTGGGCGGTCTGCGTCTGTCGGTCGGCTGGCACCGCGGGCACCCGCGGGTACGGTTTGTACCGAAGGAGCAGCCGGCCACGGCCACGGCCTCCGCCTCGGTCTCGGCCTGAGAGGCAGACGCCGTGGTGGGGGCGCTCGCCAGGTGATCCGTTGCCCGGAAGGGTGAGGGCGATGAGCACCATGAGACTGTTCGCGGCGGTGCTGCCACCGTCCGACGTGGTCGACGAACTGGAGCACGTCGTCGGCGAGCTGAAGGGGCTGCCGGGGGCGGACCGGCTGCGGTGGACCGGGCGGCCCGGGTGGCACTTCACCCTCGCCTTCTACGGCCAGGTCGACGAGGACCTCGTCCCCGACCTCTCGGAGCGGCTGGAGCGCGCCGCACGGCGTACCGAGCCGTTCCCGCTCGCGGTGCGGGGCGGCGGGCACTTCGGGCGCGGTCGGGCGCTGTGGGCGGGAGCGGACGGCGACCTGAACGCCCTGCGGCTGCTGGCCGACCGCTCGGAGGCGGCGGCGCGCAAGGCGGGGGTGCCGATGGGGGAGCACCGCCGCTACACGCCCCACCTGACGGTGGCCCGCAGCCGGGAGACGGTCCACGTACGGCCGTTCATAGAGAGCCTCGCCCTCTTCACCAGCCGTACGTGGACGGTGTCCGAGCTGGCGATGGTGCGCAGCAACCTGCCGTGGTCGGGGGTGCCGGGGGAGCAGCCGCGATACGAGACGGTCGCCCGCTGGGCGCTCGGGGCGGCCGGTTAACCTCACCTCTGTGGACCCGAAGACCCGTAACCGGATCATGGCCGGTGTGCTCGTGATGATGTTCGCCCTCGTTGCCATGGCCTCGGCGCTCGGCAAGTAGTCGCTCCGCTCGATGAGCCGGGGAACTGCGCGTTGTTGGCTGGCTGCGGGTGCCATGTGGCTGGTCGCGCAGTTCCCCGCGCCCCTTTGCAGGGGCTCTTACCAGGCGAAGGCCTCCGGAGACGGGCCCGGGCCCGGGAAGATCTCGTCCAGTGCGGTCAGCAGCTCCGCGGACAGCTCCAGCTCGGACGCCCGGATCGCCGACTCCAGCTGCTCTGCGGTGCGCGGGCCCACGATCGGGCCCGTGACGCCCGGACGGGTCAGCAGCCAGGCGAGGGCCGCCTCGCCGGGCTCGGTGCCGTGCTTCTCCAGCAGGTCCTCGTACGCCTGGACCTGCGCGCGGACGGCGGGATCGGTGAGCGCCTCGGCGGTCCGGCCACTGCTCCTGCGGCCGCCCTTGGCCTCCTTCTTGATCACACCGCCCAGCAGCCCGCCGTGCAGGGGTGACCACGGGATGACCCCGAGGCCGTACTCCTGGGCGGCCGGGATGACCTCCATCTCGGCGCGGCGCTCGGCGAGGTTGTAGAGGCACTGCTCGCTGACGAGGCCGATGGTGCCGCCGCGCCGGGCGGCGGTCTCGTTGGCCTGGGCGATCTTGTAGCCGGGGAAATTGCTGGAGCCCGCGTACAGGATCTTGCCCTGCTGCACGAGGACGTCGACGGCCTGCCAGATCTCATCGAAGGGAGTGTCCCGGTCGATGTGGTGGAACTGGTACAGATCGATGTGGTCGGTCTGGAGGCGCTTCAGGCTGGCCTCCACCGCCCGCCGGATGTTCAGCGCGGAGAGCTTGTCGTGGTTGGGCCAGACGGTGGCGCCGTCGGGGTCCATGTTCCCGTAGACCTTGGTGGCGAGCACGACCTTGTCGCGCCGCTCCCCGCCCTTGGCGAACCAGTTGCCGATGATGCTCTCGGTACGGCCCTTGTTCTCGCCCCAGCCGTACACGTTCGCGGTGTCGAAGAAGTTGATCCCCGCGTCCAGCGCCGCGTCCATGATCGCGTGGCTGTCCGCTTCGTCCGTCTGCGGTCCGAAGTTCATGGTGCCGAGCACCAGTCGGCTGACCTTGAGTCCCGTGCGTCCGAGCTGTGTGTACTTCATGACTGCCAAGCCAACGACGTCGAGTGCGCTCTAGGCAAGGTGCCCGGGGTTCGTGGCGCGGCGGCAGGTCAGTCGCGGGGGAACTCGTCGGTCTTGAGGGTGAGGCCGAGGAGAGTGGTGGTCATGTCGATGTCAGCGCCGAAGGCGACGGACAGTTCGCTGACGTAGTCGCCGTCCTTGGGCTGAGTGAACAGGCGGCACTTGCCCGCGTAGGGGTCGGCGATCAGGTAGACGGGGACCTCGGCGAGCGCGTATGCGGTCTTCTTGGGGCCGTAGTCGTTCTTGGCGGTGTCCTTGGAGATGACCTCGGCGATGAACTCCACGTCCTCGGGACGCCAACGGCCCTCGGAGTCCTTCTCGGCGCCCTCGCGCAGCTTGGCGACGTCCGGGGCGAGGCCGTTCATGCGGTCGGGGAAGTCGATGCGGACGTCCGAGAACACCTTCGAGCGTCGTCCGAAGCGATCTTCGAGTGCCCAGATGATCATGCGGATGGTCTCCCAGTGCACGTCCCGCTGTGGCGACATGTAGACGGTCCCCTCGACGATCTCGACCTTGTATCCCTCGGGGACGGGCATCTTTTCGAGCCGCTCGAACATCTCGTCGAGCTGGCGCGTGTTGTCGCTCTCGGCCATCGCGATCCTGTCTGCAAGGACGGTCATCGTGGCGCTCCTCCCCGGCTGCCTCGGACGAGCACAGCCGCGCAGTACAACGATACGCACGGTGACCGGGACACGGGCGGCGGGCGCAGGGAAACTTCCCGGCGTCAGAGACGGGAGTACGGCTCGCCCAGGCCCCACGCCTGGTGCATGGTGTCGGCGAAGGCCGCCGCTATCCGGTGCTCGCCGCTCTCGTTCGGGTGTGTGCCGTCGTAGGTGTCCCGGTGGATGTCGTACGACGTCGGGGGCGAGGCGAGCAGGAGCGGGGAGCGGGGTTCGTCCAGGTCGGCCGCCGTCTTGGCGAGGAGTTCGTTGAAGCGGGTCACCTGGGCGGCGAAGGAGGCGTCCGACTCCGCCCGGATGTTGGGGATCACGGGCAGCAGGACCATGTGGACGCGCGGGTTCCCCAGGCGGGCTCCGGCCACGAAGTGTCGTACGTTCTCCGCCGTCTGGTCCGCGTCCGTGTAGAAGCCCAGGTCGATCAGGCCCAGGGAGACCAGCAGCACGTCCGCCCGATGGGTCCGCACCGTCTCCGTGATCAGCGGCGCCATGTGGAGCCACCCCTCGCCCCACCCCGCCAGGTGGGCGCGGGGGAAGTCCGGGTCCGCGTAGGCGTACGACGTCGGGGTGTCCGTCATCTTGTCGTGGAGCGCCTCCCGCGGGCCGACGATCCGGAAGGGACCGCCGTACGTCGCGCACAGGTGCTGCCACATCCGGTAACGCCACGTGTGTTCGCCCGAGCTGCCGATGGTCATGGAGTCGCCGACGGGCATGAACCTGAGCATGCGGTCATCATGATCGATCGCTACCAACGGGTAAGCGCTCCATGGCGGTTCCGTGCTGTGAGCCTCGCCACGTGTCGGGGGCCACTGGGGACCGGCCGGGCACTGCCCGTGGACGGAAGACGGCATACGGTTGTCGGCATGCCTCGTCGATTGCCTCGTCGATCCCTCCCCCTCCTCGCCGGCCTCGTCGGGGTTCTCCTCGCCGCTGCCTCGGCCGCGCCGGTCGCCGCTGACGACGACGGCGGGTTCACCATCCAGGACCCGAGGATCACCGAGTCCAGCGGCCTTGCGGCCTCGCGACAGCACCCCGGGATCTACTGGACCCACAACGACCAGGACACGGGCGCCTACCTCTACGCCGTCGACAGCAAGACCGGCAGGACCGTCGCCACCGTCACCATGACCGGCGTCGGCATGCCGCGTGACGTCGAGGCCATCTCCATCGGGCCGGACAACCAGATCTGGGTCGGGGACATCGGCGACAACGACGGCGTCACCTGGCCCTACGTGTGGATCTATCGGCTGCCCGAGCCGAAGGAGCTCAAGGACCAGTCGATCCGGGCCACTCAGTACGTCGTCAAGTACTCCGACGGCTCCCGCGACGCCGAGTCGATGGTCGTCCACCCCAGGACCGGGCGCGTCTACATCATCGACAAGCAGGAGGACGGCGGGCATCTGTACGAGGGGCCCGCGGAGCTCTCCGCGTCCGGCACGAACGTCTACGAGCCCGTCGCACCCGTCGACCTGTGGGCCACCGACGCGGCCTTCTCGCCCGACGGCAAGCGGCTCGCCGTACGCGGGTACTTCGGCGGGATCCTGTACGACTGGAACGACGGGAAGATCAAGCGGATACAGCAGCTGAGCGTCCCCCTGCAGAGACAGGGCGAGTCAGTGACGTACACGACCGACGGGTCCAAGATCATGTACGGCAGTGAGGGCGAGGGCAGCACGGTCGTGGCGCGGGACGCGCCGGGTGCGGGCAGCGGCGGCTCCGAGTCGTCGTCCGGGGGCGGAGGTTCGGAGGCCGGCGGAGGGGACGGCGACGGCGGCCCGAGCTCCGGTTTCAAGACAGGTGCGCTGGCCGTGGCTGCCGGTGTCGTCGTCCTGTGGGTGCTGAAGCGGCTGCGGCGGCGCCCGTCGTAGACCGGGTGGGTAGGGACCCTCCGGGGTCCCGGTCCGTGACGGCGTGACGCGCGCCGGGTCACCCTTCTTCGCGCCGCTCGGTCCGCCCGGCTCGCTCGGTCCGCTCGGTCCGCCTGGTTCGCTCGGTCCGCCCGGCTCGCTCGGCGACCAGTACCTCCAGGCCGTCCAGGAACCGCCGCAGGCCGAAGGTGAAGTGGTCGAACTCTTCCGAGAAGGTGTCCTCGGCCAGCGCGGCGATCACAGGGAACTGCCCGCTCTCCATGGCCTGTTCGAGGTACGGCCGCTGCTGCTCCCAGAACTCCTCGTGGCTCAGGCCCGTTTCCTTCGCGGCGTCGTCGGTGTCGATCTCCATGCGCGCGATGCCGCCGGCGAAGGACTGCACCGAGATGATCACAGACATCAGCTCGGGGTCGCTGAGCCCCATGCCCTGGAGCGGAACCAGGGCGACCTCCAGTGAGCGCAGGGAACTCGGGCCCAGAACCGAGCGGGCCTCGTTGACCCGCAGCAGCCACGGGTGGCGCCGGTAGTGCTCCAGGTAGCCGCGGGCCAGGAGCTCGACGGCCCGGCGCCAGCCGGTCCCTGCCGTCAGGTTCCCCGGGTCGGCCTCCAGCGCCTCGCGCTGCACCCGGTCGAGCATCAGATCGAGCAGCTCGGCCTTGCCCGGTACGTACCGGTAGAGCGACATCGTGCCGACGTCCAGCGCGGTGGACACGCGGCGCATCGACACCGCCTCCAGCCCCTCGGTGTCGGCGATCCCGACGGCCGTGGCGACGATCCGATCGAGAGTCAGCCCCGGTTTGGGCCCCCGGCTGGGGCGCTCGCCGCCGCCCCACAGCAGCTTCAGGGTGAGCTTGATATTGCCGCTGCCGCTGGTCTCGGTCCTCGCCATGAACATCAGCGTAGCCCTCCTGACATGGCTCTTTGCCGGCCGAGGGAAATCACTGGACAGAAACTGAGTACGGCGTACTCTTTTATGGGTACACCGTACTCAGTTTTAGGGGAGGGGGAGATGGCGTTGGAATTGGAAGACGACGGATACGCCGTACAGGCCGAAGGTCTCGTGAAGCGGTACGGCCCCAAACGCGCGCTCGACGGCTTCGGCCTCGCAGTGCGCAAGGGCACCGTGCATGGCTTGCTGGGGCCGAACGGCGCGGGCAAGACCACCGCCGTACGCATCCTGTCCACGCTCGTACGACTGGACGAGGGTCGCGCCACGGTGGCCGGACTCGACGTGGTACGCCGCCCGCGCGACGTACGGGCGCGGATCGGGCTCACCGGCCAGTACGCGGCGGTGGACGAGGTGTTGACGGGACGTCAGAACCTCGAGATGTTCGGCCGGTTGTTCCACCTGGGAGGAAAGCGGGCGCGGCGACGGGCGGGTGAACTGCTGGAGCGGTTCGACCTGGTGGACGCCGCCGACAAGGGGGTCGGCGACTACAGCGGCGGTATGCGGCGCCGGCTCGACCTCGCTGCCTCGATGATCCTCGCCCCGGCCGTGCTGTTCCTCGACGAGCCGACGACCGGGCTCGACCCGCGCAGCCGCGGCGAGGTCTGGGAGTCCGTACGGGCGTTGGTGGCCGACGGCACGACCGTTCTGCTCACCACGCAGTACCTGGAGGAGGCCGACAAGCTGGCCTCCCGCATCACCGTCATCGACCAGGGACGGGACATCGCGGACGACACCCCGGACGGACTGAAGAGCACCGTCGGCGGCGACCGGATCGAGGTCGTCGTGGCCGAGCGGTCCGACATCCCCCGGGCGGTGAAGGTGGTCGCCCGCGTCGCGGACGGCGAACCGGAGGCGGACGAGGCGGAGTCGCGCGTCCACGCCCAGGTGACCGACCGCGTGGCGGCCCTGACGGAGGTGGCACGGACGTTGCAGGACGAGGGCGTGCTGGTCGAGGACATCGGACTGCGCAGGCCGAGCCTCGACGACGTGTTCCTGCGCCTGACCGGACACCGTACGGAACCTTCGGCGAGTACGGGGAAGACAGGTACGGGGAAGGAGGCGGCGGCATGAGCGCCCTCGACCTCACCGGGCGGCCCGCCCACGGACGGGCGTACTGGGCGCTGGCCGACTGCTGGAACATCGTCCGCCGCGGCCTGACCCACTACCAGCGCCAGCCCGTCAACATCGCCTGGCAGCTCGGCTTTCCGATCCTCTCGGTCCTCCTCTACGGCTATGTCTTCGGCAGCGCCATGAAGGTGCCCGGCGGCGGGGACTACAAGGACTTCCTGATGCCGGGCATGTTCGTGATGACGATGGCGTTCGGCTTCATCAACACGGCGACGGTCGTGGTCCACGACTCCACCAAGGGCGTCATCGACCGCTTCCGCTCCATGCCGATGGCGTCGTCGGCGGTGGTCGCGGGACGCGGGGTGACCGATCTGATCACCGCCTGCGCGGAGTTGGCGATCATGATGCTCACCGCGGTGGCGATGGGCTGGCGCCCAGACGGCGGCCTCGGCTTCCTGGCCGCCTTCGGACTGCTGCTGTGGCTGCGCTTCGCGCTGATCTGGATCGGTGTGTGGCTCGGGCTCCTGGTCCCCAACCCCGAGGCGGCGGGCGGCCTGTTCGCGGTCGCCTTCCCCCTGACGATGATCTCCAGCATCTACGTCGCGCCCCAGCTCATGCCCGACTGGCTGGGCGTCGTGGCGGCGTGGAACCCGATCTCCTCCACGGCCGCCGCGACGCGCGAGCTGTTCGGTACGCCGGTGGGGAGCGGCGACTCGTGGGTGGAGCAGCACGCGCTGCTCATGGCGGGGGTGTGGCCGCTGGTCCTGACGGCGGTGTTCCTGCCGCTGGCGGTACGGAGGTTCCAGAGGCTCAGCCGTTGAGGCGAGGAGGGGGCGGCGGGCAGGCGCGGAGCCGCCCCCTCACCTCAGCCACCCGTGGCAGGGCTCCGGACAGGCCCTAGTCCTGCGGGGCGTGGCCGAGTTCGCCGTCCACGCGGCCCTCGGCTGTGGCCGAGGGCCGTCTGCGAGCCCGGCAAGCCGCGGCCTTGACCCGGTTGCCGCACTCGGACATCCCGCACCAGGTGCGCCGGGCGCCGCGCGAGCGGTCGAGATAGATACGAGTGCAGCCAGTGCGACCGCACTCCTTGAGGTAGGCGTGGGGATCGGCGAGCACGGCGATCCCACTTCTGGCCACTTGGGAGAGCGCCGCGAGGAGGTCTCCCGTCAGGCGCACCCCCGCGTCGCTGAGCTTGATCGTGGGCACTGGTCCGGCGGCCGTGTCATTGACGATCCTGGGGCTGCCCGGATCGAAGGGCCGTTCGAGCACTCGATCGAGAGCAAGCCGGTAGAGCGCCTCTCGCAGTGACAGCGCGGACTCGAAGGCCGCGAAGTCGGCGGTGGCACGGTCGGGGAGCTCGTCGCACTCCGTCACCCACCGCTCAAGGTCCCCGGGCGCGACCAGGAGGTCGACGGGCTCGTCCCGACGAGACATCACGGTGCCGGGACTCAACGCACATGCCGGGCTGGGCTTCCAGCAGGCCTTGTCCAGTGAAACCGTCCTGGCCTGCAAGCCCGCGCCGGAGGTCTACCAGCTCGCCATCGACACCGCCGGATGCCCACCGGAACGCGTCCTCATGGTGGCCGCCCATGCCTGGGGCCTTCGCGGAGCTCAGGCGACGGGCATGCGCACCGCCTACGTCCAGCGGCCGGTCGGGGATCCGCCGGCGAGTTCCGATGTCTTCGACTGGCGGTTCGACGGACTGGGCGAACTGATCACCGCGCTGACGGTGAGGTAGTCGGGCCGACCCGGGGCGGTTGCGAGCGCCCCGGGCGGGGGCTCTGGCGGTGCGGGAGTTCAAGTAGCTCAGTCACTGGGACCGGAGCGGTGACGCCCAGCATCTTGACGTGTCCATGCGGCCCGACTTCCATGGAAGGTGCAGGGTTGTGGGAGCGCTCCCACTCGTTCCGGGCCCGGCGCCTCCCGAGAGGAAGCAGCGACATGTTCCGCAGCTTGCGAAGAGCGCTGTGCGCAGCCGCCGCGGCGCTCCTGTTACCGCTGGCCGCCGTGCAGACGGCCGACGCGGCGGAGCCGGGGGCGGGCTACTGGCACACCAGCGGCCGCCAGATCCTGGACGCGGCCGGGCAGCCGGTCCGTATCGCCGGGATCAACTGGTTCGGCTTCGAGACCGGCAACCACGTCGTCCACGGTCTCTGGGCACGCGACTACAAGAGCATGATCGACCAGATGAAGTCGCTGGGCTACAACACCATCCGGCTGCCCTACAGCGACGACATCCTCAAGAGCGGCACCACACCCGACAGCATCAACTTCTCCGGCGGCATGAACGCCGACCTGCAGGGCCTGACCTCGCTCCAGGCCATGGACAGGATCGTGACGTACGCCGGCCGGACCGGTCTGAAGGTCATCCTCGACCGGCACCGACCGGACGCGGGCGGCCAGTCGGCACTCTGGTACACCTCGGCCGTGCCGGAGTCGACGTGGATCGCCAATCTCAGGTCCCTGGCGGCGCGGTACAAGGGGAACTCCACGGTCGTCGGCATCGATCCTCACAACGAACCGCACGATCCGGCCTGTTGGGGCTGCGGCGACACCACGAGGGACTGGCGGCTGGCCGCACAGCGCGCCGGTAACGCGGTCCTGTCCGTCAACCCCGAGCTGCTGATCCTGGTCGAGGGCGTGCAGACGTACAACGGGGTCTCCGGCTGGTGGGGCGGCAACCTGATGGGCGTCGCGCAGTACCCGGTGCAGCTCGACGTGCCCAACCGGGTGGTGTACTCCGCCCACGACTACGCCACCAGCGTGGCCCAGCAGCCCTGGTTCAGCGACCCGTCGTTCCCCGACAACATGCCGGGCGTATGGGACAGGTACTGGGGCTACATCTTCAAGCAGAACATCGCGCCCGTGTGGGTCGGTGAGTTCGGTACGACGCTCCAGTCGACGGTGGACCAGAAGTGGCTGGCCGCGCTGGTGACGTACCTGCGGTCGACGTCGGCGTACGGCGCCGACAGCTTCCACTGGACCTTCTGGTCGTGGAACCCCAACTCCGGTGACACGGGCGGCATCCTGAAGGACGACTGGTCGACCGTGGACACCGTCAAGGACGGGTATCTGGCGAGCGTGAAGGCGCCGGGGTTCGGGGCGTGAGCCGTCATGAGTGAGGGGCGCCTGGTGTTCGCCGGGCGCCCCCATCGATGTACGGACCGCTCCCTATGGGCAGCGACGTACGGACCGGGCAGGCAGGGATAAGGGAGGGACTGCAGCCCCTCGAAGACGCAGTCGACGCAGTTGGTGTCCGCTGGGTCGATGGCCGGGAACATGGCGACGCGGAGCTGGTTGCCGCCGAGCTTGCGGCAGGGCTCTGTGTCGACGATGTCGATGCTCTTGGCGAATCCTGGCGGCGACGTGGGTGTGTTCAAGGGTGGCACTGGATCCGCGGCATGTTGGCCGTGGGGGTGCGACACTTTTGGCGAAAGTGTCGCACCCCCACGGCTGGATGCCCCGGCTGCGGCGGATTCGCCAACGGCATCGGAACGGGACCGGGGGGTCAGCCGGTTCCGGAACGGGGCCTTGCTGCTGGCCCTGCGCGAAGAAACGCTTGCCACTCCTTGCCTCCGAGTCGTGTTGGGGGCCTTTGGCCCGGCCCTCGTTCCACGCGAGGGCGGCAGCGCACGCCGGACATCTTGAGGATGCAGGCTCCATGGTGCGGTTGTACGTCACGGTGCACACGCCGCGGGAGGAGTGGCGCACGTGAGCTGCCCGGACCGAGTGCCGCTGGTTTCCGCCTGTTGGGCCGCCGCGCGTACCCGACTTGATCGGGCACAGGATGTCGGGTCCGGCAGGGTGCGTGCCGCCTAGCGTGGTGATCGCAAAGAAGGAAGGAGACCTGGCGTGCTGGAGCGGCTCAACCAGGCCATGGAGCACATCGAGCGCCACCTCGACGAGGCCGTCGACGTGGCTGGGCTCGCCCGCATCGCGGCCACCTCGGAGTACCACCTCCGCCGGATGTTCTCCGCGCTCGCGGGCATGCCGCTGTCGGAGTACATCCGGCGCCGACGGCTCACCGTCGCGGGTGCCGAGGTGCTCGCCGGGCGTGAGTCACTGCTGAGCATTGCCGTGCGCTACGGCTATGGCTCGGGCGAGGCGTTCGCCCGGGCGTTCCGCGTCATGCACGGTGTCGGGCCGGGCGAGGCCCGGCGCACTGGCGCCGCGCTCGTCTCCCAGCCCCGGTTGACCTTCCGTCTCACCGTCGAAGGGAGCAGCAGTATGCGCTATCGCGTAGTGGACAAGCCGGCCTTCACCGTCGTCGGTTTCAAGGCCCGGGTGCCTCTGGTGCATGTGGGGCCGAACCAGGCGATCATCGACTTCGTCCGCGGGATCGAACCGCGGACCCTGGAGCGACTGGAGAAGCTGTCGGACCAGGAGCCGCAGGGCGTCGTTGCGGTCTGCGACGACCTGGACCCGAGCCGTGCCGAAGGCACGGAACTCGACTACTACCAGGGGGTCATCACGTCGGCGGCTCCCCCCGAGGGCACGACCGTCCTGCCTGTCCCGGCCGGCACCTGGGCGGTCTTCACCACCTCCGGGCCGGCGCCGGATGCCATCCAGTACCTGTGGCGGGACGTGTTCACGGAGTGGTTCCCGTCCAACCCGTACCGGAGTCGGCCGGGCCCCGAAATCCTGCGTACCCGCCTGTCGCCGGACAGGACCGAGGCCGAGGCCGAGCTGTGGCTTCCGGTGGAGCGGGAACAGGGCTGAACAAGGCTGAACAAGGCACCAGTGACCGTGTGAGACGCGACAAGGGCGCCCGGTGGTGTCACCGGGCGCCCTTCAGTGTCGTACGTCAGTGATCAGAGCTGTTTGATCAGAGTTTCTCGATCACGTAGTCGACGCACTTGGTGAGCGCCTCGACGTCCGCCGGGTCGACCGCCGGGAACATGGCGACGCGGAGCTGGTTGCGGCCGAGCTTGCGGTAGGGCTCGGTGTCGACGATGCCGTTGGCGCGCAGCACCTTGGCGACGGCGGCCGCGTCGATCTCGTCGCTGAAGTCGATCGTGCCGATGACCTGGGAGCGCTTGGCGGGGTCGGCGACGAAGGGGTTCGCGTACTTGCTTTCCTCCGCCCAGCCGTACAGGCGGGTCGAGGAGTCCTTCGTACGAGCCGACGACCAGGCGAGGCCACCCTGGCCGTTCAGCCACTCCAGCTGCTGGTTGAGCAGGAAGAGGGTGGCGAGGGCCGGGGTGTTGTACGTCTGGTTCTTGCGCGAGTTGTCGATCGCCGTCGGCAGCGAGAAGAACTCGGGCACGTGGCGGCCGCTCGCGTGGACGCGCTCCGCGCGCTCGATGGCGGCCGGGGAGAACACTCCGATCCAGAGACCGCCGTCCGAGGCGAACGACTTCTGCGGGGCGAAGTAGTAGACGTCCGTCTCGCTGATGTCGACGGGGAGGCCGCCGGCGCCCGAGGTGGCGTCCACCAGGACGAGGGAACCCTCGTCGGCACCGTTGACGCGCTTGAGGGGCATGGCCACGCCGGTGGAGGTCTCGTTGTGGGTGAACGCGTACACGTCCACGCCGGCCTCGGCGGCGGGCTCAGGGTGAGTGCCGGGGTCGCTGGAGATGACGGTCGGCTCGGCCAGCCAGGGGGCGAGCTTCGCGGCCTTGGCGAACTTGGAGGAGAACTCGCCGAACGAGAGGTGCTGCGACTTGTTCTCGATGAGTCCGTGGGTCGCGATGTCCCAGAACGCGGTGGAGCCGCCGTTGCCGAGGACGACCTCGTAGCCGTCGGGGACCTGGAACAGCTCGCTGATGCCCTCACGCACCTTGCCGACCAGGTTCTTCACCGGAGCCTGGCGGTGGGAGGTGCCCATCAGGGAGGTACCGGAGGCGGCGAGGGCGTCCAGCGCCTCCGTGCGCACCTTGGAGGGGCCGGCGCCGAACCGTCCGTCGGCGGGCTTGATGTCAGCGGGAATCTGGATATCAGCCACGGAGGGAGCGTAGCCCTTTCTGGAAACCCGGGCGCAACCTCGTCCGTCGGGTGAGACGGCTTCTCGCCACCGGGTCAGCCGCCGAGGCGGACCGGCAGCTCGAACAGGTCGTTCTGCGTCACCACCGGCTTGTTGCGGAGCTCGCCCGCCGGGACCGCCAGGTCGAGGGACGGGAAGCGGGCGTACAGGGCCGGGAGGGCCACCCCCGCCTCCAGGCGGGACAACGCGGCTCCGGGGCACACATGCGGCCCGTGCCCGAAGGCGATGTGCCGGTTCGCGGTCGGGCGCGTGATGTCGAAGACGCCGGCCGACGGCCCGTGGGCCGCCTCGTCCCGGCCGAGGGCGGCGTACGAGACGATCAACGCGTCCCCCGCCGGAATGACCTTGTCCCCGACGGGCACGTCCTCCGTCGCGAAGCGGATCAGTACGTGCGACGTCGGCGTCGAGTAGCGCAGCGTCTCCTCGATCACCGAGGACCAGTCGGCCTTCCCCGAGAGGACCAGCGCGCGCTGTTCCGGATGGGCGGACAGGTTCACCACCGCGTTGACGATGAGCGAGATCGTCGTCTCGTGGCCCGCCGCCACCATCAGCTGGAGCGTGGAGACGATCTCCTGGTCGGTGAGGCGGTCACCGTCCTCGGCGGCCTGGATCAGCGCGGACGTGAGGTCGTCGCCGGGCTCCGCCCGCTTCACCGACACCGTCTCCGCCATGATCTGCGCCAGCTCGGTGAGCGTCGCGACGACCTCCTCCGGCGGCGTCTGAGTCGAGAAGAACTTCTCGAAGAGCACCTTCACACGGGGCAGCCGGGTCTGGTCGAGGCCCATGAGGTCCGCGATGACGTACATCGGGAGCGGGTACGCGAACTCCGCCTTCAGGTCGACCACCGGCCCGTCCCCGTCCCCGTCACCGTTCCCGTTCCCGTCCCGGTCCGTGGGCAGCCGGTCGAGGAGGTCCTCCGTCAGCTTCGTGATCTTGTCGCGCATCCGCTCCACCCGCCGCGGCGTCAGCGCCTGCGCCACCAGCGCCCGGAGACGGCGGTGATCCGCTCCGTCCACCGTCAGCATGGAACGGCCCGGATTGGCGAGCCCGATCAACGGCCAGTCGGGCGCGATCTCGCCGCGCTGCCAGGCACCCCAGACGTTGATGTCCTTCACCAGCCGGGGATCCGTGAGCAGTTGCCGCGCCTCGGCATGGTGGGTGACCGCCCACACGGGCACCCCACCCGGAAGTTCCACGGCTGCCAGCGGTCCGGCCGCGAGAAGCGCGGCGCTCTCCCCGTCCAGATCGGAGACGAGGGGGTCGAGCACGATACGGGTCGGTTCGACGCCAGGGGTTTGTCCGATGTCAGTCGTCATGCGCGCATGCCTCCAACGGCGGGAGTGGGCGTGAACGTCACCGGCAGTTCCGTCAGCCCGCGCAGCCACGGTGACGGCCGGCGGGTCAGGGACCCGGCCGGTACCGCCAGATCGATGTCCGGCAGCCGGTCCAGTACGACCTCGATGCCCGTCCGCGCGATGACCTCCGCCACCTCCTGCGCCGGGAACGGGCACCGGTGCTCCCCGTGCCCGAAGGAGAAGTGCGCGTTGTTGCCACCGGTCAGGGCGGAGCCGTGGGTACGGACCCGGGGGTCGGAGTTGGCGCCCTGCAGGCCGAGCAGCAGCAGGTCGCCCGCGCGGATGTGGCGGTCGCCGAGCCGGGTGTCGCGGGACGCCCAGCGGCCGGCCACGTTCTGGGTGGGGGCGTCCTCCCAGAGAACCTCGTTCATGGCCTCGGCCACGCTGTTGCGGCCCCCGAAGAGGGAGGCCGAGAAACGGTCGTCCGTCAGCATCAGGTGCAGCGAGTTGCCGATCCAGTCGGCGGTCGGCTGGTGCCCGGCCGCCGTGATGACCATGAGGTCCTGGACGATCTCCTCGTCCGTGAACTCGTCTCCGAGGCCGGCGGAGTGCGCGAGCATCCGGGACACCACGTCGTCCGCCGGGGCCGTTCTCCTGTCGGCCACCAGCCGGGCCATGGACGAGGCCAGATGCGCCTGGCCGGCGAGGGCGCGCTCGCGGCCGTCGATCATGTCGTTCAGCGCGCCGACCAGCCCGGGCCCCTGCTCCTCCGCGAACCCGAAGAGCGCCGCCAGCACCCGTACCGGCAGCAGCATCGCGTAGCCCGCGACCAGGTCCGCCTCACCCTTTTGGCACACCGCGTCGATCAGTTCGTCGGCCAGCCGCTCGGCGAGGGCACGCAGTTGGAAGGGGTCGGCGGCTTCGAGAGCGTTGCTGATCATCGCGGCGCGCTCACGGTGGCGTTCGCCGACCGTGTAGAGGATCGAGGGCTGCTTGCGGCCGATCATCGGCAGCAGCGGCCAGTCGTCGGGGATGTTCGGCCACTGGTTCCACAGCTCGGAGTCGCGGCTGAACAGCACCGGATCGCCGGTCACCTGATGCAGCTCGCGATACCCGAGCACCAGCCACGCCGGCACCCCGCCGTCGAGCACGACGGGCGCCACGGCCCCGTACTCCTGCCGCAACTCCCGGTACAGGGCGTCCGGTTCGCTCTGGAAGCGGGGTCCGCCGAGCGGGACGCGCGCGGGGGCAGGGGCGGGTGCGG
>NZ_VMNX01000091.1 GCF_009377235.1 Streptomyces acidicola
GCCCAACCCGCCCGGCGGTCGCCAACCACCGGCCAGCACGAGGAGCGCACCGGCCTGTTGCCCACCCCC
Source organism: Streptomyces acidicola (assembly GCF_009377235.1). Taxonomy (GTDB): domain Bacteria; phylum Actinomycetota; class Actinomycetes; order Streptomycetales; family Streptomycetaceae; genus Streptomyces; species Streptomyces acidicola. The sequence goes on from NZ_VMNX01000091.1 coordinate 70, forward strand.
ACCCCGGCGGTGCCTCATCCGGAGAGCCCTACTCCACATACGGCTACCGCGGCGTCGACATCACCGCCCCGCTGGAACAGGGTCAAGCTGGGTGACCCGGTCGAGACGAACTGGGAAGCGTCTTGCCCGACGGGCATCTTCCGTAGGTTCTTCCGTAGGTTCTTCCGTAGGTTCTTCCGTAGGTACTGAAGAACCGTGGCACCGGCTGTCCGCACGGCGGTGCCGCCGCCGCTCTCCGTCGCGGCGCCCTCGTTCCGCGTCCCGTGGCACCCGCGTCGCACAGGGCGGACAGTAGGAGCAGGGGCATCAACAGTGGGGGCAAGGGCCTCAGGGGCATCAGGGAGGCGAGATGATCATGGAACGCTACCCGCCCATCGCCGACCACGGCCTCGTCGGCGACCTGCAGACCGCTGCTCTGGTCTCGTCCCAGGGAGTCGTCGACTGGTTCGCGGCTCCCCGGTTCGACTCGCCCAGTGTCTTCGCTGCCCTGCTCGATCACGACCGCGGCGGCTACTTCCTGTTGGCGCCGGAGGACCGGAACACCATCTGCAAGCAGCTCTACTACCCCGACACCGCGGTTCTGGTGACGCGGTTCATGTCGCCGGACGGGGTCGGCGAGATTTTCGACTGCATGCCACCGGACCGCACCGGCACCCCCACGGACAGACATGTGCTGCTGCGCGGCGCGCGAGCCGTGCGCGGAACGGTGCACTTCACTCTGGAGTGCCGTCCGCGGTTCGACTATGGCCGGGCCACTCACCACCTCGACGTGCGGGACGGTACCGCCACGTTCCGGGCACCGAATGTCACCGCCTACCTGCAGAGCACCTTCCCCCTGCAGCCGGACGGCACGGACATGCGGGGTGAGGTGACCTTGAGGCCAGGTGAGCTGGCCGTGGCTGTGTTTACCGTCGGCGGGCCCGATGGCGACACGCCGCCGCCGGTCGACCCGGGCCATGCGATGGAGCAGTTCTGGGACGTGGTGGACTTCTGGCAGCACTGGGTGCGCTCCTCCCGGTACCGCGGCCGGTGGCCATATGTGGTGCACCGCTCGGCCATCACGCTCAAGCTGCTCACCTACGCACCCACGGGTGCCCCCGTCGCCGCCGCCACCATGGGCCTGCCCGAGCAGGTGGGCGGTGAACGCAACTGGGACTACCGCTACACCTGGGTACGCGACGGCTCCCTGTCCGTGCGCGCCCTCCTCGATCTGGGGTTCGCCGAGGAGGCCGCGCAGTTCACGCACTGGCTGGGTGACCGTCTCCAGGCCCGGGAGCGCATCGACGGCGAACCGCTGCAGATCATGTACCGCGTCGACGGGGACCCCGAGCTGCCGGAGGAGGTTCTCCCGCACTTCGAGGGCTATCGCGGTTCGTATCCGGTGAGAGCGGGGAACGCGGCGGCCGATCAGCTGCAGCTGGACATCTATGGGGAGGCGCTCTACGCCCTGTCGGAGGGGCGTGAGATCGCCATGGGAAGCAGCTACCACGGCTGGAAGAACCTCGCCCGGACGCTGGACTGGCTCGCCGATTCCTGGGACCGCCCCGACGAGGGCATCTGGGAGACCCGTGGCGGGCGCCAGGACTTCACCTTCAGCCGGATCATGGCGTGGGTGGCCCTGGACCGGGGGCTGCGCCTGGCGCGCGAGTACAGCCGTCCCGCCGATGCCCCTCGTTGGACCGCGGCTCGCGACGCGATCCTCGAACAGGTGATGCAGCGGGGCTGGAACGAGAAGGAGCAGGCCCTCGTCCAGCACTACGGAGGTGATGTCCTCGACGCTTCGCTGCTGCTCGTCCCGCGCCTCGGGTTCCTGGCGCCCAGGACGGTGAGCTGGCTGTCGACCCTGGACGCGATGGAGCGCACGCTGGTGTCGGACAGCCTCGTCTACCGCTACGACCCCGCGGCCTCTCCGGACGGTCTGCAGGGCTCCGAAGGCACCTTCAGCCTCTGCACCTTCCTCTACGTGGATGCTCTCGCCCGTGCCGGCCGGATCCGTCCGGCGCGCTATGCCTTCGAGAAGATGCAGACCTATGCCAACCACGTCGGCCTGTTCGCTGAGGAGATCGGCCCCACTGGCGAGCAGTTGGGCAACTTCCCGCAGGCCTTCACACACCTGTCGCTGATCATGGCCGCCACCACCCTGGACGACGCCCTCGACCAGCAGCGCGACTGAGAACCACGGCGGAGAACCACGGCTGAACGGCTGCTGAGCACGACGGCTGAGCATGACGGCTGAGAACTCCCAACGAAATGAGTCGGAGCGTGCCGCCCGAGGTCGCGCAGCGGTTCAGCCGCCGGTGGCGAAACCGGGGAAGAGGGTCATGCCGCCGTCCACGTACAGAGTGGCGCCCACCACGTAGTCCATGAGGTCCGAGGCAAGCCCGACGGCGGCGCGGGCGATGTCCTCGGGATCACCGACCCGCCCGTACGGAATCAGCTGCAACAGGTCCTTCTCCGCATTGGGAGTGTCCCAGGCGCTGCGGTTGATGGGCGTCCTGATCGCTCCTGGGGCGATTGCGTTGACCCTGATCCGGTGGGGCGCGAGCTCCTGGGCGAGCGTCTCCATCATCATCTGCACGCCGCCCTTGGAGGCCGCGTAGTTGACGTGGCCGGCCCAAGGGATGAGCTGGTGCACCGAGCTCATACAGATGATCTTCCCGGCCGCACGCGACACCTCGGGGACGACCCCCCGCCTCAGAAACTCCTTCGCCGCCTCGCGCGCGCACAGGAACTGGCCGGTGAGGTTGACGTCCAGCACCTTCTGCCACTGGGCCATCGTCATCTCCGTGAGCGGAGCGTCGCGCTGCAGCCCGGCGTTGGCCACGAGGATGTCGATGGTCCCGAACTCCTGAGTCATCCGCTCGATCATCGCGACGACCTGGTTCTCCTGGGACACATCCGCCTCGTACGCCGCCGCACGCACTCCGAACCCGGAGATCTCCTCGACGACCTGCTCGGCCTGCTCGCGCCCGGCGACGTAGTTCACGACCACGTCGGCTCCGGCGCGCCCCAGGCCGATGGCCGTCGCCCTGCCGATGCCCGAGTTCCCGCCGGTGACGAGTGCCTTCTGGCCTTTCAGCAGCTGGGCGGGGATGACGCCCTGGGTGGCTTCCTGAGTCACGCTCACGCCGGTTCTCCTCCTCAACTGGCTGACCTCATGGCCCAATGCGGGTCGGGTTCGGGTCGGGTCGGCTCCTGTCGCCACCGAATCATCCGGAGGCCCGGACCACACGCCGGACGTGGGCAGATTGCGCCGATCGGTCGAAGACGGCCGGGCCCGGAGGGCAGGTGGCTCCGCCGCCCATCGACAGGACGCCCCCCTCTCCCCCTCCCGCGGACGACTCCCCCAGGGGTGCGGGCGCTCTTACGGGGTGCGGGCGATGTGTGCGCGGGATAGCCTGATTGAGAGGAAAATCAGGATCTAGGCGGTTTTGCAGACGCCGATTGCCTCGCTTTGTGTGGCTGTACGCCTTGTGCGCCTTGTACGTCTTGTACGTCTTGTACGCGGTGATCAATTCTTTCTGCGGAGACCCGCCGAGCGCGGTGCACCCCCTCGCAGTTCGCAGGCAGAGATGGGCAACGGCCCATTCCCTCTCCGCCAGCCCGTCTCGCGCTTTGCGCGCCGGAGTAGCGCCGGCTTCAGGGTCCGCAGCTCGCAGTACCTGCGGGAGGTCGGGATGAGAATTGTCGTTGATCTTTCCCGATGTGAAGGGTATGCGCAGTGCGCGTTCCTGGCTCCGGACGCGTTCCGGATGCATGGCGAGGAAGCGCTGATGTACGACCCGAGCCCTGATGACGCCCGGCGCGACCAGGTGCTACGCGCCGCGGCGGCCTGCCCGGTCCAGGCGATTCTGGTCGACCAGTTGGAGGGGCGGGACGCACCGGTGGAGGCGTCGGGGTCATGACCAGCGCCGACAACCTGCGAGCGTTCAAGCGCGACGGCCGCATCGTGGTCGTCGGGGCCTCACTGGCGGGACTGAGGGCCGCGGAGGCTCTGCGCGCCGAGGGCTTCACCGGATCGTTGACCATGATCGGCGACGAGTTGGGCGAGCCCTACGACCGGCCCCCCTTGTCCAAGCAGGTACTGACCGGGTGGGTACCGGCCGGGGACACCACGCTGCCGCGACGTCGTGACATCGATGCGGAGTGGCTGCTGGGTGTGCCCGCCGGCGGGCTGGACCTGGCGACCAACCATGTCCGTCTCGCCGACGGACGCGAGGTCCCCTTCGACCGAGTGCTGATCTCTACCGGGGTACGGGCCCGGCCCTGGTTCGTGGAGAGCGAGGCAGCCCTGGACGGCGTGTTCGTCGTCCGTACGCGCGAGCACGCCGAGAGCCTGCGGCAAGCCCTCGCCGCCGGGCCCTCCCGTGTGCTGGTCATCGGTGCGGGATTCACCGGCTCCGAGATCGCCTCCGTCTGCCGTGAGCGGGACATCCCCGTGACCGTCGCCGAACGCGCGCCGGCCCCGCTGGTCGGGGCGCTCGGCGCGATGATCGGCGAGGTCGCGGCGGACATGCAGCGCGCTCACGGTGTCGACCTGCGTTGTGGCGTCAAGGTCACCCAACTGGAGGGCGACGCTCAGGGGCGGCTCCGCCGTGCTCACTTCGACGACGGCAGCACGGTCGACGCCGATGTGGCGGTGGTGGCGCTCGGGGGCATCCGCAACACCGAGTGGCTGCGGGATTCGGGACTGGCGGCGGGCGTCTGGGGCATCGCCTGCGACACGGGCTGTCGCGCCCTCGACCTCAACGGCCTGGTCACCGACGACGTCTTCGTCGCCGGAGACGTGGCACGCTGCCCGAACCCGGTCTACGAGTACCGGCTCATCTCGCTGGAGCACTGGGTCAACGCCGTGGAGCAGGCCGAGGTCGCGGCGCACAACATGGTCAGTGGCCAGGCGGACCGCTGGCCGCACCTGTCCATCCCGCTGTTCTGGTCGATCCAGTTCGGCGTCAACATCAAGTCCGTCGGCGTGCCGACCTTCGCCGACGAGGTGGCCGTCACCCAGGGGTCGGTGTCCGACCACCGTTTCGTCGCCTCATACGGCTATCGGGGCCGCGTCACCGCGGCGGTGAGCTTCGACAACGCGAAGTGGCTGGACCACTACCGGCGGCTGATCGAGACGGCCGCACCTTTCCCGCCGCCCTGCCCCACGCCCGACCAGCCTGTGGACATGAAACCGGTGCCCGTCGACTTCCCCGGCCCCACCCTGCTCGCCGAGGGCGCCACCGTGGTCGTCACCGGTCATGACCCGGGTGAGCGGCGCGTCACGTCCGCGCAGCAGCACCCGTAGGGCAGCAGCACCCGTAGGAGGGAAGGGAACAGGAGGAAAGCGAGATGACCACGATCCAGAGGCCCGACACGCTGCGCCGGATTCTCGACTACTCCTCCCGGGCCGACCCGTATCCGCTGTACGCCGAGCTGCGCAGGACGCCGGTGGCCCGGCAGGAGGACGGCAGCTACGTCATCAGCACGTATCGCGAGCTCACGGGCATACTGCACAACCCGCACCTGAGCTCCGACGTCCGCAATCTGGCGCATCCGATGCCCCTGTACGAGGAACGCACCACGCCGTCGTTCATCAACCTCGACCCGCCCGAGCACGACCGCCTGCGCCGTTTGGCGATGCGCCATTTCGGCCCCCCGCACACCCCGGGGCTGGTGACCGGCCTGGAACCCGCCCTGACCGCCACCGTCAGCAGTCTGGCCGACGGGTTCGCGGGCAAAGGGCAGATCGACATCGTCGACGATTTCGCCTACCCGTTCCCCGTCACTGTGATCTGCCACGTGCTCGGCGTGCCCCGCGAGGACGAACCGAGGTTCCACGTGTGGGTGGACGCCATCGTCAACTCGATCGACTACGACCCCAAGACCGACCCGAAGGAAAAACTCGACAACGGCGTGCAGGCCACCAAAGACCTGCACCAGTACCTCGGCGGGCTGCTGGAACAACGACACGCCCGGCCTACCGACGACCTGTTGTCGCGGCTGGCCAACGACGACGGGCCGGACGGGCGAATGACCGACGACGAAATCGTCAGCACCGCCCACCTGCTCCTCATCGCCGGCCACGAGACCACCGTCAACCTCATCACCAACGGCATGCTGACGCTGCTGCGCCACCCCCAGGTCCTGCAGCGACTGCGCAACGAACCGGGCCTGGTCGTGCCGCTGGTAGAGGAACTGCTGCGTTACGAGCCGCCCGTGCACATCATTCCCTGGCGGGCGGCGTACAGCGACATCACCGTCGCCGACACCGTCATCCCCAAGGGCTCGCAGATCATGCTGATGCTGGCCTCGGGCAGCCGCGACCCGAACCGCTTCCACGATCCCGACCGCTTCGACCCCGATCGGCGTGACAACGAGCACCTGGGATTCGGCAGCGGCATCCATCTGTGCTTCGGCGGCCCGTTGGCCCGGCGGGAGACCCAGATCGCGCTGACCGAGCTGGTACGCCGCCTCGATCGGCCCAGGCTGGTCACCGATCCGCCTCCGTACCGGCGCAGCCCCGTTCTTCGTGGTCCGATCCACCTTCACGTCGAGCAGGGTGGCGGCTGACCCGAAAGCGCGCAGGTTCTCAGGTGGCGAGGATGCTGATGCCGTCGCCGAGGAGCTTGAGGCCGAGCACGAAGAAGAGGACGGCCAGGACGGCGTCGTTGTGCTGCGCGGCCCAGTCCCGCCAGTTGCCGAGGATGCTTTTGGCACGTTCGCCCATGACCAGGTAGACGGCGAGTGGTGCGAGCACTCCGAGGGAGGCGATGACCACGAAGATCGCGAGTGTTCCGATCTGCTGTGGCACGGGGAGCCCGGCGGAGCTGATCGAGGCGCCCGCGGCGATGGTCAGGGGCGCGTTCTTGAGGTTGGCCGCCGAGAGCAGCAGCGCCAGGCCGAGGATCTTGACGGGAGTGAAGCGGTCGATCGCCGCCATCCACTTCGGAAGCTGTGCCTGGGAGGGGTCTCTGGGGCGGCGGCGCCACTGACGGGCACCGAAGAGGGAGAGGAGCACGCCCAGGGCGAGTTTGAGGGCTCCGACCCAGGTGGCCGGGTGCTTGTGGGTGGAGGCTCCGCCGGTGCCGCCGACGACCAGCATGATTGCGCCGAGCGCTGCGAGCCCCAGAACCCAGCCGAAGGCGAACAGCAGTCCGTTGAAGCGTCCCCGCGGGGTGGCCAGGATGAGGATGATCGCCACGATCGGGAGTGGGCTGGCGGCAACACCGGCGGCCAGGCCCAGCACATCACCGACAGCGTGCCCCACAGGGACCTCCGGGGGAGAGATGGATGATCCGGAGCGGACTGCCCGTGTCGGCCGGCTCGAGGCCGACGTGCCTGGCCCTGGGACGGGCACAGCCCTCTCCGCCATCGTGGAGGTCTCCGGACCTGGCGGCCATCGGCCGGCGGCGAACAGGTGACCTGACCATCGGCCTTCGCGCACGCATGTGGGCCCTACAGCGCGACAGCTCGGCAGTTGTTCAGAGCGGAAGCTCAGGACCGGCGGTAGTAAATCAGCGTGGTAGTAATTCAGTGGCCGCCCGAACCCGCGAACCCCACGCTGTACGCCATGGAAGAACCGCAACACCGGATCAGTGCGGCCTACGCGGAATCCACGATCACCGTCTACCAGGCGTACTCCCCGGCCATCGGCCTGCCCGCCGTCCGCGAGGACCGCTTCCCCGCCGAATGGACGCGGGGCAGGACGGCGTGGATCAAGCCCGACGTTCTCGAACGTATCCAGGAGGGTGCAGCGCTTCTGGCGTGGAGACCGGGCCTGTGACTCTTCCTGGCTCCTTCGCCCAGTTCGCGCGCCAACCCTGTGGCCGGGCTCAGTCGAACCCTTCTCCACCCGCTTCCTGACCCATGTCAAGGAAAGCCCCTGCAGACCGATGAGTTTCCGCGTCGGCGGGCGTCTACCGGTGTGACAGTCCCGACCAGGCACAAGCCAGGCACAAGAACGAGGAGACGAAGCATGAGCACCGAGCAGACCACCCCGGCCGACGGCTTCTCCTACAAGCTGACCCGGACGCTCGACGCCCCCGCGGTGAAGGTGTGGCGGGCGTGGACCACCCCCGAGCAGTATGCCCAGTGGGCTTACGCTGCTGCCGGCTCCGTCGAGATGGACGTACGGCCGGGCGGAGCGTGGAAGGCCACGATGGTCACGCCCGACGGCGGGCAATTCCCGCTGACCGGCTCGTATCTTGAGGTAGCCGAGAATCGCCTCCTGGTGGTCGGCATGGACGTACCCGGCAAGCCCGCGCCCGCGGCCATGACCGTGGAACTCGACGAGCAGGACGACCAGCGCACGCAGATCGTGCTTCACCAGACCTGCGACACCGCCGGGGAACGCGACATGGCCGAGCAGGGCAGCACCATGCTCCTCGACAGCCTGAGCGTCTTCCTGGCCGATGAGGCGAGGAGCTGAACCCTGCTCAGAACCACCAACCGGGCGTGGATCAAACAGGGTTGTGAACAGGGACTCAGCAGCGACATGTGCCGGAACCCTGACCTGCATCAACTGCTTTGGGCGAGCCCGCCGATGGGTGGATCATGGCTACGTGACGAAGTGGACGAAGAAGGAAGCTCCGGTCAAGCCAGACCGTGAGCCGGAGCTTTCCGCATACCAGCCGACGATGCGGAGAAGACTCCTCGCGGCCCCCGTAGTACCGGCGCCCGAGCCCTGGCAGCGCATCGCATACGTCCCGGTCGGCGGACTCCTCGGGATCGGCTTCGCCTCGCACCCCGACACCGGCCACGACTTGGTGATGGCCGTCTCACACGACGGCCACGGCCTCTTCGACGCCGTCACGGGAGAGAAGATCGCCCGGGATCGCGACCCCGACCCCGAGGACAGCACTCCTGACGAAGCGATCGATCTGTCGTGCCCCGGGCTGGGCCCCATAGCCGGAAGCAGGGTGCACATCGCCGGGCTCTTCGGGGGAGGACTTCACACCACCACAGCAGACGGCTGGATCCTGGAAGTTGTTGTCCCCGCCTGGCCCCACGAGCGTGTTCTGCTCTCCCGCGACGGCGGACTACCCCACCGCGGACCGCACGGCGAGCAGTGGTGGCACATCTTCCACTCCTCCTACTCGGAACTGCGAGCAGCCGGCTTCTCGCCGTCCGGGCAGACCATCGCCGTCGCGACCAGCAGTGATGTGTCCCTTTGGACACGCGTGACGGATCACAGCCCCGCCGACAGCTCTGAAGCATGACCGAAGTGTGCCGCCCGCCGGGCATGGTGTGATTCAGAGCGATCTGCATCTGCTGTCGCAGAGAAAGCATGGCGATGGACGAAGACGAGAGTCTGCGACGCTACGGTCTGCACCCCGTCGGTGCGAGCCTCGACGCAGTACGACGCCTGCTCGCGGTACAAGTCCGGCTGGAGCAGGAAGCTCAGGGTTACGGAGACACTGAGCTGATGAAGCTTTGCTGCGTACAGCTGTTCAACGCCGGCTCTCTCAACGACGTACTGCTGATCTGGCAGGCGAAGTCCGCCAGTCTGGACGCCGACTGCTCGATTGACGTTCAATTGCTGTGCGGAAGCGGACTGGCCCGGACCAAGGCGTACCTGTCGTGCCTGCGTCCGGCCGATGCAGATGCGGCACTCCAACGCCTGGTCCAGTGCGAAGCCGCCGGCGACTTCGAGGACTTCTCCGCCGAAACGTACTCCGCTCTGCACGCCACCTACTATGCGCCGTGACGCCCTCCAGCAATGGGTTATCAAGCCGCGTTGACAGACTCCTGTCGGTCGCCCGCGTTCGGGGTCATGGGCTCTCTTGGAGAACGCCTGAGCCCTGCTGGCGGGGACACGTTCGATGTCAGTGGCCCCTTCTAGGCTGCAAGCCATGAGCAGATGGATGGGGAACACCCAGGTCCTGGCAGAACAGGCCGCCCAATACCGCGCCCTCGCGCAGCGCGGCGATCTGCCTGAGCTGTCTCGCGCAGTCATGCGGGGCGCCTGCGACAACGGCTCCATGACGGGTGTGGGGTTCGAGAACATGGAGCTCCTGAGGGCACTGCCCGACAAGGACCGGCTGGAGCTCGCCGGCATATGGGCCCGTTGGTACGCCCATGTGGAAGACGACTGGTCGGCCGAGGAGTTCAGGCGGGATCTGGAATACCTCCGCACCGAACTGCTCATGGTTGCTTCCGGAGTCGCCCGTGGCCTCGACGGGGACCTGTTGGCTGCCGAACGCCAGGAACGGCTCTCGGTGTTGAGGGACCAGTACCTCATCTGGTCGACCCACCGGATCTGGGAAGTGGCCGACGCGGAACTCGCAGCCGGGCGTACTCCCGACACGGCCGTCCTGGCCGCCTTCCGGCGCACAAGTGCGGCGGCGAACCTGCCGGGCTTCCGTCGCACGCACGCGGCCGCGAACGGCGCGGAACCCGGAATGCGAAACCTGCTGGCTCATTTTCCTGGCCCGGTGCTCAATCCCGGTGAACCGTGGGCCGACGCGGCTCTCAAGGAAGCAACTGCCGGTGGAGAGCCGTGGCAGCGGCTGCTGGAGCATGCGGCCCCCGCGACGGCCGACGCACCATCGGCGAAGTGGAGACGGACCGGATCGGCCCTGCTGGACGCCGTTGGCCCAGAGGAGGCGCGACGAGCAGTGCTCAGGTGGTTGGAGCTGGCCCATCTGGATCGAACCTTCCCGCTTCTCGGTCATCCGCACCTCCCGTTCGATGTGAACGCGCGTTTCGACCCCTACAACTCCCACGTGCTGCGTGGACTCGCTTGGATGCTTTCCCTCCTTCCGCCTCGGCCGGACACCGTCCATGCCCTCGTCGGCCTCGTCGAGACCTCCCTGGACCATCGGTCCGGAGACGCTCCCCGCTCGCCTCAAGTGGCTGAGGCGGGCATCGTCGCGCTGGCTCTGCTCGGGCACCGGGCAGCACGGACGGAACTGGAGACCCTTAGTAGATGGGTGACGCACAAGGGCACGTCGCGGCGCATAGACAAAGCACTCGCGGTGCTCTGATCAGGCCGCGGCCGCTCTCACCAACACCTGGATCACCACGCCTCAGCCACATCGAACGACCAGGACGAGGAGCGGCCCTCCGACCGGCCGGACCCTCCCCGGCAGCGGCGGCTCGACGGCGAAGGCACCTCTGCTCAGGTGGCCTCGGAGTCGCTCGGCTCGATTACCCGGGCCAACCGGCGCTGACCTGAGTCTGGCGCCTACCACCGAGACCTGCCGGCGCTTCCGGCGCAGCGGCAGCACCACGGCGGGCTGACCCGGTCGCGGTCAGTCACGTTCCGTGGGCCGATGCGCGAACTGCCGATGTCACTGGGCCCACGTACCTTCTCGGTTGACCGCCCGGCCGGGCGGCGACGGAGGGATGAGACATGGAGTGGATCGGGGACGCCCGGCTGGCAGCCGGGGCGGAGGCCGCCTGGTACTTGGAGACGGCGTTCACGCCCGGGGAGCAACTGGGGACGGTGTACGACGATCCGACAACGCCTGTCGTGGTCACCGGGATTGAAGAGGTGACCACCATGCGCATACCCAGCGGACGTCTTGTCGTGGACGCGCCGTGGCATGACGACGAAGTCTATGACTACGAGCGAGGACTGCCGACGAGCCCCCCACGGGAGCTGGCGGTACGAATTCCCCCGGGCACCTACCGGGTGGAGATCGCGTGGACGGCGGGGCCGTACGAATTCTTCGGGGAGCACTTCGACGGCCTTGCGTGCGCCGCGACCCGCTTGTGCATCAGTGACGACCCCGTGGCCGGTTGGGAGATGGGCCTGGGGGTCGACGACGACATCGACCGGCTTCAGCCGGGCGAGATCCGCTTTGGCTCCGACGCCAATGTTGGCTGCTTCGCCGACGCCGGCGCGTGGACTGCCTTGACCGCGCCGTTTCGCACATATGTGGACGGCCAGCCGGTGCCGCGCGACTCCGAACAACTGCCTGGCTGGTGTGAGCGGGTCACCGACGAGTCGCAGCAAGCCGATCTGGTCACGTTCACGGCAGAGGGGGGCGGCGTCGTCTGGCTGGGCCGCACCAAGACCGGAGACGTGGCCACAATCGTCGTAACCAGCGGCCTGCCTGGCGCCAAAGCCTGACGCGGCGACCAGCGAGCCCGGCACTCGCCGAACTTCCCCACTCGCTCGCCGACTTGATCGAGTGAGGCGAGGAGCATCCCCGGTCACCCAACAGCCGGCTGGAGCCCATGCGTCATATGGCAGCAAGGACTCGGCAGCACGTGCACATGCATTGACATGTTCACGGTACATCCTTATGGTCCGGACCAATCCTTCCATATTCGGAACTGCGTTCCCATTCGTGAATGAGGTCATCGGATGGCACGAACCAGAACCGCACTGCTCACTGTTCTAGCTCTACTGGCCGGCCTGTTGAGTCTTCAGTTCACCGGGCCGGCCCCACGGGCGGCGGCCGTGTCGGCCGCGCCGGCCACCTTCACCCACCCCGGCGTGCTGGTGAGCCGGGCCCAACTCGACTTCTCCCGTTCGAAGGTGCAGGCCGGCCAACAGCCGTGGAAGGCCGCGTACGACGGCATGATGGCGAGTTCCTACGCCTCGTTGTCGCGTACGGCCAAGCCGCGGGCCGTGGTGGAGTGCGGGTCGTCGTCCAACCCCAACTACGGCTGCACAGACGAGCGTCAGGACGCCATAGCGGCCTACACCACCGCGCTCGCCTGGTACTTCACCCGGGACAGCAGGTACGCCAAGAAGTCGATCGAGATCATGGACGCCTGGTCCGGGACCATCACTCAAGAACGGCAACTGGGAACTGGTCATGACCGAGGCGGCGATCGGCATCTCGGTGTTCATCGAGGACCGCACCAGCTACGACAAGGCGGTCAGCACCTTCCTCGCCCGCGTCCCCGCGTACGTCTACCTGACCAGTGACGGCGACCTGCCCAAGCCGCCCGCGGGCAGCAGCATCGACACCAGCGCCGAGATCATCAAGTACTGGCAGGGCCAGAGCACCTTCACCGACGGCCTCGCCCAGGAGACCTGCCGCGACTTCGGGCACACCGGCTGGGGCATCGCCTCCATCGCGGACATCGCGGAGACCAGCCGCATCCAGGGCCAGGACCTCTACCCGAGGATCCAGGACCGGCTGCGGCACGCACTGGGCTTCCACACCTCCTACGAGAACGGCACCGCCGTGCCGTCCTGGCTGTGCGGCGGTTCGATCAGCACGGGCCTCGCCAGGGTCACGGAGGTGGGCTTCAACGCGCTCCACAACCGGCTCGGCATCGGCATGTCCAACACCCAGAAGTACACGGAGGCGCACCGGCCGTCCGGCACGGACAACTACTTCAACGCCTGGACGACCCTCACGCACGGGGACAACCCCAGCTGACCACCTCCGGCCACCGCTCACGTTGCGGCTACGGCGCCTCACCTTCCGGGCGCCGTAGCCGTTTCCGTCTCCCGCTGCGCCGGGAAGTCGGCCGATCACTGCCCTGTGCCGGGCCGCGTCGGCCCCGGAGAATGGAAGCGGATGTTTCGCTTGGAGCGTCGGTACCGGAAGTCGAGGGGGAGCCGTGCTGTTCGGTCGGAGTCGTGAGCTGCGCATGCCCACACCCGAGGAGGCGCCCAAGGGGCGCCCCTCGCTCGCGTACGAGGTGCCCGAGCGGCATGCCGTGCTCGGGACGGCGTTGCGGGGGCCGTACCCCGAGGGCTCCGAGGTCGCGGACCTCGCGCTCGGGTGCTTCTGGGGTGCCGAGCGGAGGTACTGGCAGCTTCCGGGCGGGGTGTGGACGACGCTGGTCGGCTTCCAGGGCGGATACACGCCCCACCCCGTGGACGACGAGGTGCGTACGGGGCTGACGGGGCACGCGGAAACGGTGCGCGTCGTGTTCGATCCGGACAGGGTGTCGTACCGCGATCTGCTCACCCTCTTCTGGGAGTCCCACGACCCCACCCAGGGCTTCCGCCAGGGCAACGACGTCGGCACCCACGTCCGGTCGATCCTCTTCACCCGCTCCCCCGCCCAGCGCGCCGCGGCCGAGGAGACCCTCACGGCCTACCAGCGAGCCCTGTCCGCCGCCGGGTACGGCGAGATCACCACAGAGATCCTTCCGGCCGAGCAGCACCCCTTCTATCCGGCGAGCGCCCTCCACCAGCAGTACCTGGCCAGGAATCCGGCCGGGTACTGCGGGCTCGGCGGTACGGGGGTCGCGCTGGTGCGGTGAACGCATGGGTTCGCCGGGCGTGCCGCGCCGTTTCACCCCCTGACATCGATCAGTCGGGCGGGATCGATTGATTTTCGATCGAAAGCGATCGATAATCGATGCATGCACAGCTTCCTCATAGCCGCGCTCCGCGCCGGCATCGTCGCAGCGTTCGCACTCGGTCTCTTCGGTCAGATCGTGGTCATCCCCACGATGGCGGCCGACGAGGTCGACCGCTTCCCTCCCTACGCCCCGTTCGCCGCGCCCTACGTGACAGTGGCGATCATCGGTGTCGTCTGCATCCAGGTCGCTCTCGCCGCGGTGTGGATGCTGCTCACCATGGTCCAACGCGACGCGATCTTCACAACGAAGGCCTTTCGATGGGTCGACACCATCATCGGGGCATCGATCGTGGCGACGCTGCTGGCGACCGGGGCCGCCGGACATCTGGCCCTGGCCGAAATCCCCTCTCCCCACGACGGTATGGACATCATCAGCGCGCTGTTCGCGGCCGTCGCGAGCGTCGGTGTGGGGGTGGCGTTCGCGATGCTCGTTGTCGTCCTGCGCAGTCTCCTGCTCAAGGCGACAGAGCTGCAGACCGAGATCGCCGAGGTGGTCTGATGGCGATCATCGTCGAGCTCGACCTCCAGCTCGCCAAACGCGGCCTGTCGGTGGGCGAGTTCGCCGATGCCGTCGGCATCACCCCCGCCAACATCGCCGTACTGAAGAACGGTCGCGCCAAGGCGGTACGGTTCACGACACTTGACGCGATCTGCCGCACACTCGACTGCCAGCCCGGCGACGTACTGCGCTGGGTGCCGGACGATGACGCGGACGACGGCTAGAAGGTCTGGAACGTGTCGAGAACGAGCCCTTCGCGGAGTGCGGCCAGGCGGGGGCCGGGGATCGCCCGCCCGGAGGCGGAAGACGATCCCGCTCCCCCGCTCCTCCGCCGGCGGGCGGAGGCCGGTGACCGGCAGGAGAGGGCAGGACGGACGAACCGTCAGCCTCCGCTGCCGTACGGCCTGGTCAGGATCTCCAGCCTGTGGCCGTTCGGGTCGTCGAAGTAGGCGCCCCGGCCGCCGTCGTTCCTGTTGATCTCCATTGAGTGGCGGTGGTACGGGTCCGCCCAGTAGGTGAGACCGGCCGCCCGGACGCGGGCGAAGATCTCGTCGAAGTCCGCCTCCGAGACGAGGAAGGCGTAGTGCTGGGGCGTGATGGGCCCGGACGTGTCCGCGTAGTCGAGGGTCACGCCGTTGGTGATCTCGACCGGGATGAACGGACCGAACTCCGGACTCACTTCCAGCCCCAGGATGTCGGCGAGGAACTGGGCCGACGCCTGCTTGTCATGGGCGGCGACGATCGTGTGGTTCAGCTCGACGGACATGGCGAAGACTCCTCGGCACGAGTGGGGTGCGCACGACATCGCGGCGCTGCCCGTACGACTTCAAGGACACTTCCCACGCTAGGCACCCGCTCCGGCGAGCACCATCCGTCCTCCGACCTCATCCGCTCCGTCTCACGAACGGGGACTCGGGTCCTAGGCGAGACTCGGACAAATTAAGGTAAGGCTTACCTTAGCGAGGGGTGGAGTGTTGTGCACAGGTTCGGTATGAGGACCGTACTGGCCGTGACCGTCGCCGGTGGAGTGCTGCTCACCGGATGTTCGGCCGACGGCGGCACCGGCGGTACGGCGGAGGGCGACGGCAGGTCCGACGGCTCGCGCAACCGGCCGCCGCCGAGCAGGTCAAACTGTGGCTGACCGGCAGCCTCAACGGCCGTGGCTGGGAGCAGGCAGGCCCCCTCGGCATCGTGCTGCTGCTCTCCCTGCCCGCCCTGCTGTGGGTGAGCCGGGCGCAGAAGCCGCTCGGTCTCGACCCCGACACGGCCGCCGCGCTCGGCATCCGCGTGCACCGGGCCCAGCTCGGCCTCACCGCGCTCGGCGTGGTGCTCGCCGCGACCGCGACGGGTGCGGCCGGACCGATCGGCTTCGTCGCGCTCACCAGTCCGCAGCTGGCCCGCCGCCTGACCCGTACCCCTCAACTCCCCCTCGTGGGCTCGGCGTTGACGGGCGCGATCGTCGTCGTCACCGCCGACCTGGTGGCCCGCACGCTGGTCCCGCCCCTGGAGATCCCGGTGGGCGCGCTCACCTCCCTCGTCGGCGGTCCCTATCTGCTGTGGCTCCTGGGGCGCGCGACCGGTCGACGCGACCAGGCCCACGTCGGC
Organism: Streptomyces acidicola; assembly: GCF_009377235.1. GTDB lineage: Bacteria > Actinomycetota > Actinomycetes > Streptomycetales > Streptomycetaceae > Streptomyces > Streptomyces acidicola. The sequence continues at coordinate 16,441 of NZ_VMNX01000091.1, forward strand.
TGAGCTGCTGCGATACCACGGCAGCGGGCGAAGAAGGGCCGGAGCCGTGTCACCGGCCCCGGCCCTCACTGACAGCCAGGTGGTCAGATCGTCGCCGTGTCGATCACGAACCGGTACCGCACGTCACTCGACAGCACCCGCTCGTACGCGACGTTGATCTCGGAGGCCTCGATCAGCTCGATCTCGGCGCCCAGGCCGTGCTCGGCGCAGAAGTCCAGCATCTCCTGGGTCTCGCGTATGCCGCCGATGCCGGAGCCCGCGAGGGTCTTGCGGCCGCCGATCACGGAGAACAGGTTGAGCGCGACGGGCTCCTCGGGCGCGCCCACGTTCACGAAGGCGCCGTCCGTCTTCAGCAGGGACAGGTAGGCGTCCAGGTCCAGCGGGGCGGACACGGTGGACAGGATCAGGTCGAAGGAACCCCGGAGCTCCTCGAAGGTCTTCGGGTCGCTGGTCGCGTAGTAGTGGTCGGCGCCCAGCCGCTCCCCGTCGTCCTTCTTGCGCAGGGACTGGGAGAGGACCGTCACCTCGGCGCCCAGCGCGTGCGCGATCTTGACGCCCATGTGGCCGAGGCCGCCGAAGCCGAGGACGGCGACCTTCTTGCCGGGGCCCGCGTTCCAGTGCTTCAGCGGGGAGTACGTGGTGATGCCGGCGCACAGCAGGGGCGCGGCCACGTCGAGCGCGAGCCCGTCGGGGATGCGTACGACGAAGGCCTCGGCGACGACGATCTTCTGGGAGTAGCCACCGTGGGTGGGCTCCCCGTCCTTGCCGATGCCGTTGTACGTCGGGATGTTGCCCTTGAGGCAGTACTGCTCCAGGCCGGCCTTGCAGTTCTCGCACTCACGGCAGGAGTCGACCATGCAGCCGACGCCCACGCGGTCGCCGACCTGGTACTTGGTCACGCCGGAGCCGACCTCGGAGACGACGCCGGCGATCTCGTGCCCGGGCACCATCGGGAAGATGGCCTCGCCCCAGCCCTCGCGGGCCTGGTGGATGTCCGAGTGGCAGATGCCGGCGAACTTGATGTCGATCAGTACGTCGAACTCACCGACCTCGCGGCGCTCGATCGTGGTGCGCTCCAGCGGAGCCTTGGCCGCGGGAGCAGCGTATGCAGCGACAGTGGTGGTCATGCGGGGGGTACTCCTAAGAAACAGCAGAGGATCATCCTGCTCGGGCTCCCGGCCTGCCTTCGGGCCGGGCGCGACTTCCAGCCTGCCTCAGCCACCAGGGTTCGCCCAGGTCACAGCTTTGCGTACGTCCACTGGTCCTACTACTGGCGGGGTCAGGCTCACGGTCGTACGACCGTGAATACTGGAGGCATGGACGAGAAGCCCGAGACCGTGCCGGCCGGCGGCCAGGGGCCCGCCGGCGATGCCGGGGCGACCCTGGACCGGCGGGCCGAGCTCAGCGAGTTCCTGCGCACCCGGCGCGCCCGGCTGAAGCCGGAGGACGTGGGGCTGCCGGACTTCGGCCGGCACCGCCGGGTGCCCGGGCTGCGCCGAGAGGAACTCGCGCAGCTGGCGGGCGTCTCGGTGGCCTACTACACACGGCTGGAGCAGGGCAACGGGCGCAATGTGTCGGCGGAGGTGCTCGACGCGATCGCGCGCGCCCTGCGGCTGAGCGACGCCGAGCACGCGCACCTCACGCATCTCGCGAAGGGGAAGGCGCACAAGAAGAAGCCGTCGGCGCGGACGGAGCAGGTGCGGGGCTCGCTGCGGCAGCTGCTGGACCTGCTGGACGGTGTCCCCGCGTACATCACCGGGCGACGCTCGGACGTCCTGGTGTGGAACCGGATGGCGGCGGCCGTCTTCGGGGACTGGTCCGAGCTGCCCGCCCAGGAGCGGAACTGGGCGCGGATGGTGTTCCTGAAGCCCGAGTACCGCGAGCTGTTCGTGGAGTGGGACCGCAAGGCGGTCGACGTGGTGAGCTATCTGCGTATGGACGCGGGCTGCCATCCGGACGACCCTCGGCTGTCCGCGCTGGTCGGGGAGCTCTCGATGAAGAGCGAGGAGTTCCGGCGGCTGTGGGCCACGCACGACGTCAGAGAGAAGGGCCACGGGGTGAAGCGGCTGCGTCATCCCCTGGTCGGTGAGCTCACCCTGTCCTTCGAGACATTCCGGCTGCCGGACGACGGCGAGCAGGCTCTGATCACGTACCACGCGGAGCCGGGCTCACCGTCCGCGGAAGCGCTGCGTCTGCTGGCGAGCTGGGGCGCGGACGCGAGGGCCTCCGGCCGGAGCGCGTCCGCTCTCGGGGGCCCCACGGTTGGCCGACCGGAGTAGCCGCTGCGGGAGGTGTCCGGGCATCCGCCTTCACGCGCCCGCCGCCCCCTCCCCTGCGCCCGCGCCCGTGCCCCGCACGACGGTCGGCTTGTAGTGGCGCATCTCCTCGATGTACGGCGCGTACGGCTGGATCTCGGCGAGGAAGTCCTGGAACAGCTCCGACTTCCGGAAGCCCTCCAGATGGTCCTCGGTCGACGTCCAGGTGATGCGGAGGATGAAGTGCTCGAAGTCCTCCTCGCAGCGGGCCAGTTCGTAGTCGACGCACTGCGGTGCCTCCGCGAGCGGGGCGGCGGCCTTGGCGTAGGCGGCCAGGAACTCCGCCGACCGCTCCTCGGGAATCCGGTAACGGATGTACTCCACGGTCGATGTGGTCATACGTCCACGGAAACACGAACGGCGAACGTTCAGCCAGCCGGCCCGTCCGCCTTGAGCGCCGCGACGAACGGGGCCCAGGCGTGGGCAGTGAGGACGAGGACGGGCCCGTCGGGGGTCTTGGAGTCGCGTACGGGGACGAGACCGGGGAGGTTGTCGGCAATCTCCACGCAGTTGCCGCCGCTGCCGTTGCTGTAGCTCGACTTGCGCCAGAGGGCGGCGCCGGGGAAGTCGCTCGCGACCTCCACGCACTCTCCGCCGCTGCCGTTGCTGTAGCTGCTCTTGAACCAGAGCGCGTCACTCAAGTCGATCCGGTTGCTTGCCATTTCGGTAATCCTCCGCCGCTGCCTTGATCATGGCCAGGGACGCCTCCGGAGCGAGCGCGACGGCCCTGAGCAGATCGTACGACCTGCGGTACTCCTCCACGAGGGCCGGATCGTCGATCGTGTCACCGCTGTGCAGCGACTCCGTGTAGAACAACGGCGGAGCGTCCGGGAAGGTCATGATCATGCCGGTACCGAGCATGAAGGGGTGCGGACCACACTTCCGCAGGATGAGCTGCGTAGCGATGCGGCGGCGTTCGGAGAGCTCCACGATCCGGTCGAGTTGTTCGGCCATTTCACGCGGCGGCAGGATCGCGTCCGTGATGAGCGACTCATGCAGGATCGCCCAGTACGACGGCGTGCGGTGGTCCTTCTCGAAGAGGCAGGCCCTGGCCATACGCGCGGTGACCTTGCCCTCCACCTCCTCGTCCAGCGACAGCGGGTGCGTCGCCCTGACCACTGCCCGCGCGTACGCGGGAGTCTGGAGCAACCCTGGAAGGATGGTGGGGCCCCACACCTCAATCGTCTTGGCGTGTTTCTCGGCCTCCAGGGCCTTCTCGTAGTACTCGGCGTGACCAGCCCTCCTCGCCCTCCGCACATCCTCACAGTTCCGCTCGAAGAACCCGTTCGTCTTCAGGACCTCATCCACATGCCGGGCCAGATCCAGCGGCATCCGTCGCTCCCCGCGCTCGATGTCGCTCAGGTGGGACTTGCCGTAGAAGCTGCCCGCGACAAGTTGCTCCAGGGAGAGCCGGGCGGCTTCCCGCTGCCACCTCAACTCCTTGCCGTAGAAGGTCGGGACGCTCATCGAGCCGTCGATGTCCTTGCGTCGTGCCATTGCTCACCGCCGTGGGGGTCTGTGCGGCCGGACTGTTCCACTTCCACGGTTTCCGCAACGCTCCCCGCCTGATCCGCAGTTGGTGTGGCGTACGCGAAACCTCTTTTACGGTACCGGGCTTGACGCCACAGTGTGAGTGATTCATCACAGAGCGCAACCAGCAAAGGCGTCACTCATGCCCGATGACATGTCCCGTTGCGTGGAGGAACTCCGCGCGGCCCTCGCCCTTCACGGCATCACGCTTCCCTCGCTCCGCGAGGACCTCCCGACCTTCGCCGGCACGTACGCGCCACCCGCCGGTCTCATCACGCTCGGGAACTGCAACACCGCCACGGCCCGCGCACTCGCCGCCGCACTCCGGAAGGCGGCCGGGCAGTGACGTTCGAACTCAGTCTGCTCGCGGTCCCGAAGTCCGTCCCGGAACTACGCCACCATCTCCGACACCACAGCTTCGACGTCCGCCTCTGCGTCAGCGAGCTGGTGACGAACGTCATCGATCACGTCGGCGAGGGAACCCCGGTGACCGTCCGCGTCCTGTCCACGGACACCGGCGGTACCCGCGTCGAGGTCACGGACCCCGATCCGCGCGCACTGCCCGTGCTCCTGCATGCCGCCACCACCGACGAATCCGGCCGCGGTCTCGCCCTCCTCGGCGCTTGCGCCCGGCGGTGGGGTGTGGAGACAGGGGCAGACCGCAAGACCATTTGGTTCGAGTTGACGGCACCGGATCAGGAGTCCGTCACACCCTGGCACGGTTCGCGGTAGGCGGCCTCGCCGTTCCTGAAGCTCAGTGCCGTGATGTCCTCCTACGGAGGTGTTGAGCGTACGAAGCGTGTGGCCCCGGCCCTGCTTCACCAGGAAGCGGGGCCGGGGCCAACCTGCTTGGCTACGTCGAACGGGCCGCCGTCCTGTTCGCCGACGGCCCATTCGACAACCATCAGTGCGAGGTCACTTGCCGTAGTACGCGTTGTAGACCGACACCGTCGACTTGTTGCCCTTCTTGTCGGCGATCTTGGCGTGGAACGAGATGCCCTTGCCCTTCGCCGGGTTCTTGACGGTGATCTTGCCGTCCTTGACGGTGAGCTTGGTCCACTTCTGGCCGTAGTCGTACGACACGTACACGGCCAGCGACTTGAGGTTGCTGCCCGCGGCCGCGCCCTGGACGGTGACCGGGAAGCTGACCTTCTTGTTCTCCGGAGCGCGGCTCCAGAGGTCGAGAGGCGCTCCGAAGCGGGCCGTCGAGACCGGGAGCTTCGCCTGGGAGCTGGTCTTCTTGGACTTGAACTCCCAGCTCGTGTCGACCCGGGTGGAGGCCGCGGCCACCTTCACGGACCGCTTGATGGACGTGGTCAGCTTGTACGTGGCCTCGCCGGCCGGGACCTTGAACTCGCCCCCGCCCTCCAGCGCGTCGTCGTTCTCGACGATCTTCGTGCCGTTGCGGTACAGCGTCGACTTCACCGAGGTGTAGAGCGACCCGCCGGCGTGGGTCTTGCCGTCGGCGAACATCGGCAGGTAGCCCCTGACGGTGTTGCCGTCGCGGGTGATGCCGTAGGAGCCGCCGATCCGGGGGCCGAAGACGCCGGTGTTGAACGTCTTCTCGTAGGTCTGGCCCGCCTTGAACGTCTGCTCGGCACCGAGCGTGTAGCTCGCGTCGACGATCGGCCAGCCGTCCTCGTCGGCCCCGGCGGTCTGCTCGAAGTCGAGGCCCCACTTCACGCCGCCCGTGGCGGACAGGTACAGCGTCCGGGTGCCGGGCAGCTTCTGCTCGATACTGATGGCGGAGGCGCCGGAGCTGTCGGGCAGGTAGCCCCACGCCGTGACGGAGCCCTTCTTGTCGCTGCTGGAGGCGCCCAGGTTGACCTTCACCGTGGACAGCTCGCTCTTCTTCCAGTGCTTGGTGTAGCCGGTGGCGAGCTGCTTGACCTTGGCGCCGGTGACGGCGTCGTACTCGGTGCTGGTGCCCTTGGTCCAGTGCCCGTCCCACTGCTGGTACACCGAACCGTCGGTGATCTGCGGACCGACGTGAGCGCTGCGGAAGCCCTTGTAGGAGTCCAGCCACCAGCCGAACGAGTAGCTGCCGTTCGGCACGTCCACCGTGTAGTCGGCCGACGCGAACTGGGACTCAGCGGCCGCCTCGGGCACCGTGATGTCGACCGGCTTGGCCTTGCGGGCGTCCAGCGTGATCGTGGTGTCCTTGGTGACGGACAGCTTCGGCTGGGCCAGCCAGTCGGCGCCCTTGGTGAAGTCCTCCGGGTCCACGAAGAGCGAGGAGTTGAGGATGTAACCACCCTTGGGCACACGGACCTTGACGGTGCCGGAGGCGTCGTACGGGGAGAACCACTTCTCCGTGGCGAGGCCGGAGACGCCCGCCAGGTTGATGTTGTAGTTCACGGCGGGCTTGCCGTCGCGGTCGATCGCCTTGAGCGTGACGGTGTACGACTCCACCTCGCGCTGCACGGCGGCGGCGGTGCGCACGGTCTGGCCGCCGCCCGTGGCCGTCACGTACGCCGAGTAGGCGCCGTCCACGGTGCCGCCCAGCTTGGTGTTGACCGTCAGGTCGACGGAGGCCGTGCCGCCCGCCGGGACCTTCACGGTCTTCGCGGCGAGGGTGAAGAAACCCGCCGGAGCGGCCTGGCCCTTGGGGTTGGTGCCCGCCACGGTCAGGTCGAGGGTGACGTCGTCCTTGCCGGTGTTCTTGTACGTCACCGGCTTGGTGACCGGTGTGTCGTCGGTGTGCGGCCACTGCTGCGTACCGAACGTCACCGACACCGGGTCGGCGAACACGGTCTGCTTGATGGCCTTGTCCACCTGGATCCGGCCCGAACCCTGCTGGAACGCGGTGTACGCGCCGCCCTTGGTCGACCCCGTGAGGGCGCCCTTGAGGTCGGCGTACGTCCAGTCCGGGTGCTGCTGCTTCAGGATGGCCGCCGCGCCCGCCACGTGCGGGGTCGCCATGGACGTACCGGAAATCGTCAGGTAGCCGGGCGGATTCTCCCCGACCTCCTGCTCGATGACGCTCCCCTTGGCCGAGGCGGCCGTGATGTCCACACCCGGCGCGGTCACGTCCGGCTTGATCTGGCCGTCGAGGCCGGGACCGGTGCTGGAGAAGGACGCCAGCTTGTCACTGTCGTCGACGGCGCCGACGGTGAGCGCGGAGGCCGCGGTGCCGGGGGAGCCGACGGTCTGCTCGCCGAACTCGCCCTCGTTGCCCGCGGCGATCGCGAAGAGGATGCCCTTCTCCTTGGAGACCTTGTCGACCTGGGCCTCCATCGGGTCCACCTCGGGGCCGTCGGGCCCGCCCAGGCTGAGGTTGATAACGTCGGCGCCCTGCGCGGCGGCCCAGTCGATGCCGGCGATGATGCCGGAGTCGTCACCGGAGCCGGTGTCGTCGAGGACCTTGCCGTTGAGGATCTTCGCGCCCGGGGCCACGCCCTTGAACTTCCCGCCGGACTTGGCACCCGTGCCCGCCGCGATCGAGGCGACGTGGGTGCCATGGCCGTACTTGTCGCTCGCGTCCGCGGCCGGAGTGAAGTTCTTGGACTCGATCACCTGGTCCTTGAGGTCCGGGTGGGTGCTGTCCACGCCCGTGTCCAGGACGGCGATCTTGGTGCCCTTGCCGTCGTAGCCGGCCGCCCACGCCTTGGGGGCGCCGATCTGGGGCACGGACTTGTCGAGGCTGGCCTTGCGGACGCCGTCGAGCCAGACATTGGCGATGCCGGAAGCGGTGGTGCCGTCGGTGTCGGTCACCGCGTTCCACAGCTTGGCCGCGTCGTCCTTCGGCGTGAGAACCGCGTCCGCGTTCAGGGTCTTGAGGGTGCGGCGGACGGTGGTGTCACCGGCGTCGCGAACGTCGGCGCGGGCCCCCGTGGCGGCTCCCTTGTAACCGACGATGAGCTTCAGGCCCTTCTTCTGGGCCTTGCGGGTCGCGGACTTGTTCAACTCGGTGATGTCGAACAGCCGCTGGTCCAGCTTGCCGCCGGCTATCAGGCGGGCCGCGTCGGCCGGTATCACGAGGGTGTGACCGTCGGCCTTGCGTATCTGGACGGGTATCCCGTCGCGGCCCTTCGCGCGCTCGAAGCCGACGGGGCGGCCCTTGGCGTCGACCACGACGCGGTCACCGGTGATCAGTGTGATGCGCTGCTCGGCCGAGAAGTCGGCCGCCTTCGAGCCGGTCGCGAGTTCGGGCGCCGCGGACGCCGGGCTGGTCATACCCGCCGTCAGGGCCACGGCCGCAGCCATGGCGATCGCGGTCGCGTTCGCTCTCTTCATTTGTCTGCGCAATTCTCCCCCTGGAGCTGAGGTCCGGGCGAAGCAACCGTTCGCCCAGCCAGGGGACACCTCGTACACGCATGCGCGTACACCCCCCGGATTACGCAGTATGCCGAGGGGTTGACGCACGCTCAATAGTGAGGCGGTTGTTAACAGTTGACGGTTTACTTCCACTTACGGCTGGAATTGAACGGCCACGCCCGGAAGACGAATCAACCCGCCAGACACTTACGACAAAGCGCCCCGAGCATCGCGCTCCGTCACCGTGACCCTTCCCTTGCGGATCGTCACGAGGCGTGGGGCCTTCTTCGCGATCGACGAGTCGTGGGTGACCATGACGAAGGTGAGCCCGTGCTCCTTCCACAGGCGCTCCAGGACGTCCATGATCTCGTCGCGCATGGACTCGTCGAGGTTGCCGGTGGGTTCGTCGGCGAGCAGCACCTTCGGACGTTTGACCAGCGCCCGCGCGATGGCCACACGTTGCTGCTGCCCGCCGGACATCTCCGAGGGCAGATGCCTGAGCCGCTCGCCGAGCCCGACCGACTCCAGCGCCTGAGCCGCCCGTTCGCGCCGCTCCCCCGTCTTCACGCCGAGCGGGACGAGCGCGGTCTCGACGTTCTCCTGGGCCGTGAGCGTAGGAATCAGATTGAAGCTCTGGAAGACGAATCCGATGTTCTCGCTGCGCACCCTGGTGAGCTTGGCCTCGGACAGTTTCGCCAGGTCCGTGCCGTCGAGTTCGACACTGCCCTCGGTGGGCTTGTCGAGCCCGCCGAGCATCTGGAGGAGCGTGGACTTGCCGCCGCCCGTGGGGCCCTGAATGACGAGGCGGTCCCCGTCCCCGATGGTGAGGTCGACGCCGTCGAGCGCGTGGACAGTGGGCTTGCCCCGCGTGTAGCGCTTCGTGACGCCTCTGAGTTCGTACATCGTGCAACTCCTGGGATACGTGAGGGGGATGGGTGTCGACTACTCGACGCGGCGCAGGGCGTCGGCGGGGCGCAGCCGGGAGGCGCGCCAGCCGCCGAAGGCGCCCGCGACGAGACCACCCGTGACGGCGAGGCCGACCGCGAGGGCGATGGTGGAGAGGCTGACGGGGGCGGTCAGCGCGACCTTGAGGGCCTCGGTGGCCGCCTGCCGCCGGAAGCCGCCGCTCATGCCGCCGGGACCGCCGCCACCGGGACCGGCCCCAGGACCGGCCGCTCCACCGCCTGAGGCACCCACCTGCGCCTCAAGGGTGGGGCTGATCGCGGTCACGACGTACGCCCCCGCCAGGCCGAGCGTGATGCCCAACGCCCCGCCGACGAGCCCGTTGACGACGGCCTCACCGACGACCTGCCGGGTCACCCGGCCGGACGTCCAGCCCAGCGCCTTGAGGGTCCCGAACTCCCGTACGCGGCGGGAGACGGCCGCGGAGGTGAGCAGTCCGGCCACGAGGAACGCGGCCACCAGCACCGCGAGGGAAAGCCACTTGCCCACGTTGGCAGCGAGGTCGGAGGCCGTGGACAGGGAACCGGAGACGGTGTCGGCGAGATCGGCGGAGGTGGTGACCGTCGTTCCCGGGATGTTCTCCTGGATGGTCGACTTGACGGAGTCGATCTGCTGCGAGTCCGAGGCCTTGACGTAGATCGTGGTGACCTCGTCCTTGGAGTCGCTCAGGGTCTGGGCCTGCTTCAGCGGGATGTAGAGGTTGGCGGCGGCGTCCCCGCTGTCCGGGGTCGCGATGCCGATGACCTCGAACTTGGTGCCCTTGATGGTGACGGTGTCACCGACGGCGAGCTTCTTCTCCTTGGCGTACGACGTGTCGGCGACGACCACCTCGGCGTTGGTCTCGGAGGTCCTGAACGTACGACCGCTGGTGATCTTCGAGGAGGTCAGCGGGCCGAGAGCCGGCTTGGTGACGTCCGTGCCGTACACGGAGTAGTTGTCGACCTGGAAGTCGGCGCCACCGCCCTGGACGCGGCCCTGGGGCTCCCCGCCCCCGCCGCCGGGCTGCCCGCCGCCGTACTGTCCCTGGCCCGGCTCCTGCTGGAACTCACCCTGCCGGAACTCCCCGCTCACCTTGAGGACCTGCAGGCTGAGCCCTCCGACGGCGTCGGAAACCCCTTGCTGCGCACCGACCTTGCTCACGGTGGACGCGGCCAGGGTCTGGAAGCCCCGGACCATCACCCGGTCGCTGCTCTGCTCCCCGCCGGAGTCGTCGTTCCGCGCGTCGAACTCGAACCTGGGGCCCTGGTTCTGTCCTGACTGGGCCTCAGCGGCCTTCGTGACGGTCATGTCCGTGCCAAGCCCGTACAGCGACTGGAGGACCTTGCCCTGCGCCTTCTCCATCCCGGAGGACACGGAGCTGACCACGATGACGAGGGCGATACCCAACGCGAGCCCGGAGGCGACCACGAGGGCCGCCTTTCTACGGCGGCGCAGTTCGCGCCTCAAGTAGGTGAAGAACATGGCGGCAAGCTAGGGACGCCCCGTGATGAACGAATAAGCCCGCCATAAGAGCTGGATGAGAAGCCCGTGCCCGGTCCGGACCCGACGTCAACGACGACAACGACAACGACGGCGGCACGGCCCCCCAGGGGCCGTGCCGCCGTCGTAGAGAAGTTCAGGAAGGTCAGATGGTCAGCCTCGCCGGAGCGCGGGGCTCAGACCGCCGAACCCGCCTTCCAGGAAGCCCAGTCCATGTTCCAGCCGTTCAGGCCGTTGTCGGGCTTGATCGTGGCGTCGCCGGTGTTCTCGACCACGACGACGTCACCGACCATCGAGTTCTTGAAGAACCAGGCACCCGGTGTGTTCGGGTCGTTCGCGCCCTTGGTGTCCGAGAGACCGACACACCCGTGGCTGGTGTTCACGCTGCCGAAGATCGACTTGGCGCCCCAGTAGTTTCCGTGGATGAAGGTGCCGGACGTCGACAGACGCATGGCGTGCGGCACGTCCTTGATGTCGTACTCGCCCTTGCCGTCGTCGTCCGTGAAACCGACCGTCGCGCCGTTCATCCGGGTCTCCTTGAACTTCTCGGAGATCACCATCTGGCCCTCGTACGTCTTGTTCTCGGGCGAACCGGCGGAGATCGGGATGGTCTTGATGACCTTGCCGTCCTGCGAGACCTTCATCTGCTTGGTCTGGGCGTCGACGACCGAGACCTGGTTGCGGCCGACCTTGAACGTGACCGTCTTCTCCTGCACGCCGTACACACCGTCGGCGCCCTCGACGCCGTCGAGCGCGAGCTTCAGCGTGACGGTCGAGTTCCCCTGCCAGTACTCCTCGGGCCGGAAGTCGAGCCGGTTCGGGCTGAACCAGTGGCCGACGACCTCCTGGCCGGAGCTGGAGGAGACGGTGATCCCCTTCTGCACGGCGGCCTTGTTCGTGATCGCCTTGTCGAAGTTGATCGAGACGGGCATGCCGACGCCGACCGTGGAGCCGTCCTCCGGCGTGAAGTAGCCGAGGAAGCTGTTGTCCGGGGAGACGGTGTTGAACGTGGCGTTCTCGTGGGCCGCGCGGCCCTCGGAGTCCTCGGCGGTCGCCGTGATCTTGTACTGGGTCGCCCGCTCCAGCTGACCGGTAGGCGCCCAGCTCGTCTTGTCCGCGGATATCTCGCCGGCGACGGCGGTGCCGTCCTCGGTCTTCATCTCGACGGACGTGAGCGTGCCCTTGGCCACGGTGACCTTGGCGGCGCTGTTGATGGACGCGTTGTCGGAGCCGTCCTTCGGCGTGATCTTGATTTCGGCGACGGAGGTCTTCTTTGCCGCCGCCTCGTCGGCCTTGGCCTGCGAAGTGTCACCGTTGCCGGAGTCCGACGCCTTGCTGTCGTCGCCTCCGCCGCACCCAGAGAGCACCAGCACCCCGCCGAGCAGTGCGGACGCGACCGCGAGGCCCTTGCGCCGCTTACTGTTCGTCATCACACGCTTCTCCATCGTTGCCGAATCCCCAAAGCCCAGAGAATCCCCGTAGGAACTTAAACGCCACGACCGGTTCTTCCCGTTCCACATCCCGAGGATGTGTGGGGCACGCCACTTTCGGTCCACTCCGGCCGACTGTCTGGCGCTGGGACCCTGTTGCCGAACTCCCGCCTTCCGGGCGGACAACGGGAGTTCGACGACAGGTGGTCAGTGCGCGTCATGAGACGACAGAACCCCGGGCCGCGGTTGCCGCCCGGGGCTGTGATTCTCACCCCACGCGGGTCAGCGGACCCGGTCGTCCTCTTCGTCCTCGGCGACATCATCCTCGTCCAGGTCCCAGTCAGGCGAGTCCGGGTCGTAGTCGATGTGCTCACTGCTCCAGGAGGCCTGGGCCAGATCGACCCCGGGCACCTCACTGACCAGGTCGAACGGGTCGACGAGGTAGGAGAGTGCCTCCGATGTGTCCTGCGTCACCGCGCTCTCGGCGTGCACGCGCTCGTCCGCCGCCAGGTCGACGTCGGCCTCGATACGGTCCAGCGCGGCCTTGGTCAGCGCGTCGGCGCTCTCGATCTCGACCACCAATTCCACCCGAAGGCGGATGAACTGTGATGTCTCAGAAGTACTCATAGGCGGAGCGTAAGGCTCACAGCTCGCGTGACTTTCCCGTGACCCGCGATTTTCACTAACATCGCCCCACACGGCCAATTCGCCAGCTCCACAAGGGGATCGATATTTCGTGTCCGCCGCACGTCGATCGTCGTCCACCGCACGCCGCACGCTGCTGACCGCCGCCGCCGCGGGAACCCTCCTCACGGCCCTGTGGTTCGTCCCGTCCGCGGAGGCGACCCAGGACGGAACAGAGGACGCAACAGGGCAGCAAGCGCTGACGTCCATGAACACGGACACGACGACCGAGACGTCCACCGACGCGGTCACCACCTCCGGCACCGACGCGGTCACCACTTCGGACTCGTCCCGGTCCACGGGCCCGGGCACCCAACTCGCCGACACCGGCAGCGTGAACACCACGCCGTACCTCGTCGGCGGCACCGTGTTCCTCGGCCTGGGCGCGGGGTTCGTGGCGTACTCGGTCCGACGGGAACGTATGGCGCTCTCCTGACTCGGGGGTGACGGAGCCGCTGCCCCGCGCGTGAAGGGGGCCGCGCACCCTCACATGCCCGCGGCCCCCGAGTCCACCGCCCTCAGTCCACCACCCTCAGGTCACCGCCCTCAGGCCAGCGGCCCCGTCACCGGCTCCACCGCCGCAACCAGGCGGCCCTGCCGGACGAAGGTGTCGGCCGCCGCCAGGTCGGGGGCGAGGAAGCGGTCCGGTCCCGGACCCTCGACGCCCGCCTTGCGAACGGCCTCCAGGACCGCCCGGGAGGCCGGGGCGGGGGTCAGTCCCTCACGGAGTTCGATGGCGCGCGTGGCGGCGTACAACTCGACGGCGAGCACACGGGTCAGGTTGTCGACGGCCGCGCGCAGCTTGCGGGCCGCGGACCAGCCCATCGAGACATGGTCCTCCTGCATGGCCGAGGAGGGGATGGAGTCGGCGGAGGCCGGAACGGCGAGCCGTTTCATCTCGCTGACCAGGGCCGCCTGCGTGTACTGGGCGATCATCAGCCCGGAGTCGACGCCCGCGTCGTCCGCGAGGAACGGCGGGAGCCCGTGGCTGCGGTTCTTGTCGAGCAGGCGGTCCGTACGGCGCTCCGCGATCGAGGCGAGGTCGGCGGCCGCGATGGCGAGGAAGTCGAGGACGTAGGCCACGGGGGCGCCGTGGAAGTTCCCGTTGGACTCGACACGGCCTCCCCCACTCTCGGCTTCGCTCGAGCGGGAGGTGCCCCCAGGCAGCACCACCGGGTTGTCCACCGCCGATGCCAGCTCCCGCTCGGCCACCGTGCGCGCGTGGGCCATCGTGTCGCGGCCGGCGCCCGCGACCTGCGGCGCGCAGCGCACCGAGTAGGCGTCCTGGACGCGGGGCGCGCCCTCCTGGTGGTGGCCGGTCAGGCCCGAACCCTTCAGGACGGCGAGCATGTTGGCGGCCGAGGCGGCCTGGCCGGGGTGCGGGCGGATGGCGTGCAGCTCGGGCGCGAGGACCTTGTCCGTGCCGAGCAGGGCCTCCAGGGTCAGGGCCGCCGTGACGTCCGCGGACTTGTAGAGCAGCTCCAGGTCGGCGAGGGCCATGACCAGCATGCCGAGCATGCCGTCCGTGCCGTTGAGGAGGGCGAGCCCCTCCTTCTCGCGCAGCTCGACCGGGGCGATGCCGTGGGCGGCGAGCAGCTCACCGGCCGGCCGTACGGCACCGTCGGGACCCTCGGCCTCCCCCTCGCCCATCAGTGTCAGGGCGCAGTGGGACAGCGGGGCGAGGTCGCCGGAGCAGCCCAGCGAGCCGTACTCGTGGACGACCGGGGTGATGCCCGCGTTCAGCACGTCCGCCATGGTCTGCGCGACCTCGGGCCTGACACCCGTGTGCCCGGAGCAGACCGTCTTCAGGCGCAGGAACATCAGCGCCCGGACCACCTCGCGCTCCACGCGCGGGCCCATGCCGGCGGCGTGCGAGCGGACGATGTTGCGCTGGAGCCGGCCGCGCAGCTCCTGGCTGATGTGCCGGGTGGCGAGGGCGCCGAAGCCGGTCGAGACGCCGTAGACGGGGTCCGGCTTGGCCGCGAGGGCGTCCACGATGCCGCGGGCCGCGGCGAGCGCCGTCACGGCCTCCTCGGAGAGCTCGACCCGGGCGCCGCCACGCGCCACGGCGACGACGTCGGCCGCGGTGACACCGGACGTCCCGAGCACCACCGGGTCCACAGAATGCATATCCATATTCAGGATCGTAGGGATTGAATCGCCGAATGTCACGACCGAATGAGGGAGGAGCTCCTTACCGGCCCGACCACTCGGCACAGGCCCGGAACCCGCTCGGTACAGGCCCGGAACCGCTCTGCACCGTTCTGGGCCCGCTCAGCGTCCGCGGATGCGGCGCCGCTCCCCCGTCGCCGCGTCGGCCGCCGGAGGCCGGTCGGCGAGGCGGACCACCGGGTCGCCCGGACCCGCCCGGCCGGCCACCACCGGTCCCAGCGAGCCCTCGGCCTTCGCCCGGTACTGCGCGGCGTCCGCGAGACGGAACAGCCTGCGCGGCGACCGTACGGGACCGATCGGGTCCTGCGTCGAGGCCACCCCGCACGCGACGCCCTCGCCGAGGTCCAGTCCCGCCGCCCGGTGGCAGAGTTCGCCGGCGACCTTGACCACGTCGTCCGCCGGGGGGCCCACCGCCAGCAGACAGAACTCGTCGCCGCCGAGCCGCGCCGCCAGGATGCCCGGCAGTATCGCCCCGCACAGCGACAGCACCGACCCGAAGCGCTCCAGCAGACGGTCACCGACCGCGTGCCCTTGCGTGTCATTGACCCGTTTCAGCCCGTTCAGATCGCAGACCACCAGGCTGACGACCGTCCCGTCGGCCTTGTGCTGCTCCACCGCCTCGCCGAGCCGGACGTCGACGGCACGGCGGTTGGCGAGCCCTGTCAGCGGGTCGGTGAACGCCAGCCGGCGGGCCTCCTCCAGCCGCTCGGACTGCGCGATCCCGGCCGCGACGACGGCCGCGAGCACGGTCGCGAACTCCGCGTCCCGCGTACGGAACACCTCCGCGCCCGCCGGACGCGCCACG
Organism: Streptomyces acidicola; assembly: GCF_009377235.1. Classification (GTDB taxonomy): domain Bacteria; phylum Actinomycetota; class Actinomycetes; order Streptomycetales; family Streptomycetaceae; genus Streptomyces; species Streptomyces acidicola. Next base: position 32,076 of record NZ_VMNX01000091.1, read on the forward strand.
TACAGCTCGCCCCACGCGCGGCCGTGCAGCACGACCGGGGCGATCACACAGCTGCCCCGGCCGCGCCGGCGCAGGGCGGCGACGCGCTGGTGGCAGTACCCCTCCGTACCGGGCCCGGCCGGGCCCTCGACGGTCTCGACCCACGCGCTGGGCCCGACCCCGCCCGCCCAGCGCTCGTGGAGGAACTCCGTGATCTCCGGGAACTGGTGCACGGGGTAGGACTCGCCGTCGGGGAACTCCTCCTCGTCCGGGGCCCTCTTCCCCACGTTCACGAGCACCTTCAGCCGGCCCAGGTCGCGTTCCCACACCGACAGCGCGGCGAAGCTCCCGGCGAGTGCACGGCACGCACCCGCGGCCGCGGCCCGCCACGACTCGCGCGGTGTCTGCGCGGCCGCCATCGCCTGCGCCAGCGCCACCACGGCCCGCAACCGCTTGTCCTCACCCATCACTCCAGGCTAGGTAGTTTTGCGGTGTTTTGGAGGATTGGGTGACGGTCTGATGACGTCTACTCGCCCGGCCACTTTGGCGTCCGCTTCTCGTTGAACGCCGCCACACCCTCCGCCCGGTCCCCCGAGAACGCGACCGACCGCCACGCCGCGTCCTCGACCTCCAGCCCCGCCCGCAGATCCAGCCCGTGCCCGAGGCGCAGCGCACGCTTGGCGGCGCGCAGACCTACAGGCGAGTTGGCGGCCATCCGGGCGGCCAGCGCCAGCGCCTCCGTACGGTCCTGCCCCTCGTCCACCAGCTGGTCGACCAGCCCCGTCTCCCGCGCCTCGACCGCCTCCACGCGCCGCGCGGTGAAGATCAGCTCGGCGGCGCGAGCGGCCCCGACCCGGCGCGGCAGCAGCTGAGTGCCTCCCCCGCCCGGGATCACGCCCACGGACACCTCGGGCAGCCCCACCACGGCCGTACGGTCCGCCACGATCACGTCGCACGACAGCGCCAGCTCGAAGCCTCCGCCCAGCGCGAAGCCGTGCACGGCGGCGACGGTGGGCACGGGCAGCTCCAGTACGCCGGTGTACGCGGCGCGCGCGACGGGCCGCTGACGCACCAGGTCGGCGTCGCTGAACGAGTTCCGCTCCTTCAGGTCGGCCCCCACGCAGAAGGCCCGCTCATGGGTGGAGGTCAGCACGACCACGCGGACGTCCCGGTCGGCGGCCAGGGCCTCGCAGGCGCCGGCGATGGAGCGGGCCATGCCGGTCGAGACCGCGTTCATGGCCTTGGGACGGTCGAGGACGAGCTCCGCGACGTGACCGTGCCGCCGCACGACGACGTACTCCCCGAACCGCCGCTCGTCCCCTTGCTCCACCATGACGCCCTCCGGTTAACGCGGGTTAACTTCCGTTGCCCCGATCATCGCAGCCGGGCCCCACCTCGGGGAAGTACGGATGGGCCACCCCGTTCGAGTGACACCGCACCCAACTCCCGCCCCAGCGTCCGGCAGGGGCGCATAGCGTGCGCACGCACAGCGCAACGGGGGCGCAGGGCGCTTCGAGGAGGAACGGCCGTGACGCAGAGGACGAGCAGGGCAGTCAGGGCAACCAGGGTGACCGGGGTGACCGGGGCAACCACAGCCGATCCCGAGGCCGACGCCCTCTCCCTCCGCCTCCACCCGCGGCCCACCCGCGGGCGCCACCGCAAGCCCCGTCCACGACGGATGCTGTTCGCGGTGGGCGGGCTCGCCCTGGCGGCGGGAGCGCTCAGTTTCGTGCGGCTGGTGCCCGAGTCGGCCGGCGGAGGCGGCGCCGGGGTCACGGAGGCGGAGCCGAGGGCCGCCGCCGACGGGGTTTCGGAGGGGGCGACCAACACGGCGGCGACCAAGAAGGCCGCGCGGCCCCCGGCCGGGTCCGCGGGTCCCGGCACGACCACCGCGCACGTCGTCGTCGGAAGCGGGCCGTCCCCTCGTACGACGACGGGGGCGACCCCGTCGTCCGGCGCCATGTCACCGGGCCCGACGGCCC
>NZ_VMNX01000092.1 GCF_009377235.1 Streptomyces acidicola
TTATAAGAGACAGCCCCCAACCCCTCAGTCCACCTCCGCCACCGCCTCCGCGAACTGGGCCTTGTACAGGCGGGCGTACGCCCCACTCGCCGCCAACAGCTCCTCATGATCGCCCTGTTCGACGATCGAACCGTTCTCCATGACAAGGATGGTGTCGGCGTCACGGATGGTCGACAGACGATGCGCGATCACGAACGACGTACGCCCATGGGCGAGTTTCGCCATCGCCTTCTGGATCAGCACCTCCGTACGCGTGTCGACCGAACTCGTCGCCTCGTCCAGCACAAGGATCACAGGATCGGACAGGAACGCCCGAGCGATCGTGATGAGCTGCTTCTCACCCGCACTCACCCCGGCCCCCTCGTCGTCGATCACCGTGTCGTACCCCTCGGGCAACGTACGGATGAAACGGTCCGCGTGCGCGGCCCGCGCCGCCTCCTCGATCTCCCCTCGGGTGACCTCCCGCGAGGCCCCGTACGCGATGTTCTCCGCGATCGTGCCGCCGAACAGCCACGTGTCCTGGAGCACCATCCCGATCCCGGCCCGCAGTTCGTCACGGGACATCGTGGCGATGTCCACGCCGTCCAGTGTGATGCGCCCACCCGTGACCTCGTAGAACCGCATCAGCAGGTTGACCAGAGTCGTCTTGCCGGCACCGGTCGGGCCCACGATCGCCACCGTGTGCCCGGGCTCCACCTTCAGCGACAGGTCCTCGATGAGCGGCTTCTCCGGGTCGTACCGGAAGGAGACCCCCTCCAGCGCCACCCGTCCCCGCAGCTCCTCCGGCCGCATCCCCGGCAGCGGATCGGCGTCCTGCTCCTCCGCGTCCAGCAGCTCGAACACCCGCTCTGCCGACGCGACCCCGGACTGCACCAGGTTCGCCATCGACGCCACCTGCGTCAGCGGCATCGAGAACTGCCGTGAGTACTGGATGAAGGCCTGCACGTCACCGATCGACAGCGTGCCCGAGGCGACCCGCAGCCCACCGACGACCGCCACCAGCACATAGTTGAGGTTCGACACGAAGAACATCAGCGGCTGCATGACCCCGCTGTTGAACTGCGCCTTGAACCCGGCCTCGTACAGCCGCTCGTTCTCCTCGGCGAACTGCTTCGCCGACTCCTCCTGCCGGCCGAACACCTTCACCAGCGTGTGCCCGGTGTACATCTCCTCGATGTGCGCGTTGAGCTTCCCGGTCGTCCGCCACTGCTGCACGAAGTGCGGCTGCGACCGCTTGCCGACCCGCGTGGCCACGAAGAACGACAGAGGTACGGTCACCAGCGCTACCAGCGCCAGCAGCGGTGACACCCAGAACATCATCACCAGCACGCCCACGATCGTGAGGAGTGAGTTGACGAGCTGGCCCAGCGACTGCTGCAGGGTCTGACCGATGTTGTCGATGTCGTTGGTGGCGCGGCTGAGCACCTCACCACGCTGCCGCTGGTCGAAGTGCGACAGCGGCAGCCGCGACAGCTTCGCCTGCAGCTCCTCGCGCATACGGCCCACCGTGTGGTTGATCGCCCGGTTGGAGAGCCGGGTCGACACCGCCATCAGCAGACCGGCCACCACGAAGACGGCGAGCGCGACCAGCAGGACGTTCCCGACGGCGGTGAAGTCGATGCCCTCACCGGGCGTGAAGTCCGTGCCCTGGAGCATGTCGGCGACACCGCCGTCCCCACGCTCCCGCATGGCCGCGAGCACCTCGTCCTTCGTGGCGCCCTCGGGCATCTCCCGGCCGATGACCCCCGCGAACACCAGGTCCGTCGCCTTGCCGAGGATCCACGGGCCCAGCACCGACAGCCCGACGCTGAGCACACCGCACGCGAGCATCGCGTACATCGTGGACTTCTCGGGCTTGAACTGGGCGAGCAGCCGTTTCCCGGACGCCTTGAAGTCCATGGAGTTCTGGTCGGGACCGCCCGCCATCATCCGTCCCATAGGCCCGGCCATCAGGCAGCCTCCGCTTCCGTGAGCTGGGAGAGGACGATCTCCCGGTAGGTCTCGTTGCCGGCCATCAGTTCGTGATGGCGGCCCGTGCCGACGACGAGGCCCTCGTCGAGGACCACGATCCGGTCGGCGTCCCGGATGGTCGACACGCGCTGGGCGACGATCACGACGGTCGCCTCGGCGGTCTCACGGGCCAGCGCCGACCGCAGGGCCGCGTCGGTGGCGTAGTCGAGCGCGGAGAAGGAGTCGTCGAACAGATAGATCTCCGGACGCTGCACCAGCGTCCGGGCGATGGCGAGCCGCTGCCGCTGACCGCCCGACACGTTCGTGCCGCCCTGGGCGATGGGGGAGTCCAGCCCGTTCTCCAGCCCCTCGACGAACTCCTTGGCCTGTGCCACCTCCAGCGCGTGCCACAGCTCCTCGTCGGTCGCGTCCGGGTTGCCGTACCGGAGGTTGGTGGCCACCGTGCCGGCGAAGAGGTACGGCTTCTGCGGCACCAGCCCGACCGTCCGCGCCAGCAGCTTCGGATCGAGGGTCCGCACGTCCACACCGTCCACGAGGACTTCACCCTCGGTGGCGTCGAACAGGCGGGGCACCAGCCCGAGCAGCGTCGACTTGCCGCTGCCCGTGGACCCGATGACCGCGGTGGTCTCGCCCGGCCGCGCCACCAGGTCGATGGACTTGAGCACCGGCTCCTCGGCACCGGGGTAGCGGAAGCCGCCGCCCCGGATCTCCAGCGTCCCGTGCCGCCGCAGCTCCAGTACGGGCGCGGAGGGCGGCACGACACTGCTCTCCATGTCGAGGACGTCCTGGATGCGCTCGGCGCAGACCTCGGCGCGCGGCACCATCATGAACATGAAGGTGGCCATCATGACGGACATGACGATCTGCATGAGGTAGGCGAGGAAGGCGGTCAGCGCGCCGATCTCCATCCCGCCGCTGTCGATGCGGTGCGCGCCGAACCAGAGCACCGCGATCGACGACAGGTTCACGACCGTCATGACGATCGGGAACATCAGGGCGAGCATCCGCCCGGTGCCGAGTGACACCTCCGTGAGCTCGGCGTTCGCGCCCCGGAAGCGCTCCTTCTCGTAGTCGTCCCGTACGAAGGCACGGATGACGCGGTTGCCGGTGATCTGCTCGCGCAGCACCCGGTTCACGGTGTCGAGCCGCTCCTGCATGGTGCGGAACAGGGGGCGCAGACGGCGCACGATGAGGCTGACGGAGATACCGAGCACCGGCACGACGGCCAGCAGCACGCCCGACAGCGGTACATCCAGGCCGAGCGCCATGACGATGCCGCCGACGCACATGATCGGGGCCGACACCATCAGCGTGAACGTCATCAGGGCGAGCATCTGCACCTGCTGCACGTCGTTCGTCGTCCGCGTGATCAGGGTGGGCGCACCGAAGTGGCCGACCTCACGCGCCGAGAACGACTGCACCCGGTCGAAGACGGCGGCCCGGATGTCCCGGCCGAGCGCCGACGCCGTACGGGCGCCGTAGTACACGGCGCCGATGTTGCAGACGACCTGCGCCAGCGACACCCCGATCATCAGCGCGCCGAAGGACAGGATGTAGCCCGAGTCCCCCTTCACGACGCCGTCGTCGATGATGTCCGCGTTGAGCGTGGGCAGGTAGAGGGTGGCGCAGGTCTGCACGAACTGCAGCAGCACCAGGAGAGCGATGGGTTTCGAGTACGGCCTGAGGTGGGTCCGTAGAAGTCGTATGAGCACGCGAGGTCTCTCGGTCTGTGACGGGGATGGGTGCATCACCCACCATCGTCGGACACTCCACCGGTGTTACCCCAACCAATTAACCCAAGAGAGGTTCATGGTCCGACCCGGTGCGGGTCTGGAGATGTACACGGCCGGGGTGAATGCCGGGAAGATTCGCATCGACGCCCGGATGACCCCTGGATGACCCGCGGATGACAGTCGGTTTACACCCGGAATGCCCCGGGATGTGTCTGTTCCCGTACCGACACGTACTGCTGCCGCACCGCCTGCCCCACGGCCAACTCCTCGCCCGGATCCAGGTACTGGGCGGGCGCGCCCTGCCAGGGCGGCGGGTTGCGCGGGTCGAGGGTGCCCTGGGACACGCCGAGCGCCCATGCCGCCTGCCGGGCCGCACCGATCGCCGCGTAGTCGCCGGGCTGCGGCACGACGACCTGTACCCCGAACAGCGCGGGCGCCGCGGCCTGTACGGCCGGCAGTTCCGCCGCCGCGCCCAGCAGGAAGATCCGTCGTACGTCGACCCCGCGTCCGCGCAGCACGTCGAGCGCGTCCGCGAGCCCGCACAGCATGCCCTCGAACGCGGCCCGCGCCAGATGCTCGGGCTTCATGGCCTCCCGCCGCAGCCCGGTCAGGGTCCCGGCGGTGTGCGGCAGGTTCGGCGTCCGCTCGCCTTCCAGGTACGGCAGCATCACCAGCCCGTGCGACCCCGGCGTCGACTTCATCGCCAGGTCGGACAGCCCCTCCAGATCGGGCACGCCCAGCATCTCGGCGGTACCGCGCAGGGTCCGTACGGCGTTCAGCGTCGTCACCACCGGCAGGTGCATGCCGGTCGCATCGGCCAGGGATGTGATCATCCCGCTGGAGTCGACGAGGGCCTCCGGGTGCACCGCCATCACGGACCCCGACGCGCCCAGCGACACGACCGCGTCACCGAGCCCGATCCCCAGCCCGAAGGCGGCGGCCATGGTTTCGCCGGTCGCGGCGGAGATGAGGAGCCCCTCCGGCGTCGTCCCCGCCGCGTCGGACGGCCCGAGCACCTCCGGCAGCATGGCCTGGTGCCCGAGCGCGAGTTCGACGAAGTCGGTGCGGTACGAGCCGGTGGCCGCCGACCAGTAGCCGGTACCGGAAGCCCCGCCCCGATCCGTGGTTCTGCGCACCGGCCGCCCGAGCAACTGCCACACGAGCCAGTCGTGCGCCTGCATCAGTACGGCCGTGCGCAGCGCGGCGTCGGGATCGGTCCGGGCGAGCCAGCGCAGCTTGGTCACCGGCTGCGCGGCCTGCGGTACGCACCCCACGGCCTCCGCCCAGGCCTGCCGTCCGCCGAGCGCGTCGATCAGATCGGCGGCGGCGACCTGCGTCCGCTTGTCACCGCCGACCATCGCCGGCCGCACGGTGTTGCCCTGCGCGTCCAGGGCGATCAGCGCGTTCTGCTGCGCGGAGACGCCGATCGCCTCCACGCCCTCCAGCAGCCCGCCGCCGGCCGCCTCGCCGAGGGAAAGCAGCCACGCCTGCGGGTCGACATCGGAGGGACGGCCGCCGCTCTCCGTCTTCTCCAGCGGGTGCGGGGCATACCCCTGCCTGAGCACGGCACCGGAATCCGAGTCACAGACGACGATACGAGTGAAATCGGGCGAACTGTCCAACCCGGCGACTATCCCCATGGCGGAAATTCTGCCGTACGGAAGTAGGTGTGCCTGTCGCGCGGGGCGGAGCGCATCCGGCGCGCGACGGCGCGGCCGAAGAAACCCGGCGGTGCGGCCGGGAATCTCTCCGTGCCACCGGAGGCCATGGCATCCATGGATACCGCGTGCCGATGCGCCGGGTGCCGGATGTGGCTAGGTGTTACTGGTTCCCCAGTCGTCCGTACCGCTGCCGTTCGTGTTCCGTTCGCGCAGCGACCGGACCCGCGCGGCGACCGAGTCGGGCATGTGCATGTGGTCCCCGACCTTCTCGCTCACCACGTGGTACGCCTTGCCCGCGAACGCGCGCCCCTGCTGGGCGGCCGACTCGGCGGTGTTGCGCACCGCGGGGTTCTCGGCGACCTGCCGGGCGGAGTTCTTCAGCTGCTCGTAGCGCTCGCGCCCGGCCCGCGTGCCCAGCACGTAGCCCAGAGCGAGCCCGGCGACGAACGTGAGCCGATAGCGCATGGCGGCCACCTTCCCTGACGTCTGCGTCGGTCGTTGTTCCGACCGTGTCCTGCCCGTGTCCTGCCACGGGGTACTGATTGGCGAAGCACCCCCCTGCTTGCGCTAATGTATGTGTCGCAGCGAGCGGGCGCCCCCTGGCGAATACCCAGGGAGGTACGTTCGATGCAACGAGGCATTCCTCCGTAGCTCAATTGGCAGAGCAGCCGGCTGTTAACCGGCAGGTTACTGGTTCGAGTCCAGTCGGGGGAGCTCGGTCCTCCGTAGCTCAATTGGCAGAGCAGCCGGCTGTTAACCGGCAGGTTACTGGTTCGAGTCCAGTCGGGGGAGCAGCCTGAACGAGGACCCCGTCGGGGTCCTTTTTCATGTCCGCCGGAACCACGGAGCCGCTGGTGGGGTCCTTGAGGGCAGGCGAAGTCGACCATCCGAAGCAGGAGATCGTATGAGCGGCTATGCTGCGGCAGACGGCGCGCACAAATGTGCGCGACGCGCCGTACTGGGGCGGTAGCTCAGCCGGTTAGAGCAGCGGACTCATAATCCGTCGGCCGTGGGTTCGAGTCCCACCCGCCCCACCAGGCGCTACACGCGCAGAAGCGTTTCTACCTGCGGAAACGCAGAAACAAGTGCCGCCACGCCAGCACGGCCACCTTCGTTCACTCGCCCAGCCCAAGATCCAGTGGACGGGTAGTGGACGCGGGGCCGGTTCCTTGGACAGAGGGGCTCTCAGGCTGCCTTCCGCCGCCTGCTCGGCTTCCGGTGATGAGCCTCTTCGAAAGCGGCCGGCCCTGCTCTTCGTTCCCCACTCGGTTGAGCGATCCACAGAGGACCGGAGCCGCCCCCTTGTTGAGTGCGGGGGCCGCGACAGGGTGTGAGTACTCGAGGGACAGGAAACCCCTTGAGATTGATCTTGCTGGGGTTCTCCTCCTTCGTCTGGGGCCTCGGGCTGTCGGGGTGTGGCGGGGGATGGCGCCAGCGTGCACCCCAAGGGGCTTTTGAAGACCCTGCGGGGTTCGAGCGGCTCCACAGAGCGATCTTCAGAAAAAGAGGGTTTGCTGAAGGAGCGCGCAGCCTCCGGCGGACCGGCTCCGGGGTCCGGTGCGTGGTCGATTCGATCGAGGTCGGCTGAGTGGGGTGCTGCATGAGGCCTGCCCAGGCCTCTCCTGTGCGGTGCTGCATCGCCGACCCGAAAGGAAGTCGCATGTCCTACCCAGAACCCCGCTATTTCGGCGAAAAGGGCCAGGTCAGCGCACTGTTCCTACCTGCGTCTCCACAGCCCGACACCGGTTCCGAGGGCTTCGGGATCAGCTACGTGGCCAGGCGGGAGAACACCAACGGCGAGTTCGGTCTGTACAAGATCGACATGGGGCCGAAGGCCATGGGCGCCACGGAACACTTTCACCGTACGATCTCCGAGTCCTTCTACGTCCTGTCCGGCGAGGTCCGGCTCTACAACGGCGAACGCTGGGTCACAGGAGGCGAGGGAGACTTCCTCTACGTACCGGCCGGCGGGCTCCACGCCTTCCAGAACGACAGTGACGACCCGGTGTCGCTGCTGCTGCTCTTCACACCGGGAGCTCCCAGGGAGGAGTACTTCGAGAAGTTGGCGGAGTACTCACAGCGCAGCCGCGAAGAGTTGAAAGCCTTCCGGGTCAGGCACGACCAATACAACACCGACATGCTCGACGACTAGGCTGCACTGAGTGCGGTGGTCCCCGCGTCACATGCCCGGGACTGCCCGAAAGCGGCCGGGCCGGTGCGGCCCGTCAGTCAACTACTCGCACCCCGTGACGGCTCGTCAAGGGCGCCTGCGGCGTCGCTCGGCGATGAGCTGCGCCCACCCTGGACGACCCGCCCCGCCCCTGCATCCTGGCTGGCTATCGGGCGGCCCCTCTCGTGTGGCGTCCGTTCGCAGGCCAGCGGCCTGTGGGTGGGGAGCCAAGGTGAGACGGTCTGGGGAACCCCTGAGCAGGGGGTGGGGATTCTCAAAGAGCCCCCATCATCCGTGGGTGGCCCGGGTCCCTGCGGGCGGCAGGCCTGTCGGCAGGGACCAGCCGTCCAGGCCCGGAGACTCGGATCGGGCGATTGTGAAGCGAGTGAGCGAGAACACGGACCGCTGCTCCTCCGGGTAATGGTCATTGAAGTTCTCGACCCGCACCAGCTCCAGCTCGTTCGCGGCGCAGTGGTCGCGTATCCACTTCACAGACGCGTTGGCGGCGTCGTCCTGGCCCCGGCCGGCCATCGTGATCGTGCCGAGGAGATCGGCGTCCGCATGAGGCTGCGCTCCGACAGCTCAGGTATCGCCCGGCTGCCGTGCGCCGTGGGCGAAGAAGACGGCAACGTCGCCCTGCCAGGCCCCCTCGGGGATCGCTAGCGGGGTGCGCACCTTGAAAGGGATCTCACGGGGGATGACGGCCATCACGGCCTCGCACTCGGCCCGCATCATGAGTGGGGTGCGAAGCAGTCTGTTGCGCGGCAGGCTCCACAGGGCTCATCGCTCGGGGAACTCGTGGGCACGGCTCCACGCGGGCTGCGTTCTCTGGCTCGTGAACCATCCCGAGGTGCCGAACACCCGGCAAGCTTGGAGGACTTGGCTTGCCCGCACTCGCACCTGCTGTAACCAGAACGGCAACCAAGGGGGGCAGGTTTCTCCTGCTCGGAGGGCCTGTGCGCCTGGAACTGTTACTGGCCTCTTGTGGCAGTGCTTGTGCCTCGAAGGTTCGGCAGAGAGGGCGGGTCAGCGCGCCTTGATGCGTGAGCGAGTGGCGCACACAGGCCCGCAACCTCCACCAACATGCTCGCGGTCAGGTTCAGGGACTCGGCTTGTCCCTGCATGATCTGGAGTCGATGGAGGCGGCAGTGGGCCGGTACTGCGTCTGCCACGCTTCCTCGTTCGTCGGGATCAGTTTCAGCGTCTCCTCGATGTCCGCCATCCAGTCGCTGCTGTTGACGTAATCCTTCACGATCTCGCGCAGCCTTTCGCAGTCCGCCCGGTGTTCCTTGGGCATACCGATGCCGTAGTACTGGGGCGGGCCGACCGTCAGGTCCGGCAGTACCCGCAACCGGTCCTCGGCGTACTGGCCCGCGAAGCCGTAGAGGATCATCTGGTCCGTGGACACCGCATCGGCCGTGCCCTGCCGCACATCGTCGAGACAATCGGAGGCGTCGCCGCGCTCGTAGACGTCGATGGCGTCGTACGACTGGCGGGACAGAACCTCGGCGGAGGTCGTGCCCTTCCAGGTACACACGCGCCGTCCGTCCAGGTCCTTGACGGTGCGGATGTCTCGGCCGTTCTTCCCCACCATGAAGCCCTGGTACGTAACGGCGTACGGGCCGACGAAGTCGATTTCCTTCATGCGGTCCTCGGTGATCGAGAACGTGGCGATGACCAGATCGGCCTCCCCCGAGGTGATCGCCGTCACGCGCTCGTCGGACGGGACGTCGATCGGGCGGCTCGGCTGGAGTCCGAGATCGTCCACTATCCGCGTACCCAGCAGGTAGTCGAAGCCCGAGTAGTTGTAGTCGGGCTTGTACGAGGTGCCGGGCTGGTCGTTCTTGTGTGCGATGGTGATGCGGTTCTTGCCAAGGAACGTCGGCTCCGAGCCGCTACATGCGGCTGCGACGCTCATCAGGACGACGGTAAGGACAAGGATCAGAGGGCGGGGTCGTCTCAGCGCGGCCCGAGCCCGACCACGACCGACCATGGATCCGCTCATTTCTTCCCCCTGGTCATCAGCCATGAAGAACCGCCCGCCCCACGGAGAAATCCATCAGACACCCCCGTTGGGTGTGCACGGTCACGGTGATGGAGCGCTCGCCGCTCCAGTTCCCGCCCAGTTTCAACTGGGCAGTGGCGCCCGGGACGAGGGAGCGGTTTCCGCCCGCAGGGGCCTGTCCGGTGAGCCCGACGTCGAAGGTGGTGTCCGGCAGACAGGACTGGGCGCCGGCCGCGCCTTCCGCGACACTCATGGTGAGGCGCAGGTTCTGCCGCGCGGTTTCGCTGTGTACGACCACCGCGAGCTCGGCGCCGTCGCCGACCGGAGTTGTCTGCGTGACCTTGGTGCTTCCCGTGACGTCCACCTCGCCGTGCATGCGCAGATCCTGCATCAGCGTCAGCCCGATCACCGCGACGCCGACGGAGGCCCACGACGCGCCGGCCCGTAGTCCTCGATGCCACCCGACGCCGTACTGAGCCCGCCAGAACGTGGCGGCCAGGGGCACGAGGAAAGCCGCGTACACCCCGATGAACTGGGTCAGCTGTCCGTCCGGCTGCAGCAGCAGCGCGACGGTGCCGAGTGCGAAGACGAGGCCGCAGGGAACCCAGTTCCACACGCTCCATTTCTCGACGCCGGTGAGGAGGGAGATGAACACGTTTCCGGCGAGTTTGGCAATGCTCAGCGAGCCGCTGCCGTCACTGCGCGAGTAGTTGTTCTCTTCCTCCGCCCGGGGCGTCGTCATCTCCCGTCACCCGCGTCTCCGGGTCGGTAACCCGCGTGCACGTCGCCCACGACCTGCCCGACAGCGATCGCACCCGGGCCTGTGGCGTGGGCGGTGTTGGTGACGGAACCCGGCTGCGCCAGCGCGGCCCCTCGCTTGATGTGCCGGAGCAGTGACTCCTCGGTCAGGCCGCTCTCGTGGTCCAGCAGCCAGTGGCCGATCGCGGTCTCCAGGGCATTCCTGTGGGCCCTGTCGAGGCTCTCTACAAGCCCGGCAATCTCCGTGGCTGCCCCGCTCCGGCCCTCCTCCGCCCCAAGCCGGTCCGTTTCTCGGCCCAGGACTCGCATGAGGAAGCTACGCCCCCGCTCCACCGTGCTGTCGGCCACCCGTGACTGTGCGGAGTCGATCACGGCCTGCCCCATGGAGGAGGCAGCCAGCGTGAGGTAGGGGGCGAGCTGGGCAGCCAGAGACATGAGATCTGACACGCGGGCGTCCTCCATCGCTGCAGGGCAGTACTTCGTGTAACCAACACAGGTTTGGGAAACGGGAGTTACCCACATCCGGTGATTTGTATGCCTGGGTTCGACGGAGCCGAGGAGTCCTGGCGGCCTGCTGTACAGCGGGTGGGGAAGTGGGACGGCAAACCGTACTGACAGCGCAGTGGCATGGTTGGCCATGCCTTGCTTCTGTGCGCTTGCATCTTCCGTGCGAACTCGCCGAAGCCGTCGGCATGGAACAGTCGGCCTGCTCCCACCAGCTGCGCCTGCTGCGCAACCTGGGCCTGGTCACCGGTGAGCGCCACGGCCGGTCGATCATCCACACCCTCGCAGTGGGGGATCGAGACCGGGCCGGCCGACCGTGCCTCCCACGGCTGTGGACCGTTTCCTCCGCACTCGCGGCACGGCGCCGCCGAGTGCGCGATCACGGCACTCACCGCCGGGAGATGTGGTCTGTGAGCAGCGTCGGCACGTGGATCTGCGCCTGCTGCTCGCGAGTTCGAGGCGCCGATGCGACGCAGACGTTGAATTCGGCTGTCGCACGAGGCCACGTGGCCGACCTCCACACCGACCGGGCCCGCGAGTGCGGGATCCTTCCGGCCATACGTCGTGCCCGGCTGCCGCGGTATGGGCTTTCGCTCCACCATCCGTGCTCCCGGACCGTGGGTTCCCTCCGTGGCCGGGTCGCCGCGCGGCGCCCACCATGTGCGCCATGGCGATGACGGACACCCGCCGAACACCTGGTTGAAGACGCTGCGCAAGCGTGCCGAGATCTGATTCCACCCACCGCACAGCCTCACCGACGCCTTGGACGACCTGCCCCGCACACAGAGCTCGCCCCCGGAACCTGGAGCCGCATCCATGCACCCCAGTCGACGAAGCACTCTTCTGTCTGCAGCCCTGCTCGCCACGGCGGCGATGACCCCCGGCGCCGCGGCCCGTGCTGCCGACAACGCGCCCGGCCGCTGTGGCCACCGGCACCGGATCAACGTCCCCGGTGCCGAACTCCAGCAGATCTCCTGTCACGACGACCTGACCACCAGCGCACTCGCCGGCACCCCTTACACCGACACCGCCGACCAGGCCGGCCTCATGGCCCGGGGCACCTACATCCCCTCCGGTGTGCCCGGCCTGCAGATCGACGGCTACTTCCCCGATTCCTCGCACCTGAACACCACCCACGGCTGGAACCACGACGCCCAGTTCGTCATCCGGCTGCCCGAGCAGTGGAACGGCAAGCTGGTCGTGACCGGCGCGCCCGGCGTGCGCAGGCAGTACTCCCTGGACGCCCTCATCTGCGACTGGGTGCTGGCCCAGGGCTACGCGTTCGCCTCCACCGACAAGGGAAACAGCGGCCCCGACTTCTACACCGACGGGAAGCAGCCGGGCGGCGCGCTCGCCGAATGGAACCTGCGCACCACCCAACTCACCCGCGCGGCCAAGAGGGTGGTCGCCCAGCACTACGGGCACGCCCCACGGCGCACCTACATGACCGGCATCTCCAACGGCGGTTACCTCACTCGCTGGCAGTTGGAGAACCATCCCGGGCTCTACGACGGCGGCGTCGACTGGGAAGGCGCCCTGTGGCGTCCCGACGGCCCCAACCTGTTCACCTTCCTGCCCACCGCGGTCGCCCGCCAACTGGGCCGGGCCGACGACGAGGACATGTACGCGGCCGGGTTCACCCGGGGCACGGAGTTCCTGTGGCCGTACCACGAGAAGGCGTACTGGGGCCTGACCCAGAAGACCTACCGCGCCGCATTCGACCCCGGCTACGACCCCGACTGCCCCGGCGCTTCGGCAGGATCCACCACCGAGGAAATCCTCGCCCCCTGCCCCTCCGACGCCGCCTACGGCTACGCGACGCGGCCCCGTTCGGTCCATGACGCCGTCGCCCGGATCTCACTCACCGGCCGTATCGGCAAGCCCATGATCACTCTGCACGGCACGCTGGACGCGCTGCTGCCCATCGGCGTCCAGTCCGACGTCTACGCGCGCATGGTCGCCGCCCAGGGCAGGGCCGGTCTGCACCGCTACTACCGCATCGAGGGTGGCACCCATGTCGACAGCCTCTACGACACCTACCCCGACAAGCTGCGGCCGATCCTGCCTTGCTACCGAGCCGCTTTCACCGCCATGACGGACTGGGTGGAGCACCGCGAGGAGCCACCGGCCGGCCGGACCGTCCCCAGACCCACCTCCGGCGACCTCGTCAACACCGGCTCCCTGGACTGATCCCTCCTCGCCCACCGCGCCCCGGCAGCGGCACTTACGGCCCCGGCAGGCCGGACGTAACGTCCCTGTCACTCCCAAGCCGTGCGCCCACATGCGAAGCAGGGGCACCTCCCACCTCGACCTCCCCACCCGTCGCGATCACCAGGTGGCACGATGAACCCCACATCCCTCCATTCGCTTCCGCGCCGCCCGCGGCGCCTCACGTGGCCGCGTCCCGTATCCCCGGCCGTGCTGGTCCTGTCCCTGATCGCCGTGCTCCTCGGACTCTCCCCGGCCCCGGCGCAGGCGGCGAGCCCGCAGGAGGTCACAGGCTTCGGCTCCAACCCGGGCAATCTGCGCATGTTCCAGTACGTTCCCGGCAACCTGCCTTCCGGTGCGCCGCTCGTCATGGCCCTGCACGGCTGCACCCAGAGCGCCAGTGACTACTACGCCCACTCCGGCTGGCCCAAGTACGCCGACATGTACGGCTTCGCGCTGGTCTTCCCGCAGACCACCAGCTCCAACAACGCCAACTCCTGCTTCAACTGGTTCCAGTCCTCCGACTACACCCGTGACCGGGGTGAGGCGCTGTCCATCAAGCAGATGGTGGACTACGCCAAGTCCCACTACGGCAGCGACCCCAGCCGCGTCTACATCACAGGGCTGTCGGCCGGCGGTGCGATGACCTCGGCCATGCTCGCCGGCTACCCCGACGTGTTCGCGGGTGGCGCCATCGGCTCCGGTATTCCGGCGGGCTGCGCGACCGACCTCTCCAGCGCCCTGACCTGCCAGTACAGCGGGGTGAACAAGACTCCGCAGCAGTGGGGGGACGCGGTCCGCAGCGCGTCCGGCGGCTGGGGCGGGCCCTGGCCCCGCGTCGCGATCTGGCAGGGCACCGCCGACAGCACGGTCAACCCGGCCAACGCCACCGAGGAACGGGACCAGTGGACCAACGTCTGGGGCATCAGCCAGACCCCGTCCTCGACCCGGAGCCTGACCGGCGGCACCACGCAGGCGGTGTACAACGACGCGAACGGCGAGCCCGCGGTGGAGACCTTCTCCGTCGCCGGAATGGCACACGGCCTCGCGGTCAACCCCGGATCCGGCACCGACCAGTGCGGCAGCACGGGTACGTACTACCTCAACTACATCTGCTCCTCGTACTGGACCGCCAAGTTCTGGGGTCTGGACACCTCGGGCGGAGACGGTACCGGAGACCTTCCGGCACCCACCGGGCTCACGGTCACCGGCACGACCGACACCGCCGTGTCGCTGTCCTGGTCCGCGGTGAGCGGCGCGGCGTCGTACACCGTGTACCGCGGCGGCACCAAGGCCGGCTCCGTCACCGGCACGTCGTACACCGACACGGGGCTCAACTCCGGTACGAGGTACAGCTACACCGTCGCAGCCGTTGACTCCGCGGGAGCGGTCGGCAGCCAGTCGCCGGCGGTCTCGGCGACCACCACCGGGTACCAGCCGCGGTGCTTCACCGACAACAACTACAACCAGGTCGCGGCGGGCCGCGCCCACCAGAGCGGCGGCTATGTCTACGCGGGCGGATCCAACCAGAACATGGGCCTCTACAACGTCGCTGTCACCCACACCCTGGAGGAGACCTCGCCCGGCTACTACGTGATCGCCGACTCGGGCTGCCCGTCCTGACACACCCCACGGGCTCCGGTGGCGGCCTCGCCGAGGCGGCCCTGCGGGCCCTACGGAGCGATGGCGACGGGAAGCCTCCTGAGGGAACGCGACCGCCACGACGTACGCCACTGGAGCTGCTCGGGCGGAACGGCGAGATCCAGGTGGGGGAAGCGCCTGAGCAGGGTGCCGAGGGCGATCTGGATCTGCATCCGTGCCAGGGGCGCGCCGAGGCAGTAGTGCACGCCCTGACCGAGAGCCAGATGCGCCTTGTCCTCCCGGTGAAGGTCGAACCGGTCCGGGCCGGGGTAGCGGTCCGGGTCCCGATGGGCCGATGCCACGCAGAGGATGAGCGTGTCTCCACGCGGTATCCGTACGCCGCCGATCTCGATGTCCTCGGTGGCGAAACGGCGAATGGCCATGAGGTTGGGAAGGGCGAAACGAAGCAGCTCTTCCACGGCTTCCGGCAACAGGTCGTGGTCGGCGCGCAGTTGGTCGAGCTGCTCGCGGTGCACGAGCAGGGTGTACAGCCCGTTGCCGATGAGGTGCTGAACGTTCTCGACGCCGGCGGTGAGAATCAGGAACGCGAGAGAGCTGAGTTCGTCCTCGGAGAGCCGGTCGTCGAGGTCGCGGGCGGCGATCAGTGCGGAGAGCAGGTCGTCGCCCGGTTCCTCGCGCCTGGCGGCGACGAGGTCGACGAAGAACCGGTGGAGCCTGCCGATCGCCTCGGGAATCTCACGGGGGTCCTCAGGGGCGACCATGGTGGTGACCCACTGGGCGAACGGCTTACGGGACTCCTCGGGGACGGCGAAGAGGTCGCCGATGACCATGAGCGGCAGCGGACCGGCGAAATCGGCCACGAGGTCGGGCTCGTCGCGAGAGGCGAGAGCGTCGGCCAGCCGTTCCGCGGCGCCCTGCACCGACGTACGCAGGTCTTCGACGCGGAGTGGGGTGAAGCCCTTGGAGACCAGACGGCGAAGCCGCAGATGGTCCTCCCCGTCCATGTTGAGGAGATTGGCGTCGAGGGCGGGCGGAAGCGAGAAGCCCTTGTAGCCGTTGCTCGAGTACGCCTTGTCGAGCGACAGCCGCTGATCGGACATCCACACGCGTACGTCTGCCTCGCGAGTCACGAGCCAGACCGGAGCTCCGTCGGGAAGCGCCACCCGGTGCACGGGGGTCTCGGTGCGGAGCCGGGCGTATAAGGCGTAGGGGTCGGCGGCGAAGGAACTGTCGAACGGCTGGGGCAACGCATACGTGTCTGTCGTGGAACGCACGTCATCTCCTTGGCGTGGTGGACCGCAACCTCAGGTGCAGGGGGCCTCGTAGGGCAGGTCGGGGAGTGTCTCCTGCCACAGTTCGTCGGGGACGGGCTGTGGGCGGACCGAGCAGAGGGTGTCGGCCAGCCGACCGGGATCGGTGTCCACGAGCAGGAGACCGTCCGAGAACGACCTCCAGGGCCCCAGGGTCGCGTTGAGCACGAGGATGTCCCCACGTGGGCCGAACTCGCGTATGGACGGACCGATGGTGTCCTCGCCGAGGCCCGGTGCGTAGGAGAGCAACTCCGTGGTGCCCGCGTCGTCGGAGGCGTCGGAGTCGGGCAGGCGCCACAGGGCCAGGGACCGGCTTCGGCCCTCTTCGCGCGAGGCTGCTACGAGACCGGTTTCCGGGTGCGTGGTGATGTTGTCGAACCCGCTGAGAGAGCCCTGGAGGGCGGTGCCGCGCCAGGGGGCGTCCAGCTTCCAGAGAGCCGGCTCTCCCGAGCCGGACAGGGTGGCGAGGAGATCTCCGGTGATCAAGGTGGTGTCGTGGGGCTTGGCCGTGATGTCGTCCCTGAGTTTGCGTGCGCTGCCGTTCTCGGACAGGTCCCACACGGTGGTCGGTGCGGTCGACAGGGCACTGTCCTGGTCCTCGTCCTGGTCTGCCGAGGTGATCAGCAGGTGCCTCTTCTCGTAGGAGAGCAGCTGGTCGGCTCTTCCCTTCACCTGACTTCCGCGCCGCGGCTGCCTCGGGTCACTGATGTCCCACAGCTGTGTGCCGTCAGCGTCTGCGACGATGAACAGGTCCTGGCCTACGAAGGCAGGTAAGTCGTCCTTCCCCTCGACGGGTATGCGGCCCAGCCGACGGGGGTGGTCCGGCTGCCGGATGTCCCACAACTGCAGCGCACCACCGTCGCGTTCCTGGAGAGCGAGCATCCGCCCGTCACGCCGTATGGCGAGTTTCCCGGACGCGGGCCGGAACTCGTGTCCGGGGCGCAGGCTCCGCTTCTGGAGAGACCACAGTTTCATCCGCGTGTAGTCGGTGTCCCGGCTGATCAGCACCTGGCGGCCCGGCAGGAAGCGCGGCGCGGTCCACGGTTCGGGCAACGTGGCCACCGGCTGCGGTGCCGGTCCGTCGTCCACGTCCCAGATCCGGGCGGGGGTTCCGTCGGTGCCGCCGGTCGCGAGATGGCGCCCTTCCGCGTCAAAGGCATCTCCAGGGGTGCGCGTCGCATCCAGCAGGGGACCTGGGAGGGCACGCGGCGGCGGATTCCACAGCAGGATCCGGCCCTTCAGATCGCCGGAGACGATGCCGCGCCCGTCCGGCCGGAAAGCGACCGACCGTGCCTGGCTTGTCCGAGGCACGGGCGTTCCCGTGGTGGGTGTCCTGTGATCGGAGGGGAAGGAGATGTCGTACGTGTGCATGCGGCCGCTCATGGAAACGGCTGCCAGGTACTTGCCGTCCGGGCGGTAGGCCAGCTCGATGTAGGTCGGGTAAACGCCATTGAGGGTTGAGCTGATCTGCTTCGGCCGCGCGGGATCGGCCACGTCGAAGGTGTGGACGCCTCCGGTACCGTAGCCGCCGGCCACGGTGCGGCCGTCGGGGCTGAAGGTCGCCGAGATCAACGCCGCGTTCCTCGCCGTCCCCAGGGGGCGGGGCGCCCCGGGACCGGTGGTGTTCCACAGGCGCAGGGCGGCGTCCGTGGCGGTGGTGGCCAGGATGCGGCTGTCCGGGTGGAATGCGACGGAGAGTACGTCTCGTGTTTCCTCCGCGACCCGCGCGGTCGTGGCGGTTGGATTCTCCGGATCACGTAGGTCCCACAGCCACACCTTTCCGCCGGCGGCCGGCACGGCCAGCGTGTTGCCGTCCGGGCTCAGGGCCGCCTGAAGGATTCCGCCGGTGTCCGCGGGCACCCGGGTGACCTGCCGTGGGCGGTCGGGGACGCGCAGGTCCCAGATGTACAGGGCGTTTTCGGTGTGCGCGGTGAGGTACCTGCCGTCGGGGTGCCAGGCGAGCGTGGCCCCGTCGCCACCGGTCCGCAGCACCGGGCCGGGGGCGGGGCGGTACGGGTCGCCGGTGTGCCAGAGGTGGACCGTGCCGTCGCGGGACGAACTGGCCAGCAGCTCACCGTCCTTGCGGTACACGACGCTGTTGACGGTGTCCTTGTGCCCGGTCAGCGTCATGGACACCGGTGTCAGCGCCGACCGCAGCAGGCTCGCCCGGGCCTCGGCGGTCGGCGCCGTACGGTAGGCGGCCAGGCTCATGTCCAGTGCCGCCGCGGGGTTCTCCGGGCGCAGGGCGTCGGCCTGGGTGGCGATACGTTTCGACGCGAGTTCCGCTGCGCGCTGCCGTGATCGGTCGCGCTCCACGACGGCGACCGTGCCGGCGACCGTGAGGAGGAGGGCCAGACAGATGAGGCTCGTGGTCGTCAGGCGCCGTCTGCGGCGCGCGCGTCTGTCGGCGCGGACGCAGGCGTGCAGGAACTGCCGCTCGGTGTCGGTCAGCGCGATACCGGAACCGTGCTTTCCTGGGTCCGTCTCCAGCCAGGGGCGGACCGCTGCGAGCCGGCTGCCGGTGAACAGGTAGTCGCGGTCGTGGGCGTGCTCCGACCACGTGGAGGCCGCCTCGGCCAGCCTCTGGTGGGTGATCAGCTCGGCACGGGCGTCGAGGATCCATGAGCGCAGCCTCGGCCAGGCGCGCAGCAGGGCCTCGTGGGCGATGCGTACGCCGTCGTCGTCCGTGCTGACCAGCCGGGCAGCGGTGAGACGGTCGCGGACCGAGGTGACGCGCTCGCGGTCCGCGCCGTCACGTCCCGTCGGCAGATCCGCATGCGCCACGCGGCGCGGCACGGGCTCCGTGCCGGGCGCCAGGTGGATCATGCGCAGCAGCAGGTCGCGCAGCACTCCCCGCCCGGCTTCGTCGAGGGACTGGTACAGGTCCTCGGCGGACGTGGTGACGGAGCGCCAGATCCCGCCGGTCGCCTGGTACCCGGCCAGAGTGAGGACGGCTCCACTGCGCCGCAGCCAGGTCTCACGCAGGGCGTGTGCCAGAAACGGCAGGGCGGGGGCCTGGCCCGACGGCTGCCCAGGCTCATCAGGTTCCTCGCCTCCGCCGCCGCCCGGCTGGTTCAGATCGTGCAGGATGCGGTCGGTCAGACCGTCCTCCAGCACCAGTCCGGCGTCGGCGGCCGGGCCCTCGATCGCGGCGCGCAGTGCCCGTTCGCCCAGCGGCGGCAGATTCAGCGGCGCGGTGGCGTTCAGGGCGTCCCGCAGACCGGGGTGGGCGAGGCAGTTGCCGTAGTGATCGGCTCGTACGGCCAGAACGACCCGCGGCCGGACGTGGTCGGCGGGGTCTTTCGCGGGCCGGTGTTCTTCCCCTGACTCTGACTCTTCTTCCTCTGCACCGCACACTTCTTCCTCTGCACCGCACAGGGCGCGCAGGAAGCGGGCGCGCTCGGTGGTGTCGCGGCAGCGGGTGAAGACCTCCTCGAACTGGTCGACCACCAGCAGACGGCAGGCAGTACGGCCCGGAAGCGGCGGCGGGAAGTCACCGTCGGCGAGCGACGCCTCGACCTCGGCGGCCGGCCGGCCGGTGGCCTGTGCCCAGAACTCGGCCAGGGCACGCAACGGACGCGGTCCGGGCGCCGCGAGCAGCAGCGCGGGGCCGGGCGCGGTACGGTCGCCGGCCTCGTGGGCGCGTTCGAGCCCGGCCAGCAGACCTGCTCGCAGCAGCGACGACTTTCCCGTACCCGAGGCCCCCATCAGGATGACCGGATGCCCGGTCCGCGTGTCCCGCACGGCGGCCAGCAGCTGAGTGGTCTGTTCCTGCCGGCCGAAGAACCATCTGTGGTCCTCGGGCTGGAAGGGCTCCATCCCAGGGTACGGGCACGGTACGTCGGCCGGCGGCTCGGCCGGCGACGTACTCCCGGTGCTGTAGGCCCGGTTGGGGGCGACGACCAGCGCACCCATGGTGCCCTCGCTGTCCCGGTGCGGGCGTGCGGGCCCGTCGCGGAGCGCTCGGTCGAGGCACAGATGCAGCCGGTCCAGGGTCAGCAGCGGCGGACCGCCCGGATCCCCATGCTCCAGCAACTCCAGCAACCGTCCGCCGAACAGCGTGTGCCGTTCGCCTTCCGGTGCGAAGGAAAGCGCGAAGTACGACGCCGAGCTGAGCAGGAAGCTGCCGGCGGGGCGGGCGGAGACGAACGGGTCCCGGGCGTGGCCACCGTCCGGGGCCGTGGCACGACCGGAGAAACAGCAGTCGAGCACGACCACACTGCCGCCGGGCGCGGCGCCGAGCAGATCCCTGACCGTTCGGTAGGGGACGGCCTGGGCGATCCGGTCCGCCGCGAGGCAGCCGTGCGTCGCGAGATAGAGCTCGTCTCCCGGACCCAGCAGACCATGGCCCACATGGCAGAACAGCACCACCCCGGTGGCCTGCTCGACCGCCTCCTCCAGCGCCGTGACGACCTCCGCCGCACCGGCCTCCGGGTCCACCCGGCGCACCTGCTCCGGCGCCATCCCGCAGACCTCGCGCAGTACCCGCTCCAGATCGTCGAGCGTGGCCTCGACGCTGGGCAGTCCCGGCAGGGTCGAGCCCGCCCCATGGCTGCCGGTGCCCACCAGCACGGCGCGAGCCCCCGGCGCCGCGAGACCGGTGACCGTGGCGGCGGCGAGCCGCGGCCCCGGGGAGCTCACGGTGCGGGCCTGCGGACCGTCGACCCGGGTCCGGTGGACGGCGCGTCCGAGGCATCCGGGGTACCGCCGGGCTGCCCGGTGTCCGCTGTCGCTTCGAGGTCCGTCGCGAGCTGCTGAGCCAGCTCCGCCGTCTGTCGTGCGTCCAGTGCCCGAACATGCGTGGAGGTCACAGTGATCTCCGTACCGTCGGGACGGCTGATGACGACGGTCTGACTGCCCTTCCTGGTCTGCAACCAGGCGATCAGGCCGCCCGCCAGAACCGTGGCGACGCCCCCGGGCGCCAGCAGGGCGAGTAGCGCGTCGGCCGCCACACCCATGGTCCCGGGCTGTGGGGACGCCTCCGTCGGCCTGCGGATTCTGCCGCGCAGTGCTGGGTTGTCACCCAGCCAACGGCGCAGATCGTCCGTGTCGGCACGGCCCGGCGAACCGTCCCGGACCGTGATCGTGATACGCACAGCACCCCCGCCAGGTCGACTGGCCCAGTGAATCCCGCAGACGGCCTTCCGTCACTCTAGTCGAGCAGGATCTCCCCAACGAGCGGATAACCAAGCCTTGTTGACGGTTCAAGCCTATTTGACGCCGTGGGTCATGGGCCGACCGGGCGGGCCCGCGCGTTCCCCTCCGGTGCTGAGCCAGAGGTGCTGTCGGGTGGTCGCCCCGGGGGCTGCCGGTGCCGGCGGCCGAACAGGGAGGGCAGGCTCGGCGCGGCCACGAAGCCCTCCGCGCGGGCACTGGCCAGACCGATCCGGGGGAGTTCGCTGGTCTTCCCGAACAGCAGGTAGCGGGGCTCCCACACCGGCCGGTACTTGGCGTTGGCCCGGTACAGCGACTCGATCTGCCACCACTGGGAGAAGAACGTCAGCACCGAGCGCCACAGCCGCAGCACCGGCCCGGCGCCGATCCGGGCCCCTCGCTCGAAGACGGAGCGGAACATGGCGAAGTTGAGCGACACCCGGTCCACGTCCACCTCGTCCGCTCGCTGCAGCAGCTCGACGACCATGAACTCGATCAGGCCGTTGTCCGCGTCGCGGTCCCGTCGCATCAGATCGAGTGACAGCCCGCGCAGTCCCCAGGGCACGAAGGACAACAGCGCCCGCAGTTCGCCCTCTCCGTCGTGGCACTCCACCATCACGCAGCGCCCGTCGTCCGGATCACCGAGGCGCCCCAGCGCCATCGAGAAGCCCCGCTCCGTCTCGCTGTCCCGCCAGTGGTCCGCCCGGTCCAGCAAGGCCGCCATTTCTTCCTGTGGGATCTCCTCGTGCCGCCGTATGCGCACCGTGTACCCCGCTCGGCGCACCCGGTGCCGCGCCTGGCGGACGCCCCGCATCGCCCGGCCCTCCAGGGTGAAGGCATCGCGCTCCACGATCGCCTCGTCACCGAGTTCCAGGGCGTCGAGTCCGTGCCGCGTGTAGATGGTCCCGGCCTCCTCACTCGCCCCCACGACGGCCGGCGCCCAGGCGTACTCGCGTGCCTCGCGCAGCCACTGCTCGATGGCCCCGGGCCAGGCCTCCGGGTCGCCGAGGGGGTCGCCGGAGGCGAGGGTGACCCCGCCCACCACGCGGTAGGCGATGGCGGCCTTTCCGCTGGGCGACCAGATGACGGCCTTGTCGCGGCGGAGCGCGAAGTACCCGAGCGAATCCCGCTCGCCGTACCGGTCCAGCAGATCACGCAGCCGTCTCTCGTCCTCGGCGGTGAGCAGCTCCCGGCCCCGCGGAGCGCGGAAGCAGGCGTACAGCAGAAGCAGGAACAGCACCGCGGCCAGCACGTTGATCACCACGTCGACCCAGCGTGGCGCGTGCACCGTGACGGACGTGCCGGACAACGGGCCGAGCGTCACCACCCGCAGCAGCGCGTAGGAGACACGATCGGTGACCGATGTCCCCGGCTGGTTGGTCGTCGCGCTCACCAGCAGCGTCCCCACCAGAGCCGCGACCGCCAGGCCCGCCAGCAGGACGACGGCTGCCAGGCCGCGGTTCCAGGTGCCGCTCCTGGCCCGGAACTCCCTGCGGCCGACCACCAGAGACAGCACGAACAGGCCGGTGAGCGCCGTGGAGAACCAGTTGAAGCCGTGCTCCCGGTACGCCTCCTGGGTCATGAGCAGTACGTACAGAGCGAACAGCGGTCCGGCCAGCAGCATGTTGAAGACCCACGCGGCCCTCTTGCGGCGCCGCATGGCCACGGCGAGGAAGAGCGACAGGGGAATCGCCACCAGCCCCGCCGTCGCCAGGTAAGGGGTGAAGTACTGACTCGCGCGGTGCTCACGCACCTCCTCGCGGAACGGCACCGAGGCCACCGCCACCAGGTTCAGCAGGGCCATCAGCCGCAGGTACCAGACCGCGGCGGAGGCCGCCCGGCCGCGCCATGCAGCGCGCGCTCCGGACACGCCTGCGCCACCGGTCGACGCGGACGGAAGGCAGCCCGGGGGATCGGTGGGTGATGAAAGCGGGGCAGGCAAGGAAAGTCACGACCCTCCGCATTCCCCCCGTCCGTCACCACCGACTGTAATCGCACAGCCGGGACG
This sequence comes from Streptomyces acidicola, assembly GCF_009377235.1. Lineage (GTDB taxonomy): Bacteria > Actinomycetota > Actinomycetes > Streptomycetales > Streptomycetaceae > Streptomyces > Streptomyces acidicola. Next base: position 23,086 of record NZ_VMNX01000092.1, read on the forward strand.
GCAGCACGCGGACCACCGCCGTCTGGACGACCAGAAGTGGGAACGATCAGAAGCTACGTCCATGACTCGGCCATGACGCGCAGCGCTTTCTCCTCGGGTGAGCCGAGGGCGGCGGTGTGGACGAGGAGGCTCAGCTCGGGGGTTCTGGGGGAAGTGGGTGATCTCGTACGAGAGGGGGAGCGGGCCCGCCTCCGGGTGGTCGATGCGTTTGAGACCGTGGGATTTGGTGCGCACGGTGTGCAGCCGCCAGTGGCGCCGGAATCCTCGCTGCGCTCAGCGCGCGGCGTATACGTGGCCTTCGACCGCACCAGCCGCGCCGAACCGGCCGGACCGCCGGCCGGTTCGCCCACCGCTTCGTGTTCCTCTTCGACGCCGCTGCGCTTCGGGCCGGACGCCTTTCCCACCTGCGCCCGTACGACGATCGAACAGCACCGCGTGCACGCCTGCCCGGCGCGCGGAGCCCTGGTCGTCATCCCGGCGGGCGGCACGGTCCCGGAGCTGACCTGGGAACGGGGCACGCCCCACTACCGGCGGGCGGGCTACCGGTGGGCCCTCGAGTCGGCGGCCGGCGGCTGACGACCGACCGCCAACCGCCGGCCGCTTGAGATCCCGAGCGGCCGGCCGTGGCGTTAACCTTGTCGTCGGCTGCGACCACCGGTCGCAGCGCGGCGGTGGGGCTCGCCGGACCCGAACCGCGGCATCGACGCCGCCAACAGTCCCTACTTGCGATGGTGGACGCCCGCGTGACCGGGCCCGGCGAGTAGGAGACGTACGTTCATGACAACCCCGTACTCCAAGATCCCGTGCAGGGAGCAGGACGCGTGAACTGGCTGCTGGTGGTCGTCGGAGGCATGGTCGGTGCGCCGCTGCGGTACCTCACCGACCGGGCCGTGCAGAAGCGGCACGACACCGTGTTCCCCTGGGGCACCTTCACCGTGAACGTGGCCGGCTGCCTGATCCTGGGCCTGCTGACAGGTGCCGTGCTGGCCGGGGCCGCCTCCTCCGACGTGCAACTGCTGCTGGGAACGGGGCTGTGCGGGGCGCTGACCACGTACTCGACGTTCTCCTACGAGACGCTGCGGCTGGCCGAGGACGGGGCGAGGTTCTTCGCCGTCGCCAATGCCGTCGCCAGTGTGGTGGCAGGGCTGGGCGCCGCGTTCGTCGGTGCCGCGTTCGCCGATGCGCTGTGGGCGTGAGGGCGGTGGCAGAGCGAGCGGAAGCGACGCGGGCGACCGGGATGGGGCCGTGGCGGTTCGTGCTGTGGTTCGGCACGGTCAGTCTGCTCGCCGACGTCGTCTACGAGGGCGCCCGCTCCGTCACCGGGCCGCTGCTGGCCTCGCTGGGCGCGTCCGCCCTGGTCGTCGGCGTGGTCACGGGCGCCGGTGAGGCGGCGGCGCTGGGGCTGCGGCTGGTCTCCGGCCCGCTGGCCGACCGCACGCGCCGCTTCTGGGGCCTGGCGATCGCCGGATACCTGCTGACCGTGGTGTCCGTGCCGCTGCTGGGCGTGGCCGGGACGCTGTGGGCCGCGTGCGTGCTGGTGGTCACGGAGCGGGTAGGGAAGGCGGTGCGCTCTCCGGCGAAGGACACCATGCTGTCCCACGCCGCGGCCGCGACCGGGCGCGGGCGCGGCTTCGCCGTGCACGAGGCACTGGACCAGATCGGAGCCCTGATCGGCCCCCTGCTCGTGGCCGGTGTGCTGGCGCTGACCGGAGGCGACTACGGACCGGCGCTCGGCGTGCTCGCCCTGCCCGGCGTCGCGGTGCTCGGGCTGCTGGTGTGGCTGCGGGCCCGGGTGCGGGACCCGGAGGCCTACGAACGTGACGTGGCCGCCGCGTCGGCATCGGCTCCGGAGCCGGAGGACGGCCGGCGTCTGCCGAGAGCGTTCTGGACCTACGCCGCCTTCACGGCGGCCACCACGACCGGGTTCGCCACCTTCGGCGTGCTCTCCTACCACCTGGTCGAGCGGCATCTGCTGACCACCGCGTGGGTGCCGGTGCTGTACGCGGCGGCGATGGCCGTGGACGCCGTAGCGGCCCTGGCCACGGGCTGGCTGTACGACCGTCACGGCCCCCGCGTGCTGATCGCCCTGCCCGCGCTGACCGCGGGCGTGGCCGCGCTGGCGTTCACCGACACGCTCGCGCTCGCCGTGGCCGGGTCGCTGGTGTGGGGTGCGGCCATGGGCATCCAGGAGTCCACGCTGCGCGCCACGGTCGCGGATCTGGTGCCCACCGGGCGCCGGGCGACCGCTTACGGGCTGTTCGCCGGCGTCGTCGGCGCGGCGAGCCTGGCCGGCGGCGCACTGATCGGCGGCCTGTACGGCTACTCGATCCCCGTACTGATCACGGTGGTCGTCGCCATTCAGGTCCTCGCCGTGGTCCTGCTGGCCGTTACGCGGACCCCGCGGCGCTGACCCCGCGGTGCTGACCCCGCGGTGCTGACCCCGGGTTTCGGCCCCCGCGTAATAAAGCCGGGCTAGAGGCGGCCTGTCCTGGCTCTTGACCGTTAAATAACCTTGGGCGGTACACCCGTTGCTGATCCCAGGGAGTCTCATGTCCACCGCGCAACAGGTCCCCGACATCCTCTCGCCCGAGTTCGCGGCGGATCCCTACCCGGCCTATCAGGTGATGCGCGAACGTGCCCCTCTCATCTGGCACGAAGCCATGCAGAGCTACATCATCTCGCGCTACGAGGACGTGGAGCGCGTCTTCAAGGACAAGAGCGGGGAGTTCACCACCGACAACTACACCTGGCAGCTCGAGCCCGTACACGGAAAGACGATTCTCCAGCTCAGCGGACGGGAACACGCGGTGCGGCGTGCCCTGGTCGCCCCGGCCTTCCGCGGCAGCGACCTGGAGGCGAAGTTCCTTCCCGTGATCGAGCGCAACTCCCGTGAGCTGATCGACGCCTTCCGGCACACCGGGTCCGCCGACCTGGTGACCGACTACGCGACCCGTTTCCCCGTCAACGTGATCGCGGACATGCTGGGCCTGGACAAGGCGGACCACGACCGGTTCCACCGCTGGTACACCTCCGTCATCGCCTTCCTCGGCAACCTCTCGGGCGACCCGGAGGTGACGGCGGCCGGCGAGCGCACCCGGGAGGAGTTCGCCGAGTACATGTTCCCGATCATCCGGGAACGCCGTGAGAACCTCGGTGACGACCTGCTGTCCACGCTGTGCGCCGCCGAAGTGGACGGCGTGAACATGAGCGACGAGGACATCAAGGCCTTCTGCAGCCTGCTGCTCGCCGCGGGCGGCGAGACCACGGACAAGGCGATCGCCGGCATCTTCGTGAACCTCCTGCTGCACCCGGAGCAGTTGGCGGCCGTACGGGAGGACCGGAGCCTGATCTCCCGCGCCTTCGCCGAGACGCTGCGCTACACACCGCCCGTCCACATGATCATGCGGCAGTCGGCGACCGAGGTCGAGCTCAGCGGCGGCACCGTACCGCCCGGAGCCACCGTCACCTGCCTGATCGGCGCCGCCAACCGGGACGGCGACCGCTACCAGGACCCGGACCGCTTCGACATCTTCCGCGACGACCTGACGACGTCGACCGCCTTCTCGGCCGCCGCCGACCACCTTGCCTTCGCGCTCGGCCGGCACTTCTGTGTAGGGGCGCTGCTCGCCAAGGCCGAGGTGGAGACCGGTGTCGGCCAGCTCCTCGACGCCATGCCCGACGTGCGGCTCGCCGACGGCTTCGACCCCGTGGAGCAGGGTGTCTTCACCCGGGGCCCGCAGTCCGTGCCGGTGCGGTTCACGCCGGTCGCGGGCTGACCCCCTGTGGGGTTCGGGGCCGCGCCCCGAACCCCGTTAGGGGGGCTTGTGGTTGTGCTACTGCACTACCGGCGTGAACCGCACCGGCAGCGAGGTCAGCCCGCGCATCCAGATGGACGGGCGCCAGGTCAGCTCGTGCGGCTCCGCGTCCAGGACCACGTCGGGCAGTCGCTCCAGCAGGGCCTCGACCGCGGTACGGGCGATGACGTCGGCCAGCAGCGGGGCCGGGTAGGGGCAGCGGTGCTCGCCGTTGCTGAACGACAGGTGCGCGGCGTTCTCCGCGCCGACGTGCCCCTCGGGCCAGATCTGCGGGTCGGTGTTGGCCGCGGCGAGTCCCAGTACGAGGCAGTCGCCCGCCCGGATCTGCCGTCCGCCGAGCTGGGTGTCGCGCACGGCCCAGCGGCCGATGAAGTTCTGCGTCGGCGTGTCCAGCCACAGCACCTCGTTCAGTGCCTCGCCCACGCTGAGCCGGCCGCCCGAGACGTTCAGGGCGAAGCGCTCGTCGGTGAGCAGCAGGCGGAGGGTGTTGCAGATCCAGTTGGCCGTCGGCTGCTGTGCCGCGGCGATGATGGAGATCAGGTCCTGGATGATCTCCTCGTCGGTCAGCCCGGCCGGATGCTGCAGCATCCGCGAGGTGACGTCCGGTCCGGGCTTCTCCCGCTTCTCCTTCACCAGCTGCTGGAACCGCGCGCCCACCCGGCCGTACGCGGCCACCGGGTCGTCGCCCTCCGCGGCGTCGAGCGAGATCCGCAGGTCGTCGACGAGTTGCTGGGTGTCCGTACCGCTGTGCGGCATCCCGCACATCTGGACCGCGGCCCGCATCGGCAGGGCGTGCGCGAACGCGCTCATCAGCTCGGCGTGGCCGCTCCCCGCGAACGACGCGATGAGCTCGTCGGCGATCTGCTCGCACTCACGGCCCAGCTCGAACTGATCGACGCCCTCCAGCGCCTGAGTGATCACCCCTGCCCGCCGCTGGTGCTCCGCGCCCTCGGTGAACAGCACCGACGGCTGGTATCCGACGAACGGCATCAGCGGCCAGTCCGCGGGGATGTTCTCCCACTGGTTCCAGCGCCGCGAGTCCCGCGCGAACAGCTCGTCGTGGGCCGTCACATAGCCGACCTCGGAGTAGCCGAGGACCAGCCAGGCCGGCACGTCCCCGTCGAGCAGCACGGGCGCCACCGCGCCGTGCTCCCGGCGCAGGGTGCGGTACAGCTGCGACGGTGTCTGCTGGTACTCCAGACCGCCCAGGCGCACCGCGCCCGGGTGGGCGGGGCAGCCCGGGGCGGCCGCCGGGGAGGAGGATCCGGTGTCGGTCACGGTGTCATCTCCCGGGCCTTGGCCTGTTCGTAGAGGTGGTTTACAAGGGTGATCAGCACGTCCTTGCCCGATGACCTGACCCGCGCGTCGCAGTCGATCAGCGGCACATGCTCGGGGAGGGCGAGCGCCTGGCGGATCTCGTCCAGGGAGTGCCGGGAAGGGTCGTTGTCGAAGCGGTTGACCGCCACCACGAACGGCGTCTTGTGGTGCTCCAGCCGGTCGATCGCGTACCAGGAGTCGTCCATCCGGCGTGTGTCGACCAGGACGACCGCGCCGAGCGTGCCGGAGAAGAGCCGGTCCCACAGGAACCAGAAGCGCTTCTGCCCCGGAGCGCCGAACAGGTAGAGGACCATGCGGTCGTTGAGGCTGATCCGCCCGAAGTCGAACGCCACGGTGGTGGTGGTCTTCGCCGCCACCCCGCTCGTCTCGTCGACGCCGACACCGGCCTGGGTCATCACCTCTTCGGTGTTGAGCGGCCGGATCTCGCTGACCGAGCGGACCAGGGTCGTCTTGCCGACCCCGAACCCGCCCACGATGACGATCTTCAGGCCGGTCTCTGCGGCGTCGGCCAGGGGCGTACGTTGGGAAGGCAGCTCAGAGATGGCGGAGCCCATGGAGCACCTCCTGGAGAAGGGCGGAATCGGGGAGCGAGGCGATGGACCGTGCCGCGCGCGGGTGGCGGGCGGTGATGTTGCCCATGGCGAGGAGGTCGCCGAGCAGGATGCGCACCACCGTGATCGGCAGCTTCAGTTCGGCGGCGATCTCGACCACGGCCGTCGGGTGCCGGCACAGGTCGAGGATGCGCGTGTGCTCCGACTGCATCCCTGCGGTGGGTTCGCACTCACTCACCACGAGGGTGACCAGATCGAACGCGTCGTCGGCACGACTGCGTCCACCCGTGACGGTGTAGAGCCGGTCGGGATCACCGGTGTCCACGGGCCTGCGTATCACGACGAAGTACTCGCCGGGGCGCCCTGGCGGGGCTCGGCCCGCAGATGCTCACCGATCTTGTCGACGAGTTCGGTCATCTGGTGACCCACGACGCCGGGGTCGGCGTTCTCCTCGGCGACGACCGCCAGGTGCGCTCCTTCGCCGGCCTCGACGATGAAGAGCAGGCCGCCGTGGAACTCGGTCATGGAGTGGCGGACACCGCCGCTGCCGTCGCCGAACTCGATGGACGCGCCCTGGGCGAGGGCCTGAATCCCCGAGCAGAGCGCCGCCAGCTGGTCGGCCTGGTCCAGCGTCAGATGTTCGGTCCAGCACAGCTTCAGGCCGTCCCGGGACAGGACCAGTGCGTGCCGCGTGCCGGGAGTGCGCTCCAGAAGGCTCTGCAGGAGCCAGGTGAGGCTGGTGTCGGTGGTCTGCATGGTGGGTGATGGGACGGTTGTGCCCTGCTGTCGGGTCACCGCCCCGTTCCTCCAATCTCACGAAGTCGAGGGCATGGGCGCCGGGGCCCCGAGCGCCGTATGTGTGGGGGTGGACCTACGAGCCGGCGGGCGGCTCGGGGTCGGAGTCGGGTTCGGGGCGGGCCCACGATCCGGTCTCGCCGTTGCCGGACTGGCGGCCGCGGTGGAAGGAGCCGAACAGCGAACCCGCGTCGCGTTTCGCCGAACGCCCCTCCGTCTGCGTCTCGTCCTGCGCGCTGGCGGCGGCCGTAGCTCTGCGCTGCTGCAGTTCGCGGTCGGCCTCGGCCATGGTGCGGCCGGGGGCGCGCACGGGCAGGCCGTTCGGGGTGGCCTCCGAGCGACGGGAGCGTGCCCCCCGCTCGGGGAGTTCCGCCCCGGCGGCGGGCCGCACCGAGGCGGCCGGCCGCACGGCCGGTTCGGGTGCGGCCGCCACCGCGGGCCGCGCGACTTCGGCGGGCGCCGGTTCGGGTGCCGCGGGGGTTGCGGTGTCGACGGGCCCGGGTGCGGGTGCGGGCGCCGCGGACGCGGTCGGCCGCTGTGCGGCGTCGCGCTGCTGGGCCAGCAGTTGTGGGGGCAGCAGGACGACGACGCCGGTGCCGCCGCGCGACGAGGGACGGTAGTTGACGCTGATGCCGTACTTGTCGGCCAGCCGCCCGACCACGGCCAGACCGAGCCGCGTGCCCTGCAACGAGGCGAGGTCCGTCATCCGCCCGGCCACCGACTCCTCGGCACGCCGCATCGCCGCGTCGGCCATCTTCAGGCCGCTGTCCTCGATCGTGACGACGATTCCGGCGCTGCGCTGCTCCACGTACACGTGGACCTCGTCGATCGGCGGCGAGAAGTTGGCCGCGTTGTCGACCAGTTCGGCGAGCAGATGCATGACGCCTTCCGCGGCGAACCCGGAGACGGCGGCGTTCGTCGAACAGTGCAGTCGTACGCGCCGGTAGGCGGCGATCCGGCCGACCGCGCCGCGGAGGATGCTCTCCATGACGATCGGCTTGTTCCAGGCACGGCTGGAACGGCCGCCCATGAGCAGCGCCAGCCGGTCGGTCATGAGGCCGAGCTGTGAGGTGCTGTGATCCAGCTTCAGCAGGTCGCCGAAGACCTCTTCGCCGTGCCGATCCTGCATGTCCCGCAGGTCGGCGAGCATGCTGACGGCCTTGGCCTGCACCCGGCTCAGGGCCTTCGCCGAGGCGGACTGCGCGGCGGCGGCCCGCCGTTCGCTGTGCGCGAGTTCACGAATGAACGAATCTGCGGGGATGCGCAGCAGGGGGACCTGCGGCCAGTCCAGTTCGGCGAAGACGGTGTCCGCCGAAGTGCCTTCCCGCAGCTTTGCGATCGCGGCGGGCAGGGTCTCGTTCGTCAGCCGTTCCAGCTCGGCGGCGGCCTGGGTCAGTTCCTGCTGGGCCTGCCGCCGTTCGATGTCCAGGGCCGCGACACTCTTCACGTCCTGCTCCACCATGGTGGCGAAGGAGTGCATGACCTTGCGCAGCTGTGGATCGGACGGCTGCGTCACGCTCGTCAGTGCGTCATGCGCGCTCGCTCCGTCCCGCAGCCGTGTGGCCACCGCGGGCAGGGTCACGTTCACCAGATGAGCGGACTCGGCCGCCTGGTGTGCCAACTGCGAACGGAACTGGCCGACTTCGCCCACCTGCGCCGCGGCGGACCGGCGGGCGCGCCGGATCAGCGACGTACTGACGACGACGGTGACCGCCACACACAACCAGGCGCCCAGAGCCGAGGCCACCGTCCAGGTACGGGCGTTCGTGGGAGCCGCCGCGATCGCCGCACCAGCCGCTGCGGCAGTCACCACCAGGACGACCAGGGGTGCGACGGGTGAGGCGTGAGGCGCCTTCCCTGACCGGTGTTGGCTGAGCGGTGAAGGCACTGACATCCAGCGGTCCTCGGTCCTTGGCAGCGGGAAAGACAGGGCGACCGACGCACGACGGCCGCGGGCAGGGGACATCACCAAGAGGACGGTGATCGTCCGGCAGGCATTCGCACATGCTAGTCACCCATCCGGGTGTCGCGATCTGACTAGCTGCCTAGTCCGCTCAGGACGTAATTTCGTCGAAAATCTGCCGACGGCGTGGGGTGATGTGGTAATGGGGTTTACGCGCCTTCCACCCCTCTGACGGCCGCGGATGACCGCCCGCACGTCCTCGCGGGCCCCTCAGCCGGTGCTGGACCGCTGCCGCGTCGGCGTGTCTCCGACGGCGGAGCGATGGGTTTCGGTCAACTGCCCGGCCGGCGCGGCAGGTAGGCCGACAGTCGCGCAATGGTCCTGAAGCCGTCCACGCAAGGTCTTGAAGCGATGCACGCATGGTCCTGAAGCCATGAATGACAACTGTGTTGCGGTTGATGAGTACAGTTGCACACGACGCACATTGTGGCGAATCCCGTGACAGTACCGCTGTTTCCAACCCCTGGTTGTTGAATCCAGTGCGCTGCAATCCACCTGTTTGCGGGTCATTCTTTCCGCGTCATGTCCGCATCCCTTCCGCCTTATGTCCGCACCGCGGAAGCCGGGTATGACGCCCCCTAACGTTCTCCTGGGCGCTCCCGGAGGCAGGGCGGGCACAACCCGCCGCACCGGAAAAGCGTTGCGATCGGTTTCCCGCTGTCCGTAAACCCAGGGCGCTTGCGCCCGTGTCGACTTGTGCGCGACAAGAGCGATCGGGAGGGGAAGATGTCCACTTTTTCGTCCAGCGAAATGGCGGCGGAAGTCTTCGGCCGGCTGTTTTCCGTGATGCTGGAGGACGAGGAATTCGTCGCAAGGGCCCGGCAGGAGGGACTGTCGGTCCGGCTCGTCCACACGAAGCCCGACTGCCAGGTCTTCGTGTCAGCGCAGGGCGTCGTCGTCGGTGAGGAGGCTCCTCAGACGGCGGCGATCACTCTCAAGATGTCCTGCGACACGGCCCACGCGCTGTGGATGGGCCGGCTCATGGTGCCCGTCGCCATCGCCACGGGCCGGCTCAGGATCCGCGGCAAGGTCGCCAAGGTGCTGGAACTGGTGCCGATGCTGCGGCCCGCCTTCGACCGCTACCCGGACATCGCCGCCGCCTCCGGCGTCGGCGCCTGACCTGCTGCCCGGCACCGGTTCCGGCCGGCGAACCAACGCGTAAGGAGTGTCGTCCAAGTGAACACCGCTCTGTCCGAGTTCCAGTCCGAGTCCGAGTCCGTGTCCCTGTCGGGACTGAACTTCGACGTACTGCCGCCCGAGGTCCAGCGGTTCAGGGACGCCGCGAGGGCCTTCGCCCAGGACGTCGTCAAGCCCCGCGTCCAGCACCTGGACCAGGCACCGGCGGCCCACTTCGACTGGCAACTCGTCGCCCAGGGCCACCAGATCGGCCTCACCCGTGCGGCGGTCCCCAGGGAATACGGTGGTGCGGGCGTCGGCATGCTGGGCGTCGCCGTCGCACTGGAGGAGGTCGGCGCCGTCTGCCCCGGCACGGCGCTGATCTTCGGAGCCACCATGCTCGGCCAGGCGCCGATCCTGCTGTCCGGCGACCCTCGCCTGCAGGCCCGCTTCCTTCCCCTGTTCTCCGGTGACGAACCCGTGCTCGCCTGCAACGCGGTCACCGAGGAGGACGCGGGCTGCGACCTGATCATCCCGTCCCTGGCCCAGCACGCGCAGAACGTCACGACCGCGCGCAGGGACGGCGACCACTACGTGCTGACGGGCCGCAAACGGTTCATCACCAACGCGAAGTTCGCCGCGTTCGCCTCCGTGTTCGCGAACATGGAGGGCAGCCCGGGCGCGACCGGGCTCACGTCCTTCATCGTCCCCCTGGACCTTCCCGGCGTCGTCCGCGGCCCCGTGGCGGACAAGATGGGATACCGCGCCTGCCTGGGCAGCGAGCTGGAGTTCCACGACGTCCGGGTACCCGCCGAGTACATGATCGGGTCGGAGGGCGAGGGCATGGCCATCAACATGGCGCAGAGCAACATGGCCCGCGCCGCGGTGGCCGGCATCTCCACCGGTGTGGCACGCAGCGCCCTGGAACAGGCGGTCGCCTGGTGCGGTGAACGGGTGCAGGGCGGGCAGCACCTGCGGCACCACCAGTTCACGGCGGCGAAACTCGCCGGCATGACCACCAAGGTCGACGCCGCCCGCATGCTGTACCTGCGCGCGGCCGACAAGGTCGACAACGAACTGCCCCCGCCGGTCTACGAACCGGCCGTGGCCAAGCTCTTCGCGGACCGGACCGCGATCGAGGCCGCCGACACGGCTCTCTCGCTCATCGGCGCACGCGGCTATCTGCGCTCCTACGGGGTGGAGAAGATGATGCGCGACGCCCTGGGCACCCGCATCTACGAGGGCACCCCCGAAGTCCTGGCGCTCGCCATCACCGACAGCCTCTACGCCGAGAAGGAAGAGTGGTGAACGCCGTTCCGGTCGTAGGCGGCGCCACCTCCTCCCGCCCGTCCC
>NZ_VMNX01000093.1 GCF_009377235.1 Streptomyces acidicola
CCCGGACCCCGTTTCGGGGGCCGGCCCCCGGACCCCCGCTCCTCAAACGCCGGAGGGGCTGGATTGAGCGGGGTAAGGCGGCAGCCCCCAGGGACGGGCCGACGGCGCGGCCTAGCGTTCCGTCACCTTCCCCGACGTCACCTCGAAGCGCCTCGTCACCTGTACCGCGTCCAGCATTCGCCGGTCGTGCGTCACCAGGAGCAGCGTGCCTTCGTACGAGTCCAGTGCCGACTCCAGCTGTTCGATGGCGGGGAGGTCGAGGTGGTTGGTCGGCTCGTCGAGGACCAGGAGGTTGACGCCCCTGCCCTGGAGCAGCGCGAGCGCGGCCCTCGTACGCTCGCCCGGGGACAGGCTCGCCGCCGCGCGCATCACGTGGTCCGACTTCAGTCCGAACTTGGCCAGGAGGGTGCGGACCTCGACCGGCTCGGTCTCCGGTACGGCCGCGCAGAACGCGTCCAGCAATGACTCGGAGCCGTGGAACAGCCCCCGGGCCTGGTCGACCTCGCCGACCAGGACTCCGGAGCCCAGGGAGCCGTGGCCCGCGTCCAGGGGGACACGGCCCAGCAACGCCCCGAGCAGCGTCGACTTGCCCGCACCGTTCGCGCCCGTGACGGCCACCCGGTCCGCCCAGTCGAGCTGGAGGGACACGGGGCCGAGCACGAAGTCGCCGCGACGCACCTCGGCGTCCCGCAGGGTCGCGACGACCGCGCCCGAGCGCGGGGCGGCCGCGATGGTCATCCGCAGCTCCCACTCCTTGCGCGGCTCATCGACGACGTCCAGCCGCTCGATCATGCGCTGGGTCTGCCGGGCCTTGGCCGCCTGCTTCTCGCTCGCCTCGCTGCGGAACTTGCGGCCGATCTTGTCGTTGTCGTTGCTCGCCTTGCGGCGCGCGTTCTTCACGCCCTTGTCCATCCAGGAGCGCTGCATCTGGGCGCGGTCCTGGAGTGCCGCCTTCTTGTCGGCGTACTCCTCGTAGTCGTCGCGCGCATGCCGGCGGGCGGTCTCGCGCTCCTCCAGGTAGGCCTCGTAGCCGCCGCCGTAGAGGTTGATCTGGCCCTGCGCCAGGTCGAGTTCGAGGACCTTGGTGACCGTGCGGGTCAGGAACTCGCGGTCGTGGCTGACGACGACGGTGCCCGCGCGCAGGCCGCTCACGAACCGTTCGAGTCGCTCCAGGCCGTCCAGATCCAGGTCGTTGGTCGGCTCGTCGAGGAGGAAGACGTCGTAGCGGGACAGCAGCAGGGAGGCCAGGCCGGCCCGCGCCGCCTGGCCGCCCGAGAGGCCCGTCATCAGCTGGTCCAGGCTCACCCCCAGGCCCAGTGCGTCGGCGACTTCCTCCGCGCGCTCGTCGAGGTCGGCGCCGCCCAGGGCGAGCCAGCGCTCCAGGGTCGTCGCGTACGCGTCGTCCGCGCCGGGCGCTCCGTCGACGAGCGCCTGCGTCGCCTCGTCCATCGCACGCTGGGCCGCGGCGACGCCCGTACGGCGCGCCAGGAACTCCCGTACCGTCTCGCCCTCCCGCCGTTCCGGCTCCTGGGGCAGATGACCCACGGTCGCGGTGGGCGGGGAGAGCCGGAGCTCCCCCTGTTCCGGCGCGAGCAGCCCGGCGAGCATGCGCAGCAGGGTGGACTTGCCCGCACCGTTGGCACCGACGAGCCCGATCACGTCGCCGGGCGCCACGACGAGGTCGAGCCCGGAGAAGAGGGAGCGGTCGCCGTGTCCGGCGGAGAGGTTCTTGACGACGAGGGTGGCGGTCACAGGGGGCGATCCTAACGACCATGGGACATGCGGTCCCAACCGAAAGCGGACCTGGCCTTCGACCGCCCGCCCCCCTCAGCGCACCATCGGCTCCACCAACACGCTCCCTGATGACCGCGCCACGACGAAGGACTCGCCCTTCAGGGCCTTCCCACCCAGTGCGATGCGATGGCGGCCCGCCGGGAGGATGCCGTCGAAGACCTCGTACGTATGGGTGCGGTAGAGACGGTCCAGGCGGTACACGGTCACCTGTACCCGGCACGTGGACGTGACCTCCACGCCCGCCTCGCCGTCGGCGGCGACCAGCCGGGTCAGGCGCCGCTGGGCCGACGGGCTGCGGTCCAGCGCGTTCTCGATCTGGGCCACGAGCAGCGGGATAACCGGGGCGAGCCCATCGACGTACGCGACCTCGACCCCGGCTCTCTCGAACGCTCCCCGTACGGCGGCGCGTTCCTCCTCGCCCACGGCCCGGCCGAAGGCCACCGCGCCGTAGGTGCGCAGTTCGTCGGCGGGCACTTCGGTGGGGTCGTGGGTGATGTCCGCACCGATGCCGATGGTGCGCAGGGCCGCCGCGAGCTTGGCGAGGACCGCGACACGGGCGCCGATGAGGAGCACGCGGCGGCGGGCGGAGGCGTCGTCTCCGCTCAGGAGGGACCGCAGCGCGCTGCGGTACTCGGAGCCCTGGAAGCGGAACGGTCCGATGCCGTGATAGCCGTTCTGTTCCAGATCGGCGGTCTCCTGGGTCTGCCAGGCGAAGTCGCGCCACACGTAGTCGTCGCCGTCCTGCTCTATGACGGCCGTGACGGCCCCGCAGGCGAGGTCCTCGCACTCGGGGCAGCCGTAGATGACGTACCGGCCGTCGGTCAGCGGGGCGTCGGCCTCCAGGAGCAGGCTGCGCACCTGGGCGGTGAAGATCGCGGGCGGGATGTCGGAGGCGAGCGGGGAGACGGCGTCGAGGTCGGAGAGCTGGAACAGCAGCGGGCGTCCGTCGACTATGAAGTCGACGAAGTCCCGGTGGACTTGGTAGTCACCGTTGGCGAGGACGCCACCGGCACGCATCGCCGGTGCCAGGCCGAAGGTCGCGTACTCGGCGGACATGGCAGACATGGTGTGAGTATCCCCAGAGCGGGAGCAATGTGAGCACGGCATGACACATTCCGTCGATGTCATCGCGTCATGGAGCCAGGAAGCGGCGCACCGGCCCGAGGAGAGGGGCGTACTTACGGTCGGGGGCGTGCGCGTCGAGACGTGACTGGACCCGACCCTGAAGCGGTGCCGGGCCACGTCGGCATGCGGCTCCGCCGCGTGGGCCGCCACGTGGGCGGACCAGCCGCGACGCGCCGGCGGGCCGCCGCCCACCGGCCCGCACGACGCACCCGCGCCCGCCCCCGGGCCGCGGGCGGCTGCGGGCCACCCGCCGGACCGCAGTTCTCCCCTGCCCTCGGCGAAGCTGTGACGCTGCGAAACTCAGGGCTTGCCGATCGGGTCCCCTTCCGTCTCCGACCCCTGGCCGGGACCGACCTTGATCTCGAAGTCGCCGTCGTACCTCGACTGCCCCACGATGACGGCGCTCTCGACGGCCTCGGACGCCATCTCCTCGCGCACGATGACCGGATCCCGGCGCAGGTCGCGCATCAGGGCGACGCACATGCCGATCATCACGAGGACGAAGGGCGCGGCGGCGAGGATCGTGAGGTTCTGGAGGCCGGTGAGCGCGTCCCCCTGTCCGCTGCCGACGAGCAGCATGATCGCGGCGACGGCACCCGTGACGATGCCCCAGAACACCACGACGAACCGGCCGGGTTCGAGCGCGCCCTTCTGTGAGAGCGTTCCCATCACGATGGAGGCGGCGTCGGCGCCGGACACGAAGAAGATGCCGACCAGGATCATCACGAGCAGGCTGGTGACGGTGGCGATGGGGTAGTCCTGGAGTACGGCGAAGAGCTGGCCCTCGGGGGTGGACTCCTCGCCGAGTTGTCCGCGCTCCTGCTGCTTCATGGCCGTACCGCCGAAGACCGCGAACCAGACGAGGCTGACCGTGCTGGGGACCAGGATCACGCCGCCCACGAACTGGCGGATCGTACGGCCTCGGCTGATGCGTGCGATGAACATGCCGACGAACGGCGTCCAGGAGATCCACCAGGCCCAGTAGAAGACGGTCCAGCTGCCCAGCCAGTCCGCGACGCCCTCGCCGCCGGACGCCTCGGTGCGGCCCGCGAGTTGGGGCAGGTCGCCGAGGAAGGAGAAGACCGAGGTCGGCAGCAGGTCGAGGATCAGGATGGTGGGGCCGGCGACGAACACGAAGGCGACGAGCACCACTGCGAGCACCATGTTGGCGTTGGACAGCCACTGGATGCCCTTCTCCACTCCGGACACCGCGGAGGCGACGAAGGCCACGGTGAGGACGGCGATGATGGCGACCAGAAGTCCGGTGCTCACCTTGTCCATCCAGTCCAGTTCCTGGACGCCGGAGCCGATCTGGAGCGCGCCGAGGCCGAGAGAGGCCGCGGAGCCGAAGACGGTGGCGACGATCGCGAGGATGTCGATGATCCGACCCCAGGTGCCGTTCGCGTGCTTGGCGCCGATCAGCGGGGTGAAGACGGCGCTGATGGTCTGGCGGCGGCGCTTGCGGAACGTGCTGTACGCGATGCCGAGGCCGACCACCGCGTAGATCGCCCACGGGTGCAGCGTCCAGTGGAAGAGGGTGGTCGCCATCGCCGTCTCCATGCGCTCGCCGGAGCTCTCGGGACTGGTCCCCGGCGGGGGCGTGGTGTAGTGCGAGAGAGGCTCGCTGACGCCGTAGAACATCAGGCCGATACCCATGCCCGCGCTGAACATCATCGCGACCCAGGACACCGTGCGGAACTCGGGCTTCTCCCCCTCCGCGCCCAGGTGGATGCGGCCGTAGCGGCTGACCGCGAGCCAGAGGGCGAACACCACGAAGCAGGAGGCGGCCAGCATGAAGGCCCAACCGCCGTTGCGTATGAGCCCGCCGAGCATGCCGGCCGAGGCGTCCTCGAGCGAGTCGGTCCAGATGGCGCCCCAGAGGACGAAGGCCAGGGTGAGGCCGGCGGTCACACCGAACACGATGCGGTCCGTCTGCGGCCGTTCGCCGCCCGGGAGGCGCGCTTCCGGGACCGGAAGCGCGCCTCTCTCATGCTGGCCGTGGGTGCGATGTTGTTCTTGCGTCACAGGCGGAACCTTTCGCCGAGCGGCTGGAACTGAGCTTCTCCTGCCCGGAACCGGCTTCCGCATGTGACGCGGTTCTCATCTTTTCAGCAGTCCGTCTCGGGCTCCCCGACCGTCAGCCGGTACGGCGCCCGCTCGTCGAGCAGCAGCGGGACGAGTGCGCGCAGCGACTGCCGCAGGGGTACGAGGGCGCCGTCGCCGTCGTGGCGCACCCGCACGCCGTGCAGGGCGAGTTCGTCCTTCACCTCCGTGTACTGGGCGTCGGTGAGCCGGTAGCCGCAGGGCGGGTTCTGGATCACCTCGGCCGGCTCGGCCGGGTCGTTGTCGGCGCCGCCGACGTAGACGGGGCCGGTGTCCCGGTAGCCGGCGACACGGGCCGCCGCGGTCGCCGCGTCGACCTTCCCGCCACGCTCCCTCGCGAAGCCGAACAGTCCCTTCAGCGCCGACAGTTGGGAGTTCACCCGGCGCCGGTTGTTGGCCGGCTCCGCGGTCCCGTCCGTCAGGGGTTCCACGCGGCTCTCGATGAGCAGTCCGACCGAATGCTTGACGCCGGACATGTTGCGCAGGATGCGTTCCTGTCCGTCACCGGCGACCTGCCTGACCGGGGCACCGGTGACGGGGTCGGTCCAGATGCCGTACGTGCCGGTCGTGTACCCGCCGGCCTGTGCGGCGGGCCGTACGTACGCCTGTGACAGTGTCTCGGCCTCCTCATGCACGGCCGCGTCGGTGTTGAGGTTGCGCGGCCAGAGGTCGAAGAGGTCCTTGTCGTAGAACCCGGGTGTGGCGCCGTACTCGTGCAGGTCGTAGACGATGTCCGGCTTGCGGTCGCGGATGACGGCGGCCATCGCCCGCGCCTCGGCCGTCTTCAGCGACAGGTGGTCGCGGTTGATGTCGACGCCGTCGCTGTTGCCGCGTGTGTCGGCGGCCCGGCCGTCCGGGTTGGCGGTGGGCACGACGAGCACGGTGGTGCGTTTCAGGAAGTCCTTGGTCGCCTTGTCCTTCGCGTACGCGAAGTCGCGGACCGTGGAGAGGCATGCCTCGCGCCCGGAGGGCTCGTCGCCGTGCTGGCTGCAGATCAGGAGCACGGTGCGGGTCGTGGGACGCGTCCCGATGCGGACGAGTTGCAGCGGGCGGTCCTGCTTGGTGGTGCCGATGCGGGTGATCGAGACGCGGTCGCTCGCCCCGTCGACGGCGGCCAGGAAGTCCTGCTCCTCCGGCTGGCCGGTCCAGCGCGCGCCGCCCGTCTGCTCGAACCCGGTGCGCGGTGGGGCGTCCGTGGCCGGTGCCGCCTGCGCCGGGGTCGACAGCAGGGGTGCGGCCAGGGCGGTGGTCAGGGCCGCGGCGATCAGCGCGGCGGTGCGGGGGTGCGGACGGGCTTTCATTCGGCTCCCGGGATGCGGTGGGCGGTGTGCGGGTCGCGGACACCGTCCAGGACGGATGTGTCCGGAGTGGCGAGGTCCGAGGCTGTGGCACCCTTCGTCGCGTCCGCGAACGCTTCGGCGCCACCGAGCAGCGGCACGCGCGCGGACGTGCGCGACAGGTCGAGTGTCAGGGTGGGCGTGGAGGACGGCGGGTCGATCAGACCCCTGTCGGTGCCCGCGACGATGAGCGCGAGGCGGTGGCCCTTCGGGACCACGTGGTCGCCGGCGTGCAGGTCGAGCGTGATCGTGTACGGCTTGCCCGGAGTGAGCGGGGTGCCCGTCTGGTCCGAGGCGTGGTTGCCCAGGTCGGCCCAGCCGCGGCTGAAGACCGTGTAGTCGACGTCGGCCGTCTTGGCCCGCGTCTCCCTGAAGCAGGAACTGTCTCCGGTGGTACTCGGACCCCAGCAGGTGCGCTCGGTGAGCGTGGTGATGCCTTCGGCGGGGTCGGCGTAGTCGCGGATGGTGTCCGGGCCCAGGTCCACGAGGACCGCCGAGAGGTGGGCGGTGGAGGTCGTGGGCGTGGCGGTGACGGTCACCTTGGAGGAGCCGGACAGACGCAGCGCCTTGGTGAGCGGCTTGGTCACGAAGCCGGCCTTGTCGGGGGTTGGCTGGTCGATCCTGGCCGCCCAGTCGGTCTCGCTCTGCCGCGGGTCGTCGGTGAAGGTCTCGGTGCCCGATCCGCGGCTCAGGCCGAGGGTGCCGACACCGGCCTGGGCGCCCTTGTCCGGGCGCAGGTTCACGGCCTCGGTGTTCCGGGGCGGCCACACGCTCGACGTCACCCAGGTGTCGGGGTGCCGCTCGATGTCGGCCATGGGCTCGTCGTCGATGCCGTTGTCGTAGCCGAGG
Source organism: Streptomyces acidicola (assembly GCF_009377235.1). Classification (GTDB taxonomy): domain Bacteria; phylum Actinomycetota; class Actinomycetes; order Streptomycetales; family Streptomycetaceae; genus Streptomyces; species Streptomyces acidicola. Next base: position 7,209 of record NZ_VMNX01000093.1, read on the forward strand.
AGTTCGTGGTCGAACCACCGGTGCAGCGTGTCCACCCACGCGGCCCGCCGGAAGTCGAACGGGTCGACATGCCCGGTCCCCGAGATCCAGATCTTGCGCTCGACGCCGTTCTTCGCGAGGGCGTCCCACCACTGGCCGAAGTGCCCCGGCCGGACGTTGAGGTCCTGCTGGCCGTGCACGACGAAGACGCTGGCCTTCACCTTCTTGGCGTCCTTGACGTAGTCGCGCTCGGTCCACAGCGGGGTCCAGTCCCCGGTGCGCGGCGCTCCGTCGACGAGCTTCTGCTGGACAGCCGCGCACCTGGCGCGGGCGTCGGGGCTCTCGACGTAGTCGGACAGCCAGTCGGGGCCGGAGTCGTAGAGCGGGGCACCCTTGGCGAAGTAGTAGTCGTACCAGGAGGAGATGGCGGCGATCGGGACGATGGTCCTGAGGCCCTCGACACCGGTGGCGGCTACTCCGTTGGCGATGGTGCCGTCGTAGCTCTTGCCGATCATGCCGGTCCTGCCATTGGTCCAGGTGGCCTCGGCGCGGGCGGTGCCGGTGCGGGTCGTGTAGCCCTTGGCGCGGCCGTTCAGCCAGTCGATGGCGGCCTTCGCGGACTGGATGTCGGAAGGGCCGCCGACGTCGACGCAGCCGTCGGAGCGGTTGGTGCCGGCGAGGTCGACGCCCACGAAGGCGTAGCCGCGCGGCACGAAGTAGTTGTCGTAGAAGAGCGGCATCTGGACGACGTTGCCGTTCGCGTCGTACGTCTTTCGCTGGCTCTCGTTGCCGCGCCCGCAGCAGGAGTAGTACGGGCTGGCGTCCATGATCACGGGAATCTTGCGGCCCTGCCGGGCGGGCTCACGGGGCCGGACGATGTCGACGGCGACGCGGTCCGGCCTGCCGTCGCTGTCACCGGCGAGTCCGATGTCGACCCATACGGACTCACGGATGGCGTTCTCGTACGAGTAGACGGGCTCGCTCAGCTTCGGTGCGGGTGCGCTGGTCGCCACCGCAGGGGTCAGGAAGGTGGCGATCAGGGCGGCCGTGGCCGCCGTCGCGAGCGATCTCCATATCGTGAAGCGCCTGCGGCGCGCAGGTGGGGACATGCGCGGACGGTACTGCCGTCAACTCCCGTGCAAAAGATGGCCTAATCGGGCTTATGAGGATTCAGATGGGTTTCGGTCAGCGGTGGCTTGAAAGGTGGGTCGCCGAAGGTCACCCATGTCGGGCGCATGGCGATCGAGTGACAGCCGGGGCGGTGGACACCTCCTGGCCCACCGGGGATGCATAGGCTCCCGACAGACTTCGTGACCCTACGACTTGGAGTCCCACGTGCACCGCAGACTGATCGCACCGGGTGCGCTCGCCGTCTCCCTGCTGCTGACGGTCCCGGCATCGGCCGCCGACTACAAGCCCGGTGCGCCCGGCATCGGCGACCCCTACTACCCGGCCTACGGCAACGGCGGATACGACGTCTCGCACTACGACCTCCGGCTCAAGTACCAGCCGGTCACGGACACCCTGGAGGGCACGGCGACTCTCCTCGCCCGGACCACGCAGGACCTGTCCCGCTTCAATCTCGACTTCCTGCTGGACGTCAGCGAAGTGCGCGTCGGCGGCGCCAAGGCCTCCTTCGCCAGGTCCGGCGAACACGAGCTGGAGATCACCCCGCAGACGCCCCTGGCCAAGGGCACGCCCGTCACGATCGTGGTGCGCTACCGCGGGGTGCCGTCGTCGAAGCAGGCGTACGGCTTCACCAACTGGCACCGCACTCCGGACGGCGGGGTTGCCGCGAACGAGCCCGAGGCGGCCTGGTGGTGGTTCCCCAGCAACGACCACCCGCTGGACAAGGCCACCTACGACGTGTCGGTCGCCGTGCCCGACGGCACCCAGGCGATCTCCAACGGCACGCTCCAGTCGACGAGTTCACGCGCGGGCTGGACCCGCTACAACTGGCGGTCCGCCAAGCCGCAGGCGACGTATCTCGCCACGCTCGCGGTCGGGAGGTTCGACATCACGACCGGGCGCACCGAGAGCGGGATTCCGGTCATCAACGCATACAGCAAGGACCTGGGTGACACAGCCGGAGCGGCCCGCGCGAGCGTCGAGCGCACGGGTGAGGTCACCGACTGGCTCACCGGGTACTTCGGGCCGTACCCCTACAACGCCCTCGGCGGCTATGTGCCCAACGTGACCACCGGGTACGCGCTGGAGACGCAGACCCGGCCGTTCTACAGCCCGCGGCAGTTCGCGGGCGGCTCGAACGTCTCCGTGGTCGTCCACGAGCTGGCCCACCAGTGGTACGGCGACCTCGTGTCCGTCGCCGGCTGGAAGGACATCTGGATCAACGAGGGCTTCGCCCGCTACGCACAGTGGCTGTGGTCCGAGCACGAGGGCGAGGGAACCGCACAGGAGCTCGCGGACCACGTGTACGCGTCACACGCGGCCGACGATCCCTTCTGGAAGGTCAAGCCCGGTGACCCCGGGCCGGAGCACCAGTTCGACATCGCCGTGTACGACCGGGGCGCGCTGGCGCTCCAGGTCCTGCGGAACGAGATCGGTGACAGGGCGTTCTTCACGATCCTCAAGGGGTGGCCGGCGAAGTACGCCTACGGCAACGCGACGGTCGGGGACTTCCAGGCGTATGCCGAGCAGGTGTCCGGGCGGTCGCTGGCGGGTCTGTTCGACACATGGCTGTTCAGGCCGTCGAAGCCGGGGGCGCCTGCGGCGCGCGGTGCGGGGGTCGCCTCGCGTAGCTCGGGGGTCACGGCGCCGAAGTCCTGGACGAAGATCACGGCGACGAATTCTGTGCACGGTCGCTGAGTGCCGGAGCGGACGGGGGCGGTGGGGTGACTTCCGGCCGTCCTGGAACCGCGGGCCGGTTGTGGCTTGTCGCGCCCACGCGGCCGAGCTGCAGATCGATACAGCCCCGCGCCCCTTTCGGGGCGCGCCCGGTCGTCGCAGCTGTTGCGGGACGCGGTGGCGGAGCGCGATCCGCAGGCCGTGAAAGTCCCTGTCGGCCCCTATGCAACCGTTCCTCTGGACTAGGCAGAAGTTAGCCTGATCAGCCGCCCGCCCCGAACGGTCTTGGGCGCTCCCCCACTGCCCCAAGGGCGCGGGAGGTACCCCCAGGTCCCCGGCGTACTCAACCCCGGGGCGGCGACACGCATCCCGTGCGTGGTCCGGTCCCGGGGGCCCCGCCGGCCGGAGGCCGCTGTTGGACACCGCCCTGTGCGACCTGGCCAGTGGGTACAGCCAGTGGGTTGCCGGACCCCCGCGCGCCCCCAAGCGTCACCCGTCGGCGAACCGCTCCCCCCTCTCCGCCTTCTCCACCAGCAACGCAGGCGGCGTGAACCGCTCCCCGTAGCGCTCGGCGAGCTCCCGCGCGCGGGCGACGAATCCGGGCAGCCCCCCGTCGTAGCCGTTGATGTACTGAAGGACGCCACCGGTCCAGCCGGGGAAGCCGATACCGAGGACGGAGCCGATGTTGGCGTCGGCGACGGAGGTCAGCACGCCCTCCTCCAGGAGCCGGACGGTGTCCAGCGCCTCGGAGAAGAGCATGCGCTCCTGCATGTCCTCGAAGGGGATCGCGTACCCCGGCTTAATGAAGTGCTCGCGCAGGCCCGGCCACAGCTTGCCGCGCCCGCCGTCCGGGCCGTAGTCGTAGAAGCCCGCGCCGCCGCCGCGCCCGGTGCGCCCGAACTCGTCGACCATCCGGTCGATCACCGCCTCGGCCGGGTGGGCGGTCCAGGTGCCGCCCGCTTCCTCCACGGCCCGCCTCGTCTCGTTGCGGATCTTGCGCGGGAGGGTGAGGGTCAGCTCGTCCATCAGTGAGAGGACTTTCGCCGGATAGCCCGCCTGGCCGGCCGCCTGCTCGATCGACGCGGGCTCGATGCCCTCCCCGACCATCGCGACGCCCTCGTTGATGAAGTGGCCGATCACCCGCGAGGTGAAGAAGCCGCGCGAGTCGTTGACGACGATCGGGGTCTTGTTGATCTGCCGGACGAGGTCGAAGGCGCGGGCCAGGGCCTCGTCGCCGGTCCGCTTCCCCCTGATGATCTCGACCAGGGACATCTTGTCGACCGGGGAGAAGAAGTGCAGTCCGATGAAGTCGGTCTGCCGCTCCACGCCCTCGGCGAGCGCGGTGATCGGCAGGGTGGAGGTGTTGGAGCAGAGCAGGGCGTCCGGTGCGACGATGGGCTCGATCTCCTGGAACACCTTGCGTTTGAGGGCCGGGTCCTCGAAGACCGCCTCGATGACGGCGTCACAGCCCGCGAGGTCGGCCGGATCGGCGGTCGGCGTGATGCGGGCGAGCAGTGCGTCGGCCTTCTCCTGGGTCGTACGGCCCCTGGAGACCGCCTTGGCGCAGAGCTTCTCGGAATAGCTCCGGCCCTTCTCCGCGGCCTGAACCGACACGTCCTTGAGGACGACCTCGATGCCCGCGCGGGCGCACGCGTACGCGATGCCGGCGCCCATCATCCCGGCACCGAGCACGGCGACCCTGCGGACCTGGCAGGGCTCGATGCCCCGCGGGCGGTTTCTGCCTGCGTTCACGGCCTGGAGGTCGAAGAAGAACGCCTGGATCATGTTCTTCGCGGTCTGCCCGGTGACCAGCTCGGTGAAGTAGCGGGCCTCGATGGTCAGCGCGGTCTCGAAGTCGACTTGGGAGCCCTCGACGGCGGCCGCGAGGATGTTGCGCGGTGCCGGGTACGGTGCGCCGTTCAACTGCTTCCTGAGGTTGGCGGGGAACGCGGGCAGGTTCGCCGCGAACTTCGGGTGGGCCGGGGTGCCGCCGGGGATCTTGTAGCCCGGCTTGTCCCAGGGCTGCTGCGACTCGGGGTTCGCGTCGATGAAGGCGCGGGCCTTGGCGAGCATCTCCTCGGGGGTGGCGGCCACTTCGTGGACGAGACCGCCCGCGAGGGCACGCGCCGGGCTGTACTGGGTGCCCTGGAGAAGCACTTTGAGGAGGGCGTCCGCGATACCCATCAGCCGTACGGTGCGGGTGACGCCGCCGCCCGCCGGGAGGAGGCCGAGGGTGACCTCGGGGAGGCCGATCCTGGAGCCGGGGGCGTCGAGGGCGACGCGGTGGTGGCTGGCCAGCGCGATCTCGTAGCCGCCGCCCAGGGCCGCGCCGTTGATGGCCGCGACGACCGGCTTGCCGAGGGTCTCGATGCGGCGCAGGGAGTTCTTGATCTCCATACCGGTGTCGAACGCCTGCTGGGCATTTCCCGGGCCCACCTGGATCATGTCCTTCAGGTCGCCGCCCGCGAAGAACGTCTTCTTCGCGGACGTGTAGATGATCCCGCGGATGGAGTCCTTCTCCGCCTCCGCGCGGTCGGCGATCGCCTTGATGGAGGCCCTGAACGCCTGGTTCATGGTGTTGGCGGACTGGTTGGGGTCGTCGAGGACGAGGGTGACGACACCGGTGTCGTCCTGTTCCCAGCGGATGGTGGTGCTCTCGGTCATGGAAGGTTCTCCGTTGCAGTCGGGTCGGTCCGCTGGTGGGTTACAGACGCTCGATGATCGTGGCGATGCCCATGCCGCCGCCGACGCACAGCGTGGCCAGTCCGTAGCGCTTGTCCTGCCGTTCCAGTTCGTCCGTCAGGGTGCCCAGGATCATCGCGCCCGTCGCTCCGAGCGGATGCCCCAGCGCGATGGCGCCCCCGTTGACGTTGACCTTGTCCAGTGAGATCCCCATGTCCTTCACGAAGCGGAGCACCACGGCCGCGAAGGCCTCGTTGATCTCGACGAGGTCGATGTCGTCGATGGTCAGTCCGGCCCTCGCGAGGGCCTTGCGGGTCGCGGGTGCGGGACCGGTGAGCATGATCGTGGGCTCGGAGCCGGAGACGGCCGCGGACACGATCCGCGCGCGCGGTGTCAGCCCGTAGCGCTCACCGACCTCCCGGGAGCCGATCGCGACGAGCGCCGCGCCGTCCACGATGCCGGACGAGTTGCCCGCGTGGTGGACGTGGTCGATCTCCTCGACCCAGTGGTACTTCTGCAGCGCCACCGCGTCGAAGCCGCCGAGGTCCCCGATGTCCGCGAAGGACGGCTTCAGCGTGGCGAGCGAGTCGGCGGTGGTGCCGGGCCGCATGTGCTCGTCGTGGTCGAGGATCGTGAGCCCGCTGCGGTCCTCGACCGGGACGACGGACCTGTTGAACCGGCCGTCCTTCCATGCGGCCGCCGCCCGCTCCTGCGACAGCGCCGCGTACTCGTCGACGTCCCGTCGTGAGAAGCCCTCGATCGTGGCGATGAGGTCCGCGCCGATGCCCTGCGGTACGAAGTTGACGGCCATGTTGGTCATCGGGTCGTTGAACCAGGCGCCGCCGTCGGAGGCCATCGGCACCCGCGACATGGACTCGACACCGCCCGCGAGCACCAGGTCCTCCCAGCCCGAACGGACCTTCGCCGCGGCCATGTTGACGGCTTCGAGGCCCGAGGCACAGAAGCGGTTCTCCTGGACGCCGGCCACCGTGTCCGGCAGCCCGGCGGCGACCGCGGCGATCCTGGCGATGTCGGAGCCCTGGTCGCCGACGGGTCCCACGACACCGAGCACGATGTCGTCGATCGCGGCCGGGTCGAGCCCCGGGAAGCGCCGCCGGACCTCATGGATCAGCCCGGTCACCAGGTCGATGGGTTTGGTGCCGTGCAGGGCGCCGCTCGCCTTGCCGCGGCCGCGGGGGGTGCGGATCGCTTCGTACACGTACGCTTCGGTGCTCACGAGTCAGGCCTTTCGGATGGCAAGGGGTCGGGGAGCCGGGGCGGCGTGAAGGTCGGTGGAACAGGCCGGTGGCACAGGTGTCAGCCGTCGTCCACATGGGTGTCAGCCGTCGTGCGATCGGGGGTCAGCCGTCGTCCTTCAGCAGACCGGGTATGTCCCAGTCCCGGGCCACGGCCTCGGTGTCGGCGCCCGGCTGGGCGGGGCCGCTGCGCAGGGACGTGGGGGTCGTGGAGAACCGGGGTGCGGGGGCGGGCTGGGTGATGCCGCCGAAGTCGGTGAAGGTGCCGCGTGCGGCGAGGTGCGGGTGGTGTGGCGCCTCGCTCAGTGACAGGACCGGGGCCACGCAGGCGTCGGAGCCCTCGAAGACGGCCGTCCACTCGTCGCGCGTACGGGCCTTGAAGCGGGCCGCGACCGTCTCGCGCAGTTCGCCCCAGCGCGCCACGTCCTTGCGGGCGGGAGCCTGCTCCTCGATGCCGAGCAGGTCCACGAACTCCTCGTAGAACTGCTGCTCCAGCGCGCCCACGGCCATGTACGTGCCGTCGGCCGTCTCGTACGTCCCGTAGAAGGGGCAGCCTCCGTCGAGGAGGTTGGCCGCGCGCCGGTCCTGCCAGCGGCCGGCGGCGAGCATGCCGTGGATCATCGTGGCCAGGTGCGCGGTGCCGTCGACGATCGCCGCGTCGACGACCTGTCCTGCGCCGGTGGCACGCGCGTGGTGGAGGGCGGCGAGAACGCCGACGACGAGGTAGAGCGAGCCGCCCGCGTAGTCGCCGACGAGGTTGGCCGGGACGGCGGGCGGCTCGTCCGGGCTGCCGATCATCCCGAGGGTGCCGGTCGGCGCGATGTACGCGATGTCGTGCCCCGCCCGCCCGGCGAGCGGCCCTTGCTGGCCCCAGCCGGTCATGCGGCCGTAGACGAGCCGCGGGTTGCGGGCGTGGCAGGTCTCGGGGCCGACGCCGAGGCGCTCGGCGACGCCGGGGCGGTAACCCTCGATGAGGATGTCCGCGCGGTCGACCAGGTCGAGGACGAGGTCCGGGCCGTCCTCACTCTTGAGGTCGACGATCACCGACCGCTTGTTGCGGTTGGTGACGTCGTACTCGGGGTCGATGGCGAGTCCGGTGCCGTCGGGACGGTCGACGCGGACCACGTCGGCTCCGAGGTCGGCGAGGAGCATGGCGGCGAAGGGGCCGGGCCCGATTCCGGCGAGCTCGACCACGCGCACACCTACGAGCGGGCCCTGCCCGAGCGTCCCTGCGTCTGCCATCCGGCCCCCTGAGCGTGACACTGCTGATGTAGCACCAGTGATGCTAAGAACGTGTTCCAGTGGGCACAAGACCTGGGCGAGCAAGCGCTTAGTCGTCTGCCGGGAGTCGAGTTGCCCGGAGTCGGGTTACCCGGAACCAGGGGTTCGTCCAGGCTTCCTGGGCATGGGCATGATCACACCTCCGGCTCCCGATCTTTCGGCTGCGGCTGCTCGTACCTCACGCTAGCCTCAGCCACCGACAACGGCGCGGGGGCGAGGGCTGAGGGGTGCCATGGGCAGGCGGGGCAGGGTGGATCGCGCGTACGACGTCGTGCTCTTCGGGGCGACGGGATTCGTCGGGGAGCTCACGGCGGAGTACCTCGCCGCCCATGCGCCACAGGGCGTGCGGTGGGCGCTCGCGGGGCGCGACGCCGGGAAGCTGGAGCGGCTGCGTGAGCGCCTGCCCGGCGGCTCCACGGTCGGGGTGCTGCGGGCGGACGCCGGGGACCCGCAGTCGATGCGCGAACTCGCCGGGCACGCGCGCGTGGTGGCCACGACGGTCGGCCCCTACCTGACCTACGGCGAGGAACTGGTGGCGGCCTGCGCCGACACCGGCACGGACTATGTGGACCTCAGCGGGGAGCCCGAGTTCGTGGACCTGATGTACGTGCGGCACGACGCACGCGCGCGGGAGACCGGTGCACGGATCGTGCACGGCTGCGGTTTCGACTCGGTACCGCACGACCTGGGGGCGTACTTCACCGTGGCGCAGCTCCCGGAGGGCGTGCCGATCACGGTGGACGGGTTCGTGCGCTTCGACGCGATGGCCTCGGGCGGTACGTTCGCCTCCGCACTGAACCAGTTCTCGCGCGGGCGGCAGTTGGTGGCCGCGGCGCGGGACCGTCGGCGGCACGAGCCGCGCACGCCCGGACGGCGGGCGCACGCTCCGCTGGGTGCGCCGCGGTTCGCCACGGAGGTCGGAGCGTGGGCGGTGCCACTGCCCACGATCGACGGCCAGGTGGTGCAGCGTTCGGCGCGGGCGCTGCGGCGGTACGGGCCCGACTTCCGCTACCGCAACTACGCGGCCGTCCGGAGCCTGCCGTACGCCGTGGGGGGTGCCGCCGCCGTCGGCGCGGTGGTCGCGGCCGCCCAGCTGCCGCCCGCCCGACGCTGGTTGTCGGGGCGGCTCAGGCCCGGCGATGGGCCGAGCGCCGCGAAGCGGGCGAAGAGCTGGTTCTCGGTGCGGTTCGTGGGCGAGGGCGGCGGGCGCCGGGTGTTCACGGAGGTCGCGGGTGGTGACCCCGGCTACGACGAGACGGCGAAGATCCTCGCCGAGTCGGCGCTGAGCCTCGTCCTCGACGATCTGCCGGACACGGCCGGACAGGTCACCCCGGCGGTCGCGATGGGCGACGCGCTGATCGGGCGGCTGCGCCGGGCAGGGATCACCTTCCGGGTGGCGGCCAGCCGGTAGCGACCGGGAGGCCGGCCCCGCCCGGCCGGTTCAGGAGGACCAGCCGGTGACCGTGTAGAGCATGCCGCCGATCCAGGCGAGTGCGGCGATCACGGCCAGGACCAGGCCGGCCATCACGGCGCGCTCGATGGGCTGGGTGGGGCCGGCGGCGGGCTTGGAGGTGTGGTGCGTCGTCATGGATCACATCCTGCCGATCATGACGGCGCCCCCACATCCGTACAGATACTCAGATCGGATACTCAGACACCCCGGTCTCCCTCTGGGACAGTCGCCTCCTTGAGGGCCTGTCGGCACAGGGAGTCCGCCCGCCTGGTGGACTCCGGGATGCGGTACTCAGGGGTGAGCGCGAGCGTGTGCGCGCACGCGGTGTCGAGGCTCACCCGGTGGCCGACCGAGACGAACACCGGCTTGACGCCGTCACGGGTGCGCAGGGCGCGGCCCACCTCCTCGGTGCCCGCTAGGGCCTGTGTCGGAAGTGGCGTCGTCCGCCCGAAGGGCGGGCCGGGCGGCGGCGATGGGGGTCCCCCCGCGCGAGCTCCGGTTCGAGCGTGGGGGAGCGTGCTCTCGGCGTGCCGGGCGGAAGACCCCGTTGATGGACCGGACGTACGTGGGCTTTCGCCCGGTGCGGCGAGAGGGCGTGCCAGGCGCTGCCCGGCAGGCGCCACTTCCGACACAGGCCCTAGGAGCGGGGCGGCGCTCCCGCGCGCGGGGCCGGGGTCGTCGTACCTGAAGGTGAAGGGGTTCTTGGCGACGCCGATCGTGGGGTGCCCGGAGAGGACGCCGAGGTGGCTGGCGAGGCCGAAGCGGCGTGGGTGGGCGAGCCCGTACCCGTCGCACACGACGAGCCCCGGAGCGCAGGGCAGCGCGTCCAGGGCGGCGAGGACGGTGGGGATCTCCCGGAAGGCGAGCAGGCCGGGCACGTACGGGAAGGAAACCTGTCCGACGGCGGTTGCCTCCGCGACCACGTCCAGGGTCGCGGCGTCCAGCACCACGGCCGCCGCCGCGACCACGTCCCGCTCGTCGTCGTAGGCGACGTCGACACCCGTCACATGGCCGGTGCCGGGCTCCGGCCCGTCCTCGTCGAGCACCACCCTGTTCCGCAACTCGTCCTGCACGGCCCGGGCCTGCTCTTCGGTGGCGGGCCAGCCCGCGGGAATGCGTACGGTCGTCATGGTGCTGCCGAGCCTACGGCGCCCGGCCCTGCGGGCATGGCCGGGGCCTTCCGGTCACTTCTTGCCCAGGGCCTGCCGCAGTTCGCTCTTGTTCATGTCGGAGCGGCCTCGGATGTTGCGGCGCCTGGCCTCCTCGTACAGCTGGTCGTAGGTGGGCCCCTGCGAGCCCCGGCCAGAGCGCTGCCCGCCGCGCCTGCCGGAGGACATGTCCCGGGTGGAGATGCGGCTCGCGGTCCTGGACTCGCCGGACCGTGCGCGTGCCTTGTTCACGGTCCGCGCGGCGATCTCCTCGGCGCGCTTCCCGCTCTCGCCCCGGTCCTGGGCGCTCTCCTTGATGTGCTCGTACTGTCGTTCTCTCTTGGGACTCGAACCGCGTGGCATGATCGCTCCTTCCGTCGCGGACTGACCGAGTACCCCTTTTCAGAACGCCGACTTTCTCAGGACACCGACGGATCAGGATGCAGGCGGTCACCATGCCCCGGTCCGGGTCAGCGCTCCAGGCGTGCCACGCGGCCCTGTTCGCCGGCGGCCCAGCAGGCCGCGTCGGGGGCGCAGTCCACGGTGTCGTACGAACCGGTGTCCACCGTCCGCCAGGTGCGTCCGCCGTTCGTGGTCAGGTCGGTACCCGTGGGGCCGACGGCGAGCGCCGTGCTGCCGCTGCGCGGGAGCCAGGTGACGCCCGAGCGGTAGGCGGGCGGCGGCTGGGCGGCGGGGGTCCAGCCGCGGCCGCCGTCGCCGGTGCGGGCCGCCGCTCGGGGTGACGTCCGGTCGGGGCGGTAGTCGCCGCCGACCGCGATGCCGTGCGCACGGCCCTGGAAGGCGAGCGCGAAGACGCCGCGGGCCGGATCGCCCGCCGGGATCGGGGTATCGGTGGCCGTCCAGGTCAGCCCTCGGTCGGAGGAGTGCAGCACACGCGCGCGTGCGGCCCCGCCCGTGGCCAGCCACACGTCCCGCGCCCCGGAGCTGACCAGGCACTGGCCGCTCGCCGCGAAGCCCGCCTCGCCCTCCAGGGCCGCGGGCATGCCGTCGCTGGGCAGTACCGTCCAGGAGCGGCCGCCGTCGCGTGTCGAGAGGATGCGGAACTTGCCGTCCACCGGGTCGCTCATGGCCAGCCCGTGCTGCCGGTCGAAGAAGGTGAGGCAGTCGTAGAAGCCCCTCGGGTCGGTGTTGCGGAAGGACTCCGTCCAGGTGGCGCCGCCGTCCTCGGTGCGCAGCACCCTGGACGCCTCGCCCTCGCCGATGGCCAGCACCACGGCCCGGCGCGTGTCGAACGCCTCGATGTCGCGGAACTGCAACTCCCCCGCTCCTGGCGGCGAGACGTTCCGCCAGCTCGCGCCGCCGTCGGTGGTGCGCAGTACGGTGCCCTTGGTCCCGGCCAGCCACGCGGCGCCCCGGCTGACGGCCGCGAGGCCGCGGAACCGGACGTCGGCCGCACCCGTGTCCTTGACCTCCCAGTGCGGGGGCCGCGGCGTGGCGTGGGCCTGCCCGGGGGCCGTCAGAGCGGCGGCGAGTCCCGCCGCGCACAGCCCCACGAGTGCTCGCCGACTCGCCCGCGACGATGCCGATTTCACCGCCTGGCTCAAGCGACCCGACGTCCCCGAAGCCCTCATGTTCCCCACGAGTCCCATGGCGGGCGAAGCTAGCCCACCGTCCCAGTGGCGTCCAGACGCCCTCCGCCGGGAACCGCGCGGCGAGTTCGCGTGTCCTCTCCGATATCCCGGGAGCGCGGGATGAGAAATGGATCATCAAGAGACGTCACAGAAACTCCACGGAGACACCACGGAGACCACAGTCACCACTAGGAATTTCCTCGGTGACAGAGGTCACTCGAATTTCATGTGCACGGATTGGCTCATTCCATCGTCTCTTCAAGTGCCCGGCCCTACACACCCGGATTCCGTCCAGCCGTCACAAGGGAGCAAGGCGATGTCCACCGTCATCGAGCAGCCCGTTGAGGCCCGTCTCGTCGCCGCCGCGCCGCGGATGCCGAGCATTCCCGCCATGCTCCACTACGACCAGCGCGACCCGTTCGCCGTCAGCATGACCTTCCCTGCCCCCTCCACCCTGGAGGGCGTGGAGGTCTGCTGGACCTTCGCCCGCGAACTGCTCGTGTCCGGCATGGACGAGCCGGTCGGCCACGGCGACGTCCGGGTGCGGCCGTACGGCTACGAGCGGCTGGTCATGGAGTTCCACGCCCCCGAGGGCACCGCCGTCGTGCACCTCCGGGCGGCCGAGGTGCGGCGCTTCCTGGACCGTTCGACCGAGCTGGTGCCCCTCGGTCTCGAACACCTCCAGATCGACCTGGACCACGACCTCGCGGAGCTGATGCGGGACGCCTGCTGAGCGAAACGGCCTCAGGTGACGGCGGCGGCTGCCGTGAGCAGGGCCGTGCGCATCTCCTGGACGACCTTCCGCAGGGCCGGGGCCGCCGCTCCGCCGCGCTCCGTCAGGGCCTCGATCCGCTCCCTGCGGCGGTCGGGGTCCTTGCCGGCGGACCCGGAGTCCGTGCCGGTGGACAGGGTGCGCAGTCCGGCCGAGGCGGCGAGCGCGACGAGGGCCGCGTCCCGCTCGGGCACCTGAGCCACCGGGAGCGGCCCCTCCAGGATCCGCCGGGCCTCCTCCTGCTGGGCGTCCACCTGGGACACACGCTCCAGTTCGTACTCCACGGTCGGGAAGAAGCCCAGCGCCCGCCGCCTCACCACGCGCAGACAGCCGTCCGCGGCGAGCTGGGCGCGTACGGCGTCGAGGGTGACGCGGGCCCGCAGGGTGACCCAGGTCTGCCAGGTGCGCGGCCGGGACTCCTCGACGAGTTCCAGGAGCCCGTCGAGAACCAGGTCTCCGGTGCGGGCGTCCGGGTCCACGGGGGTGGCGATGCCGTCCTCGTCGGTGAGCAGTCCGCGCTGGGCCAGTTCGGTGAGGGCACCGGCGCGGACCAGGTGGTGGAGGCGGGACTCGCCGGTGAGTTCCGTCCTCGTGGTGTCCCAGGCCAGCAGGTAGAGCCGGGCGGGCAGCGACAGCGAGCCGTTCGGCACGGGGTGTCCTCCTCCGGGGTGGGCCGGGGGGCCACGTTAATTCGTTGACAGCCTCCGGGCCCCTCCGTACCGTCGTACGCGGTCCTGTTGCCGTCGATTGGAGAAGGACGTTGCTCGTCTGAGGTCCTGAGACACCGCGTCACACACCGTCACGTGTGTGCGTTTGCGTGTGACCTCGGCGTACGAGCCGTCCTCCGGCGCAGGGCTTTTCTGCTGCACCTCATGCCTCTCATGCCTCCCCGGTTGCCGTGCCTCCCTCCGCCCGCTCCCGCCCCGCGGTGTCTCTCACGCGTTCGCCCTCGACCACTCCCAGCAACCGTGAGGCCACCATGTCCGCTTCCATCACCTGCACCTCCCTCTCCTTCGCCTGGTCCGACGGCACCCCCGTGTTCGACGACCTGCAGATCGTGTTCGGCCCCGGCCGGAGCGGGCTCGTCGGCGTCAACGGATCAGGGAAATCGACCCTGTTGAAGCTGATCGCCGGGGAGCTCACCCCGGCCCACGGCACCGTTCGCGTGGCCGGCGAGGTCGGCTACCTGCCGCAGAACGTCACGCTCGACACCGGCCTGCGGGTCGACGAGGCGCTCGGCATCGCCGTCGTCCGCGCCGCGCTGCACGCCATCGAGGCGGGCGACGTGGCCGAGAAGCACTTCGCGACGGTCGGCGACGACTGGGACGTGGAGGAGCGCGCGCTCGCCACCCTCGGCGAACTCGGGCTCGGCCACATCGACCTGGACCGCACGATCGGCGAGGTCTCGGGCGGCGAGTCGGTGCTCCTGCGCCTGGCCGCGCTGCTGCTGCGCCGGCCGGACGTGCTCCTGCTGGACGAGCCGACCAACAACCTGGACGTGTACGCGCGCCGCCGCCTGTACGACGCCGTGGCGTCCTGGTCCGGGGTCATGGTCGTGGTCAGCCACGACCGCGAACTCCTCGAACTCGTCGACCAGATCGCCGACCTTCGCTCGGGTGAGGTCAACTGGTACGGCGGCAACTACTCCGCTTACGAGGAGGCGTTGGCCACCGAACAGGACGCGGCGGAACGGATGATGCGGGTCGCCGAGGCCGATCTGAAGAAACAGAAACGGGAACTGGTCGAGGCACACTCGAAGTTGGCCAAGCGGACGCGCTACGCCAACAAGATGTACGAGAACAAGCGCGAGCCGCGGGCCGTGATGAAGCTGAAGAAGCGCTCGGCCCAGGTCTCCGCCGGCAAGCACCGCCTCCTGCACGAGGAACGGCTCGCCGACGCCAAGGAGCGGCTCGACGAGGCGGTGGAGGCCGTACGGGACGACGACGAGATCCGCGTCGACCTGCCGTACACGGCCGTGCCCCCGGGCCGTACCGTCCTCACGCTCCTGGACCTGGAGTTGAGGTACGGCGCGCGCGTGCGCGGCGGCCTCGATCTGCGCGGGCCCGAGCGGATCGCGCTGATCGGGCGCAACGGCGCGGGCAAGACCACGCTGCTGCGCACGATCGCGGGCGAGCTGGAGCCGGTGGCGGGCGAGACGACGGCGCACGTCCCGCTGCGCTTCCTGCCGCAGCGGCTCGATGTGCTCGACGACGGCCGGACGGTCGTGGAGAACGTGGCCCGGTTCGCTCCGGGCGCCACCAACAACCGCATCCGGGCGCGCCTGGCCCGCTTCCTGTTCAAGGGGGCGCGGGCCGACCAGCCGGCGGCGACGCTCTCCGGCGGCGAACGCTTCAGGGCGGCACTGGCCGCGCTGATGCTGGCGGAGCCCGCGCCTCAGCTGCTGATGCTCGACGAGCCGACGAACAACCTGGACATGGCGAGCGTGCGGCAGCTCACCACGGCCCTGGAGTCGTACGAGGGCGCGCTGATCGTGGCCAGTCACGACCTGCCGTTCCTGGAGTCGATCGGGATCACCCGCTGGCTGCTGATGGAGGAGGGGGAGCTGAAGGAAATCACGCCAGAAGCTGTCGGGTATCCCGCCTAGCTTCGGGTGCATGCCCGAATTCATCACCGTCACCGGAGCCCGCGAGAACAACCTCAAGGACGTCACCCTCCGCATCCCGAAAGGCCGGCTGACCGTGTTCACCGGCCTGTCGGGATCGGGAAAGTCGTCCGTCGTCTTCGACACGATCGCGGTGGAGTCGCAGCGTCAGCTGAACGAGACGTTCACGTGGTTCGTGCGCAACCGGCTGCCCAAGTACGAACGGCCGCACGCCGACGCCATCGAGGACCTCTCCCCCGCGATCGTCGTCGACCAGCGGCCGGTCGGGGGCCACTCCCGGTCCACGGTCGGCACCATGACCGACATCCACTCGGTGCTCCGGGTGCTGTTCTCCCGACACGGCACGCCCAGCGCCGGCTCGGCGACCGCGTACTCGTTCAACGACCCGTCGGGCATGTGCCCCGGGTGCGACGGGCTCGGCCGGGCGGTCGCTCCCGACTGGGACCGCGTACTCGACCCCGCCCGGTCCCTGGCGGACGGCGCGATCCTCTTCCCGCCGTTCGCCGCGGGCACCTGGCAGGGGCAGGTCTACACGAACACCCCCAAGCTCGACCCGCACAAGCCGGTGGGGGAATTCACCGACGCCGAGCGGGAGTTCCTGATGCGCGGCGCGCCCGGGAGCAAGGTCGAGGTCACCAGCTCGGGTGGTACCTGGAGCACCGGCTACGAAGGGCTCGCCGACCGTTTCGAGCGGCTGTACCTCAAGCGGGACCTGTCGGGCATGAGCCAGAAGACCCGCGACCTCGTACGGCGCTTCCTGGTCGAGGACACCTGCCCGGTGTGCCACGGCGCCCGCCTCAACGCGGCGGCGCTCGCCACGCGTGTGGGCGGCCTGTCCATCGCCGACTGCGCCCGTATGCAGGTCACCGACCTCATCGGCGTCCTCAAGGAGATCGACGATCCGCTGGCCGGTCCGATCGCCTCGGCCGCCGTCACCGCGCTGGAGCGGATCGACGCGATCGGCCTCGGCTACCTCAGTCTCGACCGCGAGACGTCCACGCTGTCCGGCGGCGAGGGACAGCGGCTGAAGACGGTACGGCACCTGGGGTCGAGCCTGACGGGGATGACGTACATCTTCGACGAGCCGAGCGTCGGCCTGCACCCGCGGGACGTGGGCCGCCTCGGCGATCTGCTGCTGCGGCTGCGGGACAAGGGGAACACCGTGCTGGTCGTCGAGCACGACCGGGACGTCATCGCGCTCGCCGACCACGTCGTGGACATGGGTCCGGGCGCGGGCGCCGACGGCGGGCTGGTCGTCTTCGCGGGGACTCCGGAGGAGCTGGCCACCGCGGACACCCCGACCGGACGGTGCCTGCGCCGCCGTACGAAGGTCAAGGCGCAGCCCCGGCGTCCGACCGGCGGGCTGTGGGTGAAGGGCGCGGATCTGCACAACCTGCGGGACGTGACCGTGGAGTTCCCGACCGGGGTGCTCACAGTGGTCACCGGAGTCGCCGGGTCCGGGAAGAGCTCTCTGGTGTCCGGCGCGTTCGTGGCGGCTCATCCGCGGGCCGTGGTCGTGGACCAGTCGGCGGTCGGCATCTCGGGGCGGTCGACTCCGGCGACGTACCTCGGCGTCATGGACACGGTGCGGAAGGTCTTCGCCCGGGAGACGGGCGCCGACGCGGGGCTGTTCAGCTTCAACTCGTCGGGCGCGTGCGGGACGTGCCAGGGGCGCGGGATCATCCACACCGACCTGGCGTTCATGGACCCGGTGACCACGACCTGCCACGACTGTGAGGGACGGCGCTTCCGGGAGGAGGTGCTGCGGCTGACCGTGGACGGCCGCTCCATCGCCGACGTCCTGGACATGACGGCCGATCAGGCGCTGGGCTTCCTCACCGACCCGGGCGCACGGCGACGCCTGCGCGCCCTGCCGGACGTGGGGCTGACGTACCTCACGCTCGGGCAGCCGCTGTCCACGCTGTCCGGCGGCGAACGGCAGCGCATCAAGCTCGCGACCCGGCTGCCCGAGCCGGAGGGGCACGCCGGTGCCGCGAGGCGACAGAACAAGCACGGCACGGGTGCGGTGTACGTCCTCGACGAACCGACGACCGGGCTGCACATGGCGGATGTCGAGGGTCTGCTCGCGCTGCTGGACCGGCTGGTCGACGGGGGCGACACGGTCGTGGTCGTCGAGCACAACCTGGAGGTGGTGGCGCACGCCGACTGGATCGTCGATCTGGGTCCGGACGGAGGCAGGGACGGCGGCCGGGTGATCTTCGAAGGGACGCCGGAACGGCTGCTGGACGTACGGGACTCGTACACGGCTGAGCATCTGCGGCGGGCCGCCGGCTGAGTGCGGGTCACCTCGGCGGATACCCGCTTGTTACTCAAGGGTTTTGTTCGCGTGGGCAACGGCTGCATCATGGTCCGGCATCCCGATGGGCCTCACCCCAAGAACGCCCTGCCCGAGAACGCCCGAGACGGAGATCTGCCGTGCCCAGCAAGAAGGCCCTCATCCGCCGCCCCAGCCCGAAACTGGCCGAGGGACTGGTCACCCACATCGACCGCGCGAAGGTCGACGTCGAACTCGCGGTCGAACAGTGGGAGGCGTACGCGGAGGCACTGCGCGCGCACGGCTGGGAGACCGTCGAGGTGGACCCCGCCGACGACTGCCCGGACTCGGTGTTCGTCGAGGACACGGTCGTGATGTTCCGCAACGTCGCGCTCATCGCCCGGTCCGGAGCCGAGTCGCGGCGCGGCGAGACCGACGGCGTCGAGGAGGCGGTGGCCGCGCTCGGCTGCTCGGTGAACTGGATCTGGGCGCCGGGCACCCTCGACGGCGGTGACGTCCTGAAGATCGGCGACACGGTTTTCGTGGGCCGCGGCGGACGCACCAACGCGGCCGGGGTGCAGCAGCTCAGGGCCGCGTTCGAGCCGCTCGGGGCGCGGGTGGTGGCCGTGCCCGTGAACAAGGTGCTGCACCTGAAGTCGGCGGTGACCGCGCTGCCCGACGGCACGGTCGTCGGGCACATCCCGAAGATGGACTCGCTCACGCTGTTCCCGAGCTTCCTGCACGTGCCGGAGGAGTCCGGCGCCCATGTGGTGCTGCTCGGCGGCGACAAGCTGCTCATGGCGGCGAGCGCGCCCAAGACCGCCGCCCTGTACGAGGACCTCGGGTACGAGCCCGTCCTCGTGGACATCAGCGAGTTCGAGAAGCTCGAAGGCTGTGTGACATGCCTCTCGGTGCGGCTGCGGGAGCTGTACGCCTGACCAGGTCGGGCACTTCGCCTCCCGGCCCCTGGACCTGCGGGTCTGCCGGCACCTCAGCAGACCCGGTGAACACCCTGGGACACTGCGGGAACACCCGCTGAACAGGGGTCTTTACAGCACACTTAACCTACGGCATCGTAACCTACGGACTCGTAGCCTACGATTCCGTAGGTTCGGTCACTCGCTCGTGACCACGCACGATCTTCTCGTCCCCCTGGAGTTACCGTGTCGATCACTTCCCCCCACCTTGGCAGCCCGTCCACCTGGACCGACGCACGACTGCTGTACGCCCTGGAGGAAGTGGTCGAGACGGAGCTCAACCGGCATCTGAAGGTCACCAAGGACTGGATGCCGCACGAGTACGTGCCGTGGAGCGACGCGCGTAACTTCCCCGGCTTCTTCGAGGACGGCGAGGCCTGGGAGAAGGGGCAGTCCAAGGTCACCGAGATCGGCCGTATCGCGCTGGTGGTGAACCTGCTCACCGAGGACAACCTGCCCAGCTACCACCACGAGATCGCCTCGCTGTTCGGCCGTGACGGCGCCTGGGGCACCTGGGTGCACCGCTGGACCGCCGAGGAGGGCCGGCACGGCATCGTGATGCGCGACTACCTGCTCGCGTCGCGTGCGGTCGACCCGGACAAGCTCGAAGCGTTCCGCATGGCCCACATGAGCGAGGGCTTCGAGTCGGACAACAAGCACTCGATGCTGCACTCGATCGCGTACGTCGCGTTCCAGGAGCTCGCCACCCGTATCTCGCACCGCAACACCGGTCACCAGTCCGGCGACCCGATCTGCGACCGCATGCTGGCGCGCATCGCCACGGACGAGAACCTGCACATGGTGTTCTACCGGAACCTGCTGAAGGCGGCGTTCGAGCTCGCGCCCGACCTGACGATGCAGGCGGTCCGCGACGTCGTCGTCAACTTCCGCATGCCCGGCCACGGCATGCCCGGCTTCGAGCGCGCCGCCGCCCAGATGGCCATCGGCGAGGTCTACAACATGCGGATCCACCACGACGACGTGCTCCAGCCGGTGCTGCGCTTCCTGAAGGTCATGGAGATCGACGGGCTGGGCCCCGAGGGCCAGAAGGCGCAGGAGGAGCTGGGGCTCTACATGGGCGGACTGGACGCGGAGGCCCTGAAGTTCGACGAGAAGCTCGCGGCGCGCAAGGCCCGGATGGCGGCACGCGCCGGGGCGTGACGACAGTTCACGCACGACGCCCGCGGATGCCCCGCCTCGGTCGAGGCGGGGCATCCGCGTTCCGTGAGGCCGCCGCGCCCCCTGGTCCGCTCACTCGTACGCCGTCACCTCGGCCAGTGCCGCGTCCCGCACATCGGGCACCGGGTGGCGGCGCAGCGCCCTGAGCTGGTCGCGCCAGGGGCCGGGCCAGCCCGCGCGGGCGCCGAGAGCACCGGTGAGGGCCACGGCGAGCAGTCCCTGGGCGTGACCACCGTGGACGGCCAGGCCACGGGCGACGGGCAGGAGGGTCCCGGGGTCGCCCTCGTGGGCCCTGCCCCGCAGCCGTTCGCCGACGGCGCGGGCCGTACGGTCGGCGAGTGCCGGGCGGTTCTCCGTGAGCGCGGCCAGGCGATGCAGATGCTCCGGGTCGGTGTCCAGGTCCAGGTGGAACGCGGCGATGGCGGCTGCCTGCGGCACGAAGTCGTCGTACGCGGCAAGGAGTTCGCTCGCGGCGAGGGCCGCCGGGCGGACCGGGTGCGGGGCCGGCCGGGCCTGGTGGGCGAGTTGGCGGACGAGGTGCTCGACGCGTCGGCGGGCGGGACGGTCGCGGCGCTCCTCGGCGTCGGCCCCGATGTCGGACTCGGCCAGCGTGCGCAGCGCTCTCCGCAGTCCCTCGGCACCTCGCGCCGACCCCACGGCGGCCGTCACCAGGCCGCTCGCCGCGGCACGCCAGGACACACGTTCGGACAGGTCGGCGGTGGCGTCCGCCAGGACCGTAGGGGCGTCCGGCGACCACCGTGCCCAGCGGGCCAGCGCGTCGAAGGCCAGTGACGCCGTCTCCGGGTCGTCGGTGTCGCAGACGTCGCGCACGAGGCGGGCATACCGCTCCCGGTGCGGTGCGGGAAGGTTCAGCGGCGCGACATGCAGCACGGCCGCGCGCAGGACGGGCCCGGCGCCCGCGGCGTCGGCCAGCATCGCCCACACCGTGTCCTCGGCGAGCAGGGATTCCGCGAAGGCCACGCAGGCGGAGCGCACGTCGGCGTGAGCGGCGGGCCACGCGTACGCCTCGGTGAGCAGTTCCGCCGCCCGGGGTACCGGCAGCCGTACGGCGGCCAGGCGTGCCGCCTCCTTGCGGCTGGTGACCTTGGCCTCCGGGGTGAGCAGCAACGCCCGGAGCTGCTCGGCGAGGACGGACGGCGGCGCGTACCGGGACGCCTGCGCGGCCGCGTACACCGCGACCCGTGCCCGGTCGTCGCCCGCGTGGGCCAGCAGCTCGGGCAGCGCGTCGGCGGGACGGTCGGTGCGGGCGAGCGCGGCGAGGGCCGCCTCGGCGAGGACGACCTCGGAGGAACCGGTCCAGCGGCGCAGGAGGCCGGCGCCTATGCCCGGCACGAGCGCGCTCTGCCCGACGGCCACGGCCCGTTGGTACAGGGTGAGCCCGGTGTCCTCGGCGGACGCCGTCAACTGCCGTGCCGCTGACTGCTGTTGACGAGGCACCCAGCGCCGCACGTTCCGGTCCACGCGGAGGGTCCACCAGGCCTCCTTGGTCAGGAAGCGCCCGTAGGGCGGGGTGACGGCCAGCAGCGGGTCGAGCAGGTCGGTGCGGCGTCGGACGACGGCCCGCCGCACGGACGGCAGCACACCGGCGGACGGCTCCAGCGACAGGACGCGGGCCACCCGCTCGTCCCGGCTCGCGGGCGGCTCCAGCCACAGCACGATGGCCTCGCGCGCGGTCGAGTCGCTGCCGTAGCGGATGGCCTGCCACAGAAGTTCCTGCAGTTCGGGCATGCCGGCGGCGCGTCGGCCCACGGCGCGGGCGAGCGCGAACGCGAGTCCGTAGTCGGCCTTCTCGGCGCCCGCCTCGATCCAGGGGCGCAGCGCCACGTACACCTGGTGTTCCTGGCCGTGGCGGAGGGTCTGGTCGAGCCGGCCGAGGAGATCACGGCCCGTGCCGCCGGTGTTGCCGGAGATGCGGACGAGGGTGCGCAGCGCCCAGTTGACCAGATCGCGCCGCCCGTTCGCGGCGTGCTCACGCAGTACGGAGACGGCGAGCCGGCTGAGGTGCCGCCGGGTGTCCGGCGAGGAGTCCGGGGCCTGAACGGCGTCGACGGCGATGCGGTCGAGGTGCGGTTCGGCGTCCTCGGTGAACAACGCGGGCCGGGCGCGGGCCAGTTCGTCGAGCGCGGCCGACCGCACCGGGTCCTGTTCGCCCCGCAGCCGTCCCATCTCCGCCAGGGCCGAGGCGACGGCGGCGGGATCGCCGGAGCGGACCGCGTTGCGGATCAGCAGCTGCCAGGCTTCGGCACGGTCCTCGGCGGCCGGCCGCCGGGTGGCCTCGACGAGCCGGTCCCGGACCTCGGCGACGGGCAGCTGGCATTCGACGCGGAGCAGGGCGTTCCATCGTCCGCCCTTCTCCCGCAGCACGTCGGCCATCGCGCGGGCCTCGTGGGCGGCGGCACCGCGGGGCAGCGCTTCGAGCAGGGCCGCGTCCATGTTCCCGGGGCCCCGGCCTTCGTGGACCTCCGTGCAGAAGGAGTGCCGTCGGGCGGGGGGCATCGCCCTGAGCAGTGGCGGCAGACCGCCGTTCGGTGCCAGTGTCCTGCCGTACGCGACGAGTTCGGGGGCACCGGAGCGGGCCAGCGCGCGCAGCACGGTCCCGCTCATGGAGTGGGCGCCCAGCGCTCCGGACCAGGCCGGGGTCAGCAGCAGCCGCACCACCCGCGCCGGATCGGCGGACGCGAACGCGCTTACGTGGTCCCGGAGTTCGTTCGGCAGCACCGCGGGCCCGAGCCGTTCGAGGAGGTCGAGCACGCGCAGGGGTTCGGCGGGTGTCACGGCGGCCAGGGCCACCGCGTACCGGGACCACCAGGCGTCGCGCAATGCCTCGGGCAGCGCGGCCACCTCCCGTTCCGCCACGTCGAGCAGTGTCCCCGGGTGCCGTTTGGCGAGGGTGCGCCAGCCGGTCACCGCGTGGAACAGCTCGGGCAGCAGCCGGGCGGCCGTCTGTGGGGAGCAGGCGGGCAGCAGGCGAGCCGCCTCGGTGTCGCCCCACTCGCGCCGCAGACGGTCGGCCATCCGGTCGGCGAGCGCGGTGCGCCGCCCGGCGACGACGGCGCGCAGCAGCTCGCGGCGGACGACTTCGGGCGCGTCGGCCAGCGCGGACTCGTAGAAGGAGTCCGGGACCTGGAGGCTGTCGGCGACGCGCAGCGCGTGTCCACGCACATACGGGTCGGGGTCGGCGATCCGTACGGCGATCCACTCGGCGTCCCGCGCGACGGACGCGGCCACGACGGCGATGCCACGCTCATAGGGCCCGCGCCTGTCGAGTTCCTCCAGCAGGGGACGCAGTGGCCGCTCCATGTCCCTCACACGCCGGGCGAGTTCACGCATGCGTTGCGGGTGCGGGAGCGGGTCGAGGACGTGTCGCAGGCCGTCGACCGTCTGCGGGGTGCTGGGCATGCGCTGGATTGTGCCTGCGGGACGGGGCGCGTGCGCGGGAAATACGGCAGTTCACGGTGACGTACGGGTGACAGTGAGGTCTCGGTGACGCTCGTCAGCGTGGATCGGTGCGCTTGAGATGCAGTCGTTCCCGCTCGGAGAGGCCGCCCCAGACGCCGAAGCGCTCGTCGTTGGCCAGCGCGAACTCCAGGCAGGCGGAGCGCGTCTCGCACATGCCGCAGATGAGCTTCGCCTCCCGCACCGAGCTGCCCGGCTCGGGAAAGAAGAAGTCGGCCCCCAGCTGTGCGCACAGCGCCTGCTCCTGCCAGGCCAGGTCCGGCTGGGTGGGTGTGTCGGTGTGCATGGTCGAGATGGTGTCGCGCGGCGAAAAACGTTCGATCAACGCAGGATCAACGACACCGTCCATCGTGCGCGGCAGATCCCGTGTCGCCGCTGCGGACACCCGATGATGGACCCGAGGGCCAGACGGACGCACGGCGGCGCGCGGGTCGCTCGCACACGGGTCCCTCCTCGCCTGATTACCGAACGTCACCGGGTGCAGTCGCAGCGGCAGCGTCCCGGCGGCGATCGTCAGTGGGCGGTGCGAGACTCGGCAGTGCAGGCAATGGGCCCTTCGAAGGAGTGCGCACATGCTCACCACGCGCTATGTCACCGGCGCCCCGAACTGGCTCGATCTCGGCACTCCCGACCTCGACGGCGCCTCGGCCTTCTACGGCGGACTCTTCGGCTGGCAGTTCCGGCCGGGCCCGCCCGAGACCGGCGGCTACGGCTTCTTCCAGCTCGACGGGAAGACCGTGGCGGGCGGTATGCGGACCACCCCGGAGCAGGGGCCACCTTCCTGGACGGTGTACTTCCAGACGCCGGACGCGGACGCCACGGCGAAGGCGGTCGAGCAGGCGCACGGGAGGGTGCTCGCGCAGCCCATGGACGTGCTGGACCAGGGCCGCATGGCCATCCTCGCCGACCGGGCGGGCGTGCCCTTCGGTGTCTGGCAGCCCGCGGCCACCAAGGGCCTCGATGTCGTGCGGGACCAGGGCTCGCTGTGCTGGGTGGAGCTGTACACGCCGGACCTTCCGGCGGCCGCCGGGTTCTACAACGCCGTGCTCGGCTGGGAGACCTCGGCCGTCGCGTTCCCCGGAGGCATGTACACCACGGTCCACCCGGCGGGCACCGAGATGGACGCCATGTTCGGCGGCATCGTCCCGCTGGAGGACGCCCCGGCCAGGACGGAGGCCGCAGCCTGGCTGCCGTACTTCGAGGTCCCGGACACGGACGCCACGGCCGTCAGAGCGCAGGAGCTGGGCGGCACGGTCCGCCTCCCCGCGACCGACCTGCAGGGCGTCGGCCGCATCGCCGAGTTCGCCGACCCGTACGGAGCGCGGTTCGCGGTGATCAGGAGCGTGCCGCAGCAGAGCTGAGGCCAGAAGGCTCGCGGGTTCACCGCCGTGAAACCCGTCCGGGCGACCACTGTGCGGTTGCGGCGCGCGCTCAGGCGGAGGCGCGGCGCACCAGTGTGGTCGGCAGGACGACGCTGGAGGGCGCGCTCGTGGCCTCCCGCCCCGCCCCTCGGGGCTCCAGCCCGCCCAGCAGCAGGCGTGCCATCAGCCGGCCCATCTCCTCGATGTCCTGACGGATCGTCGTGAGGGGAGGGTCGGTCTGTTCGGCGACCGGCAGCATGTCGTCGAAGCCGACGACGGCGACGTCGTCGGGGACCCTGCGTCCGCGCTCCCGCAGAGCACGCAGGGCGCCCGAGGCGGAGAGGTCGTTGGCGGCGAAAACGGCGTCCAGGTCCGGGCAGCGGTCCAGGAGCTCCCGCATGGCGCTCTCGCCGCCCGCGGGCGTGAAGTCGCCCTCGACGACCATCCGCGGACCGGCGTCCACCATGACGTCCCGGAACCCCTGGAACCGGTCGACGGCGGAGGTCTGGTCGAGGGGACCGGTGATGTGGCCGATACGGGTGCGGCCGAGCCCGACGAGATGCCGGACGGCGTCCCGAGCGCCACCGCGGTTGTCGCTGTCCACATACACGACGTCGGGCACGCCGTCGCCCCAGCCGGGCCGCCCGCCGAACACGGTCGGTACGCCCGCCCCGTGGATCAGTCCGGGCAGCGGGTCGTCGAGGTGCAGCGAGAAGACGAGCGCGCCGTCGACGTGTCCGCCGGCGAGGTACCGTCCGACGCGTACGTGATCGTCGCGCCCTTCGGTGAGCAGCAGCACGAGCTGGGAGTCGTGCGCGGTCAGCTCCTTTCCGATGCCGCGCAGCTGGAGGGCGAAGAACGGGTCGGCGAAGACTCTGGTCTCGGGCTCGGCGATCACGACGGCGACGGCGTCGTGCCGCCGGGTGACCAGGCTCCGGGCCGCCTGGTTCGGCACGTAGCCGAGTTCCTCGACGGCTCTGCGTACCCGCTCAACGAGCGGTTCCCGCACGCCCTCGCCCCCGTTGACGACCCGTGACACGGTCGCCCGCGACACCCCCGCCCGCGCTGCCACGGCCTCCAGCGTGGGACGCGACGTTACCTCGGACACTTCGGGACTCTCCTCCAGAGCGGCTGCCGGTCAGGATAGCTCTGGAGGGGGCGTCACTTGAGAGCGCTCTCTGGAGTCTTGGATGCCGGAGGCCCCGAAGCGCGGGCGCCGCGGTCAGAACGCCGGAATCTCCTCGGGCACCAGCCCGGCCTGCCGGAGCAGGCCGTACAGGTCGGTCTCCCCCCAGAACTCGACGATCACTCCGTCCTGGAGGCGGTAGGACCTGATGCCG
The DNA here is from genome assembly GCF_009377235.1 of Streptomyces acidicola. Classification (GTDB taxonomy): domain Bacteria; phylum Actinomycetota; class Actinomycetes; order Streptomycetales; family Streptomycetaceae; genus Streptomyces; species Streptomyces acidicola. The sequence goes on from NZ_VMNX01000093.1 coordinate 33,409, forward strand.
GTCATGGTGAGGTCGCGGCCGGTGCGGTCGTGGGTGTACGTCAGGGTGAAGGCGGTGGTGACGCGGTCGCCGGCCGCGAACAGGTCGTCCACATGGACGCGGCAGCGGGAAAGGCCCGGGGTCAGTACCGAGCCCTCCGGGTAGTGGCGTCCGCGCACGTGCCGGCCGGCGGCATGGATGAGCACGTCCTCGGCGACCAGTTCCTTCAGTTCGGCGACTTCCTGGGTCTCGAAGACGCGGAGGTAGCGCCGCACGACGTCCTCACTGCGGCGGGTGGTGGCATCGATCGGGGCGGCCGTCATGCTCCGACCGTACTAGGGCCTGTACGGAGTCGTGATCAGCGACTTGGCTGAAGGCTGCGGATCCAGATGACGGCGCCTCGTAGGTGGAGTCCGGCAAGGTAGCTCTCGGGGGTCTTGTCATAGCGGGTGGCAATGCCGCG